>NZ_JAOBZC010000010.1:0-148022 GCF_029838645.1 Enterobacter sp. GD03975
TGGTTTTTATGTTCTGGTCCTGTCAGGGCTTCACGACTCCGGCGCGTCCGGTGGCGTTTTTGCCGCCCCGCAGTTCCAGTTAATCACCGGCCCGTCGCCGCTGATGGTCTGTGCCCCCTGAAGGTTTATCGCCGTACCGTTCAGGAAGATGCCGCCGTCCTGCGTCAGTACCAGCCTGGCCTGGCCACAGACCAGCTCAAGATGTTCTCCGGCGCTGTAGACCGCCACTTTCCCAGCACTTTCCCTACGAGTTTTTCCCACCGTGAAGTTGACGTTTTCCCCCACGCTGACGTCATACCCTTTACCAACCAGAAGGGATTTCTGAATACCGACCTGCGAGGACTGCATCAGCGCCACGGAGGTATTCATCACCCCCCCTACAGTGGTCTGATATGCCACCCCTACGCTCAGGGCGCGGACGATACCCACCGTTTCTGCTTGATTCAGCCCGACGGTGACAGACTGGTTCTGCCCGATGGTTTCCTGCTGGTTCTGTACCACCGTCTGGGTCTGATTCTGCTTAACGGTAATCACCTGATTGGCACCGATAGTTTCGGTATGATTCACCTTCACATCGGTGGTGCGGTTGTTCAGCACCTCGGTGTCCATATTTTTCTGCGCATGGATATAGACCTGCTCATTGTCTGTCGCATCCTCAAACCGCAGTTCATTAAACCCGCTGCCTTTATAGGTTTTCGAGCGGATGGTCATCTGTGTTTTCGTGCCCGGCAGACGTCCCGGGGAGCGGTTATTCTCGTGGTAAGCGCGACCCATAATAATGGGCTGGTCCGGGTCGCCGTTGAGAAAGTCGACAATCACTTCCTGACCCACTCGCGGAATGGCAAGATTGCCGAAGCCCGTTCCCGCCCATGCCTGCGACACTCGCACCCAGCACGAACTGTCCTGGTTCGCATTGTTATAGCGGTCCCAGGCGAACTTCACCCGCACGCGACCGTATTCATCGCAGAAAATTTCCTCGCCTTCCGGCCCCGTTACCGTCGCGGACTGAGGACCATCCACCCGGGGTTTAGGCAGCGGCGCAGAATGCCATGTTCTGTCTGCCGGTATCACATGAACCTGATTTTTGAGCGTGGTGCCTTCACCCGTGGAACCCGGCACAGCCTGTGGCTGTTCGCCGCGCATATCGCAGCTCACTACCTGCCATGTGGTATTCAGGCTTTCCAGCGGATGCCCCGTCATCGTAAAGCGCATCCCCGGCCATAACTTCGGTGAACCTGTATTGCACAGGGCTGTCTCAGCACCGTTACGCAGACCTGCCACCTGCCTGCGGACAAATTCCTGACCGTGCTGCTCATCCTTGAAACGCCCCGGATAGTCAAAGATTTCGTACTGGTCACGCTGCCAGCCGATATTTTCTCCGGCATGATCAAATCGCCCGCGCCATTTTGGTCGTTTAAACGTGTAATCCTGCGAGACCACAGAGGAAGGACGAACCTGGAAACTGTGACTGAACTGGTCAATATGGTCGGTGGTCGTCCCGGAAGACTTATCCGGGTTATACGGGATTTCTATAGGATCAGGGAGGTATGCCACGTTATCAGCAAGAATAAGCCACTGACTGACACCATCGTCAGCATACTCTTCATAAAAAAAGATACCCTCCTCCGCCATCAGCCGGAGCAGGAAATCATAATCCGTTTCGCCATACTGGACACAGAATTCACGCGACGGATGGGCATCTCCCAGCAGAGGGCTGTACTCGGTCACGCCATTCTCGCCCAGCAGCGTGGTGATAATGGTTTCGATATCCTGATTCTGGAAACTGCGAAAATTCTGCCGCAGGGCGCTGCGCCAGAACGGGGGGTGAATTTCCAGCCAGTAATCGGTCCGCTGACCGTCTGACTCTCCCCGGCTGAAGCCGGTAACAATACCTTTCACGTGGCGAAGAAGAGATTCTCCTTCCCAGATTTTCAGGCTGGCGGTTTTTTCCGTCACCATCTCATGACTCAGGGAGGTGAAGTATTCACTGGATACGCTCACGTCAAGGCGAAAAAGGGAAGATAGCGACTCGTTCAAGCAAAAATCGACCACCGGGAACATATTCGATGGGAGCCCTTCAATATCCAGCGTAAAACGCAGTCCTTGTGACGACATAGCAACCTTCCTGATCCTACAAAATATTAAGGCACTCCATAAAACGAAGTGCCTTTCCTGCTAAAAAGATTACGCTTCCAGCGGGGCCCGCCAGTCGTCAGCACCGGAAGTACCCGCAGTAACGTGCTCCCATTCGATCTTACGATAAGCTAAAGACACTTTAATTAGTTGGGTGAATTCACGCTTTTCCGCATCCTGGCAGTGCGGCATAGTGCAGTCGATATCCACAATAGTGGAGTCAGTAAGGCGGGTGGTGAAGAAGTGCTCCTGCTTCCCTTCAACAGACGTTCTGTACCAGTGCAATTCTGTCTTTGGCAACATTTCTCCAGAAGCCAGCGCGTTATATAACAACGGAACTGATTTATTCAGTGCAACGGTGAAAATAAACGGCTTATGTGCGCGCTGCCCAGCAGGCTGACCGGATTGAGGATCGGTTGGTACTGTGACAGTATGCTGAAATTCCTGTACCAGCATCTCATCTTCATGCCCCTGAACGTAGATATTACCCACAGATTCCGCAGTAAACGCGCCCTGTGTAATATTTCCCTGGGTCTTGCCGGTAATAGAGATATAGCACGGTGTTGGCATTTGTAAACTCCTTTACAATTTTGATTACATATAAATAACAGTTATTTGCTGAAGAACACATCATCAGTATCAATTAATCACTCAACTCATTAACACCTGACAAATATTATCCAGCACCCATAATCACTGTATGATCGCAAAAATAAGACACAAGTATCACCCGAGTAATACTAATAACTCACTTGATGCCCCGCAATAGTAGGGAATCGGACCTATAAAAAACAAACCATCGCATAAGCAAGAATCCACACCTTCCATGCGTCGCAGCCTGAAAATCATTGAAAAAGAGAAAGGCAAGTCTCTAAAAAACGCACGCCCTTTACTCAAAGCTCTCCTTTAAAATTCATTTGAGTATCTAACAACAGCCAAGTAATATACATGATATGGATCACGCAAAATTATTTTCAATGATCTATCTTTGGAAAGACATCACAAACAAAAACAGTGCGCACACCAAAGATATCAATCATAATTTACTGAAAAACAAACAATTAAGAGTTGTTATCGCAGTTTTCTCTTATTTATTATCATTGAAATGAATTAATCGAAGCAATTAAATAATGGGAATCTATTATACCACTCGGTTTGCCAATATATTATTCACAAGGATTATATTCATATGAATAGCAAAAAAAACGATGGAAGCGTTGCCCCAAAAGAGAGAATTAATATCCGTTACGTACCCAAAACGGATGGTCAGCAATCCGAAATCGAACTTCCGCTCAACCTGTTAATCACGGGCGACACGGGAAAATCGGACAACTCATCTTTAGATGAGAGACATGCTGTCTCCGTTAACAAAAACAATTTCAATTCGGTTATTTCCGAGACAGGAATAAATCTGAATTTTAATGTCAAAAACCGGCTCAGCGAAACACCTGATGACGAGCTATGTGTCCACATGGATTTGAAATCGCTGGATGATTTTTCTCCCGACAGCATCGCAAAGCAAGTGCCCGAATTGAAGAAGCTTCTGGATCTGCGTGAAGCGCTGGTCGCACTTAAAGGTCCGATGGGAAATATCCCGCAGTTCCGCGCGCAGCTTCAGGCATTGCTGGAGAACGAAGAAACTCGCGAACAGCTTCTCAAAGAACTGGATATTGTTAACAAGTAAATCTAAACAGGGAGGTATTTAGTATGTCTTTACAGGAAGAAACTCTCGTTGCCGACCATGCAAAACAGCACAGCGAGTCTACCTCACTGCTGGACCAAATCATGGCGCAGACTCGTATTCAGCCGGAATCAGAAAGCTATGATATCGCCAGACAGGGCGTAACCGCATTTATTGCCAGTATTTTGCAGGGAAACCATCAGGAAGAACCCATTAACCGGTTTGCCATCGACAGTATGATTACTGAAATCGATGAAAAGATGAGCAACCAGATGAATGAAATAGTTCATTCAGATAAATTTCAGCGCGTGGAATCCTTCTGGCGTTCTCTGAAACTGCTGGTTGACCGCACCGATTTCCGTGAAAACATTAAAATCCATGTACTGCATGCAACGGAAGAAGAGCTGCTGGACGATTTTGAATTTGCACCAGAAATCACACAGTCTGGCTACTACAAACATGTCTATTCTTCTGGTTTCGGACAATTTGGCGGAGAGCCAGTGGCGGCGGTGATTGGCGCTTATGCGTTCAAAAACACCACGCCCCATCAGAAACTGATGCAATACGTTACAGCGGTCGGAGCTATGGCGCATGCGCCTTTTATTTCTGCTGTATCCCCAGAGTTTTTCGGTCTCAACTCATATACAGAACTGCCGAATATCAAGGATCTTTATGCCATTTTTGAGGGGCCAGCCTATTCAAAATGGCGTTCTTTGCGTGAATCCGATGATTCACGCTACCTGGGGTTGACTACCGTTCGAACCCTGCTCCGCCAGCCTTACTCCGCGACTGAAAACCCAACGAAGTTATTCAATTACAGAGAGGATGTTAGTCAGTCCCATGAACACTTCCTCTGGGGAAACAGTGCGTTTGCGCTTGCTTGCAACATCACGGACAGCTTTGCTAAGTACCGCTGGTGTCCGAACATTATCGGGCCGCAAAGCGGTGGTGCGGTAAGAGACCTGCCGGTACATTTGTTTGAAGCTATGGGACAAATTCAGTCCAAAATCCCGACAGAAGTACTGATTACTGACAGGCGTGAATACGAACTTGCTGAAGAGGGCTTTATCACCCTCACCATGCGTAAGGGCAGCGATAACGCGGCGTTTTTCTCCGCAAGTTCGGTTCAGAAAGCCAAAAAGTTTCCTAATACGCCGGAAGGCAAAGCTGCGGAGACAAACTTCAGGCTGGGTACGCAGTTACCATACCTGTTTATCATCTCCCGCCTGGCGCACTATATCAAGGTTCTGCAACGTGAGCAGATCGGCTCATGGAAAGAACGCGGCGATCTGGAAAGAGAACTGAACACATGGATCCGTCAGTACGTTGCCGACCAGGAAAATCCGCCGGCAGAAGTTCGCAGTCGTAAGCCGCTCCGCGCTGTCAAAATTGAAGTTCAAGATGTGGAAGGCGAACCAGGCTGGTATCAGGTGGCCCTCTCTGCACGCCCCCATTTTAAATACATGGGTGCCAGCATCGATCTGTCGCTTGTCGGACGGTTGGATAAGGAATGACCGTAATGTTACCGGGCCGGGGAATATATGCAGGTACGCTGTTTGAGCGTATCCGTAACGCTCATGCTGGGATGGAGCGCAAAACCAGCGCGACAACGCTCAGGCAGTCTATTTTCAAGAATCTGCAAAATATACTTAATACCCGGCACGGTAACTGTCAGGGCACGCCTGGCTTAGGCATCGTTGATTTCAATGACGCGGTCACCCTCACCACCGATTTTTATCAGGTAATCACGAACACGATCCGTGACTGTATTCTGCATTATGAACCTCGGATCTCCGCCGTCGAAGTATCCGCGGTCATGGCAGAGAGTAACACCCCGCTGGATTTGCGTTTTCATGTTGTAGCCACGGTGAACTTCGGGGGTATTAGAGATGCGATGGAATTCGACATGTCTATGAGTACTCACCAGCATTTCAAAATGGACTGACTGCTATGGCATTTGATGAAAGTTATTTCCGGCAGGAACTGGATTATCTTCGACAGCTGGGCAAAATGCTGGCAAAGGAAAAGCCGCAACTGGCCAGTTTTCTCGCAGAGAAAGAGGCCGACCCGGACATTGAGCGCCTTCTGGAAGGTTTTTCACTTCTGTCAGGAAAACTGAGACAAAAAATTGAGGACGAATTCCCGGAATTCACCTACAGCCTCATAAATCTGCTGTTGCCCAATTATCTCCGTCCGGTTCCCAGCATGACGGTGATAGAGTACACGCCGGATGTCCATAACCTGACCACAGAGATTCTGATCCCCCGGAATGAGACGGTGCTGTCCGCACCGGATAAAGACCATTCTTTTAACAATGTATTTACCCACGGGAACGAAGAGCAGGATCTATCTCTTTCGTGTACGTTTACCCTATGCCGTGACGTATGGCTGCTGCCCGTCAGCATCAGCAATGTGGAAAATCATAGCAGCCATAAATATGGCGTAATTGATATAACTTTTGCAGTCAACCCGAACGCCGATCTAAGCAAAATAGACCTCAACAAGCTGCGCTTTTGGCTGGGAAATGATGATAACTATACCCGATATCAGCTTTATCTGTGGCTAAACGAGTACCTGCTGGATGCTGAAATCCTTGTCAATGAACAGCATATCGCTTTGCCTGATTTCATGCCGATACCTGTCGGATTTGAAAAACAGGATACCCTTCTGCCGTGGCCGAAAAATACCTATAGCGGTTATCGTATCTTGCTGGAATATTTTTGTTTTCCGGAAGGTTTTTTCTTTTTTGACATCAAGGGGATCCGGCCTCTTCCAGCTAATTTGTCGGCCTCTGCTTTTACGCTGCGGTTGCGTTTTTCCCGTCCTTTGCCACTGGATATCAAGCTCCGTAATGATTCACTGCGCCTGTTCTGTACGCCGGCAGTTAATCTCTTCAGCCATCAGGCAGAACCCATCTCTCTTGATGAAACCAATCGTGAATATCCGCTACGCGCCAGCCGCAGATTCCCTGACGCTTACGATATTTTTTCTGTTTGCGATGTCTACAGTCAGAGCAAAGAGTCCCGCAGAGGCTCGCATAAGACAAAGGGAGATTTTTCTGTCAGCACACGTCCTGAACTGGCACAAGGCGTTTACCACTGGCCCAACTTTGAAAGTTATAACCACCAGGCGGAATATGGCCAGCATAATGAGGTCGTTTATTACCACCACAGGACAAAATCATCGCTGTTCCGGAAGGGGATGGATCATTCTCTTTCTTTTGTTCATGCGGACGGTAGCCAGCCGGAAAGCACATTACTAAAAAATGAAACTGTCTCAGTTTCCCTACTTTGCACGAATCGGGAACTCCCCACACATTTGCGCGTGGGAGACATTAATACCGCTACGGGGAAAAATGCAGCGGTGGCATCCCTTCGTAACGTGACACACCCGACACAGCCTCTTCCCCCCGTAGAGAATGGGAAGCTGCACTGGGCGCTTATATCCAGCGTCAGTCTGAACTATTTCTCACTGCTGGATAAGAACGCACTGGTTCAGGTTTTAAGAACTTATGACCGCCACGGAGCAGGAAGTCCTCAAAAAGCCCGTTTATCCCAGCTGAAACTGGATGCAATTCAACGTCTGGAGACTCATCCGGCAGACAGTCTTTTCAATGGCGTACCTGTGCGCGGACTGACATCAACCCTCTGGATCGATCCACAACCTTTTACCTGTGCAGGAGAAGTGTATTTGCTGGGTTCGGTACTGTCGCATTTCTTTTCTTTGTATGCCAGCGTCAATTCATTCCATGAACTGACCGTCGTTAATACTGAAAATCAGGAGACCTGGGAATGGCAGGAAAAAATGGGCCAGCACCCACTGATCTGAGCGAACCAGAAGCGTTTTCTTCAGCAAATATCCGCCGGTATAACTTCTTTACGCTGGCAGAAATACTGCGCAGGAAAAAATCGATTCCGGATCCCAACTTTCCTCTGCGGACAGAGCCCTCGCAGGAAGCGATTCTGTTTCATTCTGACAGCAGCATCGCGTTTCCTGGAAGTGACGTTAATCATCTGACTAAAAATCAGAATGATCAGTATGTGGTGACAACAGCATTTCTTGGACTCACTGGAAGCCAGTCGCCCCTGCCGGGCTATTACCTGGAAGATATGGCTTACGAAGCCGCACATGAAGGCAGCCCTGTTGCAGAACTTCTTGATCTGTTCAGCCATCGCTGGACGCAGTTTGTATGGCAGATCTGGCGTAAATATCGCTATCACATCTGTTTTCGACATGGCGGCGTAGATGTTTTTTCCCAACGCATGTTCGCTCTGCTCGGTCTGGGAAGCCAGGAAGAGCGAAGTAAACTAACTGTTAATCACTGCAAAATGCTGGCCTATGCCAGCATACTGGCCAGTCCCGGACGTTCGCCAGAAGTGATCTGCAATCTCATCGCACACTGTTTCGATTTGCCCGACGTGACGTTACAGAGCTGGCAGTTACGCAAAATGGATATTCCCTCTGGTAAACAAAATCGTCTGGGTATGGTGGTAAAAAAAGGCCACCGCATTTCCGGGCAGAAATCCACGCTGGGCCGCAACTTCACTCTTGGGGCACGAGTACCTGACCGGAGCGGAAAATTTCTCTTATGTATCAATAACCTCTCACGGGAGCGCTTTCTTTCTTTCCTTCCGTCAGGTGAAAATTTTGAACCGTTATCCATGTTTGTTGCGTTCATCCTGCGCGACCAGCTTGCATGGGATCTCCGGCTGGGTCTGGCACCGGATCAGGCCGAAGGAATGCGGCTCGGGGACAAGAAAAGCGCGCGCCTGGGCTGGACAAGTTTTATAGGCAAACCAGAAGCACAACCCTTCATAACGATTAAAGGCCGGGGATAAATAAACATTCATATGGAGCAGAGAATGCAGGAAGGAAAACAACAACACTCCCCAACCCTGTCCCTACAGGTCATTAATGGTAATGAGCTGGAGAGTGGACGTGCGGTATCGGCCCTGTTCACCACCGATGGAGGTAGCGTCGGGCATGCTGAAAGCTGCCGCTGGTCGGTCCAGGATCGTAGAAACACTGTCAGCGAACAGGCATTTACCGTCATCTGGCACGACGGCGCATTCTGCATAAAGAGTCACTCGTCAGACATCGCTATTAACCAGGCGCCGGTGCCTGTCAACTCAGGTCTGGTACGCCTGCGTCAGGGCGACGAGATCCTGTTGGGATCTCTGACGCTAAAAGCTTTTTTGCATCAGGGAGAAATCATCAGTTATGACAAACAGATGGCAACCCCGGAAACCATTGTGATGAATCGCGATAACCTGGTGAATACCCTGCTTACAACTGACGGCCAGCCGCACTATCCAGGAATGTCCATACGACATGATATTGCCCAAACCGTCGCGCACGCATTTTCAACCGATCCCTTGCAGGTGCTACAGACCGAGTCACTGACTAATATGCCTGGAGCATACAATACCTCTCCCTCCAGCACGCCGCCAATGTCGGATGTAACCGAATCAGGGGGCATCGAGCATCGTTTTATGGATCTGCCGGCATCCGATGCTCAACAAAATACCGATGAACCAGGTGATGAATTTTTTCATGAGAATATGAACCATCGTCACCTTGCTCTTTCGCCGCTAATGAGAGGACTGGGCTGTTCGCTGTCCATCCGCAATTCACAGGAGGCCGATGACTTTCTGGAAGAAGTTGGACGCGCCCTGCAAAAAGCCATCAAAGGTCTTCTCAACCTGCAACATCAGCAAAATAGCCTGTCGGATAAGCATCTGCGTCCTCTGGAAGATAACCCGCTACGCCTCAACCTTGATTACGATACGGCACTCAGCGTGATGTTTGCCGAAAATAAAAGTCCGGTACATCTTGCAGCGCCTTCCGCGATTGAAGAGAGCCTGCGCAATATTCATCACCATGAGCAGGCTAATCAGGCAGCCATAACCGAAGCATTACGTATCATGCTGGATGCCTTTTCTCCCGCCAGCCTGATGCGCCGTTTCGTCCAGTATCGCCGCAGCAATGAACAGCGCCAGGAAATGGACGACGCTTGGGCATGGCGCATGTACAGCAGTTATTACGAAGAGCTGGCATCCAGCCGTCAGCAGGGATTCGAAATGTTGTTCAGCGAAGTCTATGCCCAGGTTTACGATCGCGTACTACGTGACAAGCAACGAGCATTAGAAGAATGAGATGGCGTAACGCAGTGTTTTACGCCGCTATGTCGTTACTGTTCGGGGCGATAACAGGTTGTGAAATGACGAAGAAAATCGGAAAAGTCATCACCGATCCAGGAATCCAGGTCGGCAGCCTGGCTACCCAACCTTCAGAGCTAACAATAACGCTGTTAACTGAGCCGGACACCAATCTCAACGGTAGCGGTGAAGCGACGCCGATAGATCTCCAGTTAATTTATATGAGCGACGATTCGAAGTTACAGGCTGCCGATTACGATCTGGTCGCCACTTCACCACTTCCTGATGTGTTGGGAAAAAACTATATCGACCATCAGGATTTCACGTTGTTGCCAGACACCATCAAAACGCTGCAACCAATACAACTGGATGAAAAAACGCAGTTTATTGGAATCGTCGCCTATTTTTCAAGCGATCAGACAACTGAATGGAAGCAACTCGAAGCGGTAGAGAGTACCGGTCACCGTTACCGCATGCTGGTACACGTACGCCAGAGCAATATTGAGATAAAGAAGGAGGATTACTGATTATGGCGACAATGAAAAATAAAGTGGTCTGGCAGGAAGGGACGTTTGTCCAGCCCCAGCATTTTCAGCAGCAGCAACGTTATAACGACTATGTGCTCACGCATCGACTAAATGCGCAGGTTGAATTTGCATGGGGGTTTACCGAACTGTCGATTAACACTGAACTCCTGGCCCAGGGCAAGATCGCCCTCGACAGAGCCGAAGGCTGTATGGCTGATGGCACAGTATTCAGTCTTCCGGAACAGGATTATCTGCCTCAGCCATACCAGCCTGGCGATCTGTCCCGTCCGGGAAGCCATGACATTTTCCTGGCGCTTCCCGTTATCAGTGATGTGATTAATGAAATTGAAGGCCACTATAGTTCAGGGCAAACACAAGGACGCTATCGCCTGAACCGCGCAGACGTACGCGATTTGCATACCGATGGTGGTGAATCGCGACAGCTTGAGCTGGCTCAGCTTGCTCCCAGAATCATGAGTGGAGCAGAGGATCTGAGCGCATATACAGTACTACCGTTGTGCCGAATCCGTGAAAGGCTGGCGAATGGTGAACTGGATGTTGATTCTCATTTTATTCCTACCTGTCAGGCTATTCGCGTCAGCCCGGTGCTACAGAACGTCATCGGTGAGTTCCAGGGACTTATCAGTAATCGCGCCGACGATCTGGCAAAACGTATCGGTTCTCCAGAACAGAGCGGTATCGCCGATATTGCCGAATTTATGATGTTACAACTGCTCAACCGCAGCCGGATGCGCTTCACCCATCGTTCGTATCTCCACACTCTGCATCCGGAAACGGTTTACCTCGATCTGGCTATGTTACTGGGCGAACTGATGACATTTACAGATTCCAGCCGCCAGCCTTGTCCGCTGGAGGTTTACAATCACCGTGATTTAACGACCACATTCAAAACAGTGATCCCAGAACTACGCCGGGCGCTGAATACGGTATTGACGCCGCGCGCACAGAACCTGCCTCTGAGGTTCAACGATGGTATTTGGATGGCCACGGTCAACGATCCTTCATTGCTACAGACCGCCACGTTTATTCTTGCCGTTCGGGCCCGGATACCACATGACAAACTGCGGGTTCAGTTTATTCAGCAGTCAAAAGTTTCATCATCCTCCCACATTCGTAATGTCGTTAGCGTACAGGTTCCGGGGATTCCTCTTCGTTCACTGACAGCGGCCCCTCGCCAGTTACCCTACCATGAGGGTTACGTTTACTTTGAACTGGATAAAGCAACGCCAGCCTGGCAGGACGTTATTAAAGCCGGTGCTTTCGCATTACATATTTCCGGACAGTTCCCGGATTTAGATCTCCAGCTCTGGGCGGTCAGAGGATAAGCCATGAGCGATTTATCCCTTACTTCGCTGGAAAACGAGATGGACAGTTCTGGTCGTCAGTATCGCCTGTCGCTACGTGGCAACAGCCTAAATCCGATGGTCGACGCCGCTACACCACTGCTGGGGATGGTAATGCGCCTGCAAAATATGCACAGCCAGACGATGCCGGAACATCTGTTCACTCAGGTCGTCGCCGATATACAGGCGGTTGAGCAGTCACTTCAGGAACAGGGGTACGAGCCCGGCGTTATCGTCTCGTTTCGTTACATCCTATGTACGTTTATTGACGAAGCAGCGCTGGGCAATGGCTGGTCGAACAAGAACGAATGGATCAAACAATCGCTGTTAGTGCATTTCCATAATGAAACCTGGGGCGGAGAGAAGATATTTATCCTGTTGGAACGCCTGATTCGTGAGCCAAAGCGCTATCAGGATCTGCTTGAGTTTCTTTACCTGTGCTTTTCATTAGGTTTTCGTGGTCGTTACAAGGTTGCGGCCTCAAATCAGGACGAATTTGAGCAGGTTTACCGGCGTCTGCACCATGTCCTGCACCCAATGCGTGGCGAGGCGCCATTCCCGTTACTGCATCAGGACAAAAAACATCAAGGCGGACTCTACAGACTGAACCAGCGTCTGACCATCAAACACGTATTTTTTGGCGGGCTAGCCGTCCTGGTGCTTTTTTATCTCTTTTATCTACTGCGCCTTGACGCCCAGACGCAGGACATCCTGCAACAGTTAAATAAGTTACTCCGATAAGGATATCCCATGATCCAGATTGATTTGTCCACGCTGGTAAAAAGACTGAACGCCTTTTCAAAACAGGCGCTGGAGGCGGCTGCGCTGGAGTGCATGAACCAGCAGGCGTCTGAAATCACCACCAGCCACGTACTGCTGCAAATGCTGGGCACCCCACGTAGCGACCTGCGGGTCATAACAGAACGCGCAGGTATAAACCATGATGAGCTTCGCAAAGCGTTGACGGCTGAAAACTGGCCTCAGACACGTACGTCCGACAGCTACCCGGCGTTTTCTCCCATGTTAGTCGAATGGCTGAAGGAGAGCTGGCTGCTGGCCTCTGCTGACATGCAAGAGACAGAGCTGCGGGGCGGTACTCTTCTGCTCGCCCTGCTTCATTCTCCTTTGCGCTACATACCGGCGACGGCTGCCCGCCTGCTAACCAATATTAATCGCGACCATTTGAGACAGAATTTTACGCAGTGGACCAGTGAATCAGCAGAATCGATAGCGCTGCGCGATGCAGGTTTCTCACCTACCAGCGAAGCAAATTTAACTGACAGCGGGCTTGCACGCTATACGAAGAACATGACCGAAGACGCCCGTAACGGCAGACTCGATCCCGTACTGTGCCGTGATAATGAAATTGACCTGATGCTCGATATTCTTTGTCGCCGTCGCAAGAATAACCCTGTAGTCGTAGGTGAAGCAGGCGTTGGCAAAAGCGCGCTGATTGAAGGACTGGCGTTACGCATCGTTGCCGGCCAGGTACCGGAAAAGCTGCGCCACTGCGAAATCATGACGCTGGATCTCGGTGCATTGCAGGCAGGCGCATCGGTAAAAGGGGAATTCGAAAAACGCTTTAAAGGGTTAATGGCAGAGGTTCTACAGTTCCCAAAACCCATCATCCTGTTTATTGATGAAGCCCATACGCTGATAGGTGCAGGTAACCAGCAAGGCGGGCTGGATATTTCCAATCTGCTTAAACCCGCTCTGGCTCGCGGCGAACTGAAAACCATCGCGGCCACCACCTGGAGCGAATACAAAAAATACTTTGAAAAAGACGCTGCGCTATCGCGACGTTTTCAGCTTGTAAAGGTCAGTGAGCCGACGGCGACAGAAGCTACCATCATTTTGCGTGGCCTGGCGACGGTGTATGAGCAGTCGCACGGTGTACTCATTGATGATGACGCACTACAGGCGGCAGCAACCCTGAGTGAGCGTTATCTTTCCGGACGCCAGTTGCCGGATAAGGCCATCGACGTACTGGATACCGCCTGCGCCCGCGTGGCGATTAACCTCTCTTCACCACCGAAGCAAATCTCGGCGCTGACGACACTATGCCACCAATATGAAGCGGAAATTCGCCAGCTCGAGCGGGAGATTCGTATCGGCCTGCGTACGGACAGCGCGCGAATAGATGAGGTCCATACGCAGTACGAAACGGCACAGGCAGAACTTCTGGCGCTTGAAGACGCATGGCGTCAGCAACAAACGCTGGTACAGGAAATTATCGCTCTGCGTCAGGCGCTGCTGACGAAAGTTGCAGTAGCGGATGACAACGATGTACAGCCGGAAACTCAGGCAAATGCCGATGAGGGCGAAAAAAATGACGCGGTTTCAACGTCTCCAGTAGAACGCCTTATCGCCCTAAGCGAAGAGCTGGATGCCCTGCACCATACACAGCTGCTGGTCTCACCTCATGTGGACAAAAAACAGATTGCCTCCGTTATTGCCGAATGGACAGGCGTTCCCCTCAACCGTCTGTCGCAGAATGAAATATCCGTCATCGCCGATCTGCCTTACTGGTTGGGTGACACGATTAAAGGACAGGAACTGGCCATTAAGCATTTGCATAAACATCTGCTGACCGCACGGGCAGACTTGCGTCGACCCGGACGACCACTCGGCGCGTTTCTGCTGGCAGGCCCCAGCGGCGTTGGCAAAACCGAGACCGTGTTGCAACTGGCAGAGCTTCTCTATGGAGGGCGTCAGTATCTCACCACCATCAATATGTCGGAGTTTCAGGAGAAACACACCGTTTCGCGTCTGATTGGCTCACCGCCGGGCTATATCGGCTATGGCGAGGGTGGTGTACTGACCGAAGCTATCCGTCAGAAACCGTACTCTGTCGTGTTGCTGGATGAGGTAGAAAAAGCCCATCCAGATGTACTCAATCTGTTTTATCAGGCATTCGATAAGGGTGAATTGGCCGATGGTGAAGGCCGGATTATTGACTGCAAAAACATTGTGTTCTTCCTGACCTCCAACCTTGGCTACCAGGTTATTGTCGAACACGCTAATGATCCGGAAAGCATGCACGAAGCCCTGTATCCGGTGCTGGCGGACTTTTTCAAACCGGCGCTGCTGGCACGAATCGAGGTCGTTCCTTATCTTCCACTGTCGCGAGAAACGCTGGCCACCATTATTGCCGGAAAACTTGGCCGTCTGGAGAGAGTACTGCGCTCACGCTTTGATGCAGAAGTTGTCATTGAACCGGAAGTGACGAACGAAATTATGAGCCGCATCACCCGCGCTGAAAACGGAGCCCGCATGCTGGAGTCGATCATCGATGGTGAAATGTTGCCTCCGCTCTCTCTGCTGTTGCTACAGAAAATGGCGGCAAACATAACCATTACACACATCACGCTCAATGCGAAGGATGGCGTATTTGTTGCAGATGTCAGAGATGCTCCGGATAGCACCTTCATGAAGGATGAAGATGCCGTATGAGTATTCCGCTGAACAGGCTGTTATTTATGCTGTTGTTGGCATCATCTGCGCATGCCAGTGATGTACCGGATGCGCAAAGTACGCTTTCCTCCATGGGCGCCTGTCGTCGTGAACCCGCTGCGCTGGAAAGGCTTGACTGTTACGACCGCATTCTGACGCCGCAAACGTCCGGCTTTGAAGGGGCGCTGGTCAAAGCCCGTTATGAAGGTGAAGCGTGGAAACGCGCCTTTGAGCAGGAAAAGCAGCGGGTAGATAACTCAACATCGCTAATGATGACCCGCATGGAGGGTGAAAATCCTACTGTCATTATTACCACTCCAGCGCTGGGTAACATACCTCCACGCCCGGTGCTGATGTTCAGTTGCGTGGATAACATCACCCGGATGCAGGTCGCGCTGACGCATTCACTTAAAAAAAACGACCTACCTGTGACGCTCAGTACGGATACTGCTCAGCTCCGTTCACACTGGTTCATTCGTGAAAACGGAATGCTGCTAGAAGCCAGCCGGGGATTGTCCGGCATCGACGAGATCAAGTGGCTTTTCGGTGCCAGTAAGCTGACTGTCGATATGGGAACCGAAAGCGTCACCGGAAAACTGAACTTTAATATCAGCAGGCTGGCGCAGACCATTGCCCCATTGCGGGAAGCCTGCCACTGGGCTGGATAATAATAAGGAGCACGTCAAAATGGATTTGCATAACCCGGAAACCTGGCTGGCAGCACTTCTGGCTCCGCTGTCGCAAGAAAAGCTGGCGGAAGGCCTGCGCGATGATGACCCACAATGGGAATACATCGATACAGAGATCGCCAGACTGGGATCGTTGGCGCACGGCCAGGTTGATATTGCAGCTCTTCAGCAACAGGGGCTGGAACTACTGGCAACCCGCAGTAAAGATTTTCGTCTGATGGCCCATCTTCTCAGAACCCTGCAACACGCGGGGGATCACCTGCTGGCAATAACGCTGTTGGTACATTACGTATCCAGCTATTGGGCTACGGCATGGCCACAAAATCTGGCGCATAAAAAACGCTTCGCCACGCAGGTAATTAAACGTTTTGAACCCGGCATCAACAGCGTTGCGAAACAGGCTGACAGTACAATGAATAATTCGCTGTCCGGAGAGCTGGCGCATCTTGCTCAACTCTGGCACGAAAATAATCTCCCCGAGCTGGCTACGGCAACGGACAACCTGTCCTACCTGTACCAGCAAGCATTCCGTGATATTACCCCGCCAATTGCTGCTCCCGAATCCATACCCTCTCAGGATTCACTGATGCAGGGGGTCAGTAATTCCACCCAATCCCGGACGATAAACGCTGCGCCGGTTGTCAATATTGACAGTCACGACGATAAAGCATGGCGTGATACGTTGATGAATGTTGCTAGCATTTTATGTGACCGTCAGCCGGACAGCCCGGCGGGTTACCGCCTGCGCCGCCATGCCCTGTGGCAAAGCATCACCAGCGCGCCGCTGGCTGAAAGCGATGGTCGCACGCCTCTGGCGGCATTCTCCGCCGATATCATGGCGGACTACCAGAACCGCGCAAACAACGCGGATATTGCGCTATTGAAACAGGTGGAACAGAGCCTGATTCTGGCCCCGTACTGGTTTGAAGGACATGCTCTTTCCGCACAAATTGCCGCACGTCTCGGTTACAGCCAGATAGCAAACGCCATCAGGGACGAAATAAACACCTTTCTGGCGCGACTACCTCAACTGCGTTCAATGCTGTTCAGCGACCATTCACCTTTCATTTCTGAGCAGACGCTTCGCTGGCTAAAGCAGGGAGAAGGCGTTCAGCCCGCCAGTCAGTTAATCCAGTCGGACAGTTCGCCCGACGTCTGGCAACGATTCCATGAACAAGGGCTCGAAGCCGCACTCCAGTGCCTCGAAGACCTTCCAGCAGGCGAGCCCCGCGATCGTTTCCTCCGGCTATATCTCGGCGCGCAGTTAATGGAAAAGGCGGGAATGGTGCAGCTTGCGCAGCAACACTACCGGACGTTGTTTAAAACGGGACTTCAGACAACGCTGTCCGAGTGGGAACCCGCGTTGCTGGAACAACTCGAAGAAAAGTTCACGGCAGAACAGTAAAATTATACAGGAGTTTTTTGTGTTCAGATTACCCACTTCCCGGTTTCTCAGTGGAATGAAGTCCACTCTCAGACCGGCAATGCCTCGGTTTAAAGTCTCCGTCATATGGCTTGCAGCTATTGCCTGGATAGTATTGCTGGTATGGATCTGGTGGAAAGGCCCGGCATGGACTTTGTATGAACAACACTGGCTAGAGCCTCTCACCAGTCGCTGGCTGGCAACGGCTGTATGGGGCCTCATTACCCTGGGCTGGATCATCTTGCGGGTAATGAAACGCCTGCAACAACTGGAGACACAGCAAAAGCAACAGCGCAAAGAAGAACAGGATCCAGTCAGCGTGGAGATCCATCAGCAGCAGCGTTATCTTGACCGCTGGCTGCTGCGCCTGCATCGTCATCTGGACACCCGCCGCTTCCTCTGGCACCTGCCGTGGTATATGGTCTTGGGCCCCGTCGAAAGCGGGAAGACATCGTTGTTGCGTGAGGGGTTCCCTTCCGATGTGATTTACGAGCCGGTTGATACGCGAGGCACAGCGGAATACCCGGTACGGATCACCCCCCGCGTGGGCAAACAGGCGGTTATCTTTGACGTGGATGGTTCACTCATAGATTCGGATAAAGGCGGCAATGATGTGCTCTGCCGCCGCCTGCGGGAGCACTGGCTGGGATGGCTGGTCAATAACCGAATGCGCCAGCCGCTGAACGGCCTGATCCTGACGCTGGATCTGCCCGATCTGTTGACTGCGACAAAATCCCGCCGCGAACAATTGTTACAATCGCTACGTCAGAATTTACAGGAAATTCGTCTGCAACTGCATTGCCAGTTGCCAGTGTATGTAGTACTGACAAAACTGGATCTGCTGCATGGTTTCGCCTCTTTGTTTCAGTCACTGGATAAAAAGAGCCGGGACAGTATCCTGGGTGTAACCTTCGCCCGAAATGCGCATGCAGATAGCAGTTGGCGCGCCGAACTCCGCGCTTTCTGGCAGGAGTGGGGGTCGCGACTTAATTTGGCCCTCCCCGATTTAATGCTAACTCAGGCGGGTACGCCATGTAGAAGCGCATTATTCAGCTTTAGCCGCCAGATGCAGGGGGTCGATAATCCGCTGGGTGCCTTACTGGACGGCCTGCTAGACGGCGAAAATATGGATGTGATGCTGCGCGGTGTCTATCTCACATCATCTTTGCAACGCGGTCAGGTGGACGATCTCTTTACTCAGTCCGCAGCACATCAGTATCGGCTTGAAAACAGTTCGCGGGCCACATGGCCTATGGTAGAAACTGTTCCCTATTTCACACGAACGCTTTTTCCGTCTGCCCTGCTGGCAGAGCCAAATCTCGCCGGTGAAAATAGTCTCTGGCTGGGGAACACCCGGCGCAGGTTACTGGTATTTTCAGCATGCAGTGCGTCGCTCATCGCGCTGCTCATTGGCGGCTGGCATCACTACTACAATAAAAACTGGCAGTCCGGCATTAAGGTCCTTGCGCAGGCAGAATCCTTTATGAGCGTTCCTCCACCGCAGGGAATTGACGAATACGGCAATCTGCAACTGCCATTGCTTAATCCCGTCCGCGACGCCACTCTCGCTTACGGGGATTATCGCGAACATAACGTTCTCACCGATCTGGGGCTGTACCAGGGAACTTATATCGGCCCGTATGTGGAGCAGACCTACCTTCAGTTACTGGAACAGCGCTATCTTCCCGCGCTGTTTAATGGCCTGATTAAAGAGATGAATAACGCGCCGCCATCATCTGAAGAAAAGCTGGCGGTACTGCGCGTCATACGAATGCTGGATGATAAAAGCGGGCGTAATAATGCAGTCGTGAAACAGTTTATGGCGAAGCGCTGGAGTGAGAAATTCCACGGGCAGCGCGATATTCAGGCGCAATTAATGGGGCATCTGGATTATGCACTGTCGCATACCGACTGGCACGCAAAGCGTGAGCAGGGTGACAGCGATGCCATCAGCCGATATGTTCCCTATGAAAAACGTGTTACGGCAGCACAACAGGAACTGAGTAAACTCCCTATTTATCAGCGAGTTTATCAAAGTCTGCGCACCAGAGCATTCAGCGTACTGCCCTCTGACCTGAACCTGCGGGATCAGATCGGCCCAAGTTTCGATAAAGTTTTTGTCGCTGGGGATGACAGTAAGCTGATCGTCCCACAGTTTCTCACCCGCTATGGCCTGCAAAGTTACTTTGTAAAACAGCGCGATGAACTGGTGAAACTGACGGCGATGGATTCATGGGTGCTGAACCTGACCCGTAATGTCACATACAGTGAAGCCGATCGTAGAGAAATCCAGCGTCATATCACTGAACAGTATGTCAGTGACTATACTGCCACCTGGCGTGCCGGAATGGATAACCTTAACGTTCGCCATTATGAGGCACTACCAGAACTCACCGATGCGCTGGAGCAAGTTATTAGCGGCGACCAGCCTTTCCAGAGGGCGCTGAATACGCTGCGGGATAACACCCAACCCGCCACCCTTTCCGCCAGACTGGACGATAAAGCACGTGAAGCCGCTCAGGCAGAACTTGACTATCAGTTGCTGATACGTCTGGGGCGTGAATTTGCTCCGGAAAACAGCGCGCTGACCGAATACAAAGATAAAACCAGTCTGTTGCAGACCGTTTATCAGCAACTTACAGAACTGCACCGTTACCTGCTGGCGATCCAGAACTCACCCGTACCAGGTAAATCAGCGCTGAAAGCCGTACAGCTCAGGCTCGATCAGAACAACAGCGATCCTATCTTCGCCACGCGACAAATGGCCAAAACGTTACCAGTACCGCTTAACCGATGGGTTGGCGTACTGGCAGACCAGGCATGGCACGTCGTCATGGTGGAAGCGGTACATCACATGGAGCTGGAATGGAATAACACCATAGTTAAACCCTTTAACACTCAGCTTGGCGATAAATATCCTTTCAATCCGCATTCTCCTCAGGATGCATCCCTGGACGCCTTCGAGCGGTTCTTCCGGCCTGATGGCCTGCTTGATAACTTTTATCAAGAAAAACTGAAGCTGTTCATTGAAAACGAACTGACGTGGGGTGAGGACGGTAATGTACTGATCCGTGAAGATATCCAGCAACAACTGAACACTGCACAGAAGATCCGCAACACCTTTTTCAGCCAGCAGAACGGGTTGGGAACTCAGTTTGCCATTGAAACCGTGGAACTGTCTGCAAACAAACGCCGGAGCGTGCTGAATCTCGACGGGCAACTGGTCGACTACAGTCAGGGTCGGAATTATACCGCTCACCTGGTATGGCCAAATTCCATGCGTGAAGGTAATGAAAGCAAATTGACACTGGTCAGTGCCGCCAGCAACAAAGCACCACGCAGCGTTACTTTCAGCGGTCCATGGGCGCAATTCCGATTGCTGGAGGCGGGCCAGTTAACCAATGTGAAGGAGAATACCTTCGATCTGCGCTTTAACGTTGACGGTGGCTACATGATCTACAGGGTACATGTGGACACGGAAGATAACCCGTTTACTGGCGGATTGTTCAGCCAGTTCAGGCTCCCCGATACACTTTACTGAGAGATACCCGGCAGAGGATTGCCGGGTACATAAGGACATGATGATGAGTAATAATGAACTCAGCGAGATTATCATCACAGGCGAAGATCCGCGTGGTTTGCCGGAGTTCAGCGCCATACGAGAAGAGATCAATAAGGCCAGCCATCCTTCCCGGCCAGTGATGGACTGGAAGCGGGTTGAATCGCTGGCGCTGGTAATTTTCAAAAAAAGCGGTGTGGATCTGCATTCCGCCACCTACTATACGCTGGCACGCACCCGTCTTCACGGACTGGCAGGGTTCTGCGAGGGTACAGAGTTGCTGGCGGCACTCATCAGCCGTGAGTGGGATAAATTCTGGCCGCTGAATCCTCAGGCACGAACAGAAATGCTCGACTGGTTCAATGCCCGAACCAGCACTGTTCTGCGACAGCAGTTAGCGTTCTCCACCGCTGACCTGCCATTGTTATACCGTGCCGAGCGGGCATTGCAGGTGATCTGCGACGCACTCCAGCAAAAGGCTGAACTGAAACGCCTGCCGCGTATGGAAAACCTGCTGTGGTTTATGCAAAACAGCCGCAAACAGCAGGAGGGAAATCGGTCAGGCAACGTTGCCGCACAATCCAGAGTAAGGACGCTGGTTTATACGCCGGATACACCGCAGACGCTAACATCCGAAGCCACATTATCACCTCTGCCGGAAATACCGGAACTGTCCGAAATCCGGGTTGCGGTACCTGAAAACCGGGGTGTGAACGCACTACCCACAAAGAAAGCCGGTTTTCAGCTACGTGGATTTATCGCCGGTATAATGTTAGCCGGGATGGTAGCCCTTCTTCTCTGGTGGTGGCAGGTTCGCCCACTACAGCAACAGATAGCGCAGGTGCGTGACACAGCACTGGGTGCCGCCGCTATCTGGCTTGCATCACCACAACTAAGCGACTATGAACAACGGCTTAAGCCATTACTCAGCATATCTCCTCTCCATCCTCTGGAAAGCGGAGTCAGGATGACTCGTGTCGCAGACAGCCAATGGCCCGAAAGTCTGCTACAGCAGCAGACCACAACGCAGTGGAATAGTGCGCTGAAGGCCCATGCTGATGGCAGCCCCAAAATGAAAGGATGGGAGCAAACAAGACAGGATTTACGGACGTTCGCAGAACTGCTAGTGAAACGGGAACAGAATAAAGAAGGGTTCACACTTTCCTATATCAAGACGGTAATTTATCAAGCTGAAAGAGCGCTGAATCAGGACGTTCCCTTAGAATACTTGCTCACGCAATATGAGGCATCAAAGATTCAGGGGCAGGATACTAGCGTACAGGAAAAAGAAATTCGAGAACGAATAGATGGCATATTAAGCCGCTGGCTGTTACTGCAAGAAAGCATTAACACAGAAACAAACAGCAATCAAAACTAATTATTTCGGAGATATTTCATGGCTAACCTTACCTATTTAACACTGAACGGACAAATGCAAGGCCTGATTTCTGCCGGCTGCTGCTCTCAGGATTCAATTGGCAATAAAGCGCAAACCGCTCACAAAGATCAAATTATGGTCCAGGAACTGACGCACGGTATTTCCCGCCAGCAAAACGTTAATCACCAGATGCTGACAATAAGAAAACCTGTCGATAAGTCTTCACCTTTACTAAATAAAGCCATCAGTGAGAACGAAGTCTTGTCATGCGAGATTAACTTATTCCGAACCAGTCGCGCAGGAGTCAATGAATTGTACTACAAAATAAAGCTGACAAATGCCCGAATCATCGACATCCAGCTGGATGTAGCGCATGCTATTAATGATAACGACGCCCAACCCGAGGAATCCGTTTCGTTTATTTATGAAAGTATTAGCTGGGATCACTGTATTGCAGGTACCAGCGCATACAGCCTGTGGAGCGAGCGGATGTTTTAAGTGGAGCCAAAGCGCATGACTACTCCGATCATTAATTCCCTCTGCATATCAGACAGCTTTTGTAAAAAACATTTGGAAGCAGTAGCTAAAACCGAGCAAATCCGGCTGATGAAAGGCCGGGAGTTACCCTACTGGCCTTACTGGTGCTTTTTGCCAGTATCCCACTGGATGAGGTTGTTTATGAGTCATCAGCAGCATCATTTTACCAAAGAACTATACCTGGAAATGCAAAAACGTCCGATACCGGGAACCTGGCATTACAGCAAAGGGGTTTATTCCCGCACCCGGCACTGATGCGTGCACTGACGGACACCCCTATGGCATGGTTTCTGGTCAGGGAAAAAAGATAACCCGGAAGAGAGAAATTTCTTATATAAATGTCTGCCGCCACAAATCATCGGCGGCAGACGGTAAAAACAGGCATAAAGCATGACTAGTTAAATCTATTCACAAAATCCGCAACTACCCGCTCATATGTTTTTGCTTTGAGCTGAATAAGCTGTTGTTCGGTAATTCCATTAAAATCTGTAAATGATACTTGCTTGCTATACTCATAGTTTGTCGGGGAATAAGTTGCCCATTCCCCGGTAGCGACATCCACCACAGCAAACCGTAACAGATAGCGGTATATAGTATCTCCTCGTGTGAGTTTTTCATTCTTATATTCCGACCACAAAACGCCCTTAGTTACAGGATCGAATTTTCCTGTTTCCAGCCTACCCCAATAAACTAAAATCGCCCTCTGTTTCCCTTTCGCTGCAATATAACGAAGAGCCTGCATATAATTCATATTTTCTGTATCAACAGCATCTTTGTTGCAAAGTGCTACGTTCTTCTTAGCCGGTATACCGGGAAATGTTGATACAGTATAATATTTACTCATTTCCTGTTGCATGACAGCTTCAGGAGCCTGATTTCCCGACTGGACCAGAATGACAGATGAATGCACAGGAACGACGATTTGCTCACCACCAAGCGCATCCTGAATGTCTTCTTCAGAGATATTCAGCGTGGCCTCATTACCAAAGACATCCTGTTCTGTTAATTGTGAGGTTGTAACTACTGGAATAGTTCTTTTTTCATTTTTCTTTGCATCAATTGAAGAAACCTTACACCCTGACAATCCCCCCGCGAGAGCCAATGCAATTACAAGTCTGAAAATCATATCTTTTCCTTTTTTCCATTCAATAGTGACCATTCAATAAACCAGCCCCCTCATTATATCCTTATAAAACGTTGAGAAAAATAATATTACAGACTCATTAAAGCGAAGGCGACCATTATATAAGCACAACAAATAGAACACTAACAGAATATAGAATAACTGTATGCAAACTTAAGAATTCACATGCTTTTTATTGAATGATTCAGTCATACACTATCGACGATGGCTCAAATCCCACACACAAGTAAAGCTCCCGCGCTTCATCAGACAATGCGTAAACTAACATCCCGCGAATGCCGGGAGACTCAGCCACCTCAATTATTCGCAATCCAACATAGTGAATCAGTGTCTGTTTAACTAGCGCACCTTAATCTACAGACAGAAAAAGGGGTCAACTCTCGGCTCCTGAATTTTAGCCAGTCATAATTTTAATGTGAAAATCAGTTCAACAATCAACTGAATATTCCCGAGTCCGGGCACCAAATTCATATTAACGGACCTCCACGGAGGTCCGTTTTTGCATTCAAAGCCCGCCAGAATCAACCCTTCTGCATTCCCTTAACGACATCCTGACCACTGCGTAAGCAGCGCATGTAGCTTAGCCGGCTCAAGAGGCTTGCGGAGTACCAGGTACCCTTCCTGCTCTGCCTCCAGCAGAACCGGTGAATTAAATTCGCCGCTGACTATCGCGCCGCTCATATCCGGCAGGCGTTCAAAAAGCGCTTTCAGGATATCAAAGCCGCTTTCGCCGGATCGCAGGCGCTGGTCGCACAGCACGGCAAACGGCGTAAAGCCATCGTCGATGATGGCAAACGCTTCTTCAGCGGAGGCCGCACAGCGTACGTTGATTCCCCAGACGCTCATCAGGCTCTCCCAGGCAGACGTCACCAGCGGATCGTCATCGACGACCAGGCAGGAACCGTGCAGTGGCGCATAGCATACCGGCGTAGCGGTGTTGTCAGAGGCGGGCGGGATATCCGGCGCGATGTCTTCGCCAGCGTATTGGGTGAAGCGCATCCAGAAGCGTGAGCCTTTACCTTCAATGGATTGCATCCCGTATTTCACCTTCATCAGCTTGGCACAACGGGCAACGACGGCCAGCCCCAGCCCGTGCCCGGCGCTATCGATCTTCCATGCCAGCTCGGGGCGGTAGTAAGGTGAGAAGATTTTGCCTTTCTCATCATCGGCGATACCGACCCCCGTGTCCCACACTTCCACCATACACTCGTCACCGCGCGGTCGGATGGCGACCAGCACGCCGCCCTGGAGCGTGTAGCGAAGGGCATTTTGAATCAGGTTAATCAGGGACTGTCGCACCAGCAGCGGATCGCCCATCACGTAGATGCGGCGTTTAGGTCGCCGGGTGCCCAGCCTAAGCGCGCGGCTGTTGGCTTCTTCGCGAAACAGCGTGATGACCGAGTCGAGCAGAGCGCCGATATCCACTTTGCCAGGGGCAGAAAGTATATTCCCGGATTCTATTTTGCTGAGATCGAGCAGAGAATTGAGCATCAAATGTACCGAGCGAACGCTCTGCTGTAGGTCAAGAAGCTGCGGCGTCAGGCTGTCGTCCCGGTTTCGGTGGAGGATGGCTTCGATCAGAAAGCCCATAGCGTGAACGGGCTGGCGCAGATCGTGGCTGGCGGTTGTCAGAAACTGGTTTTTGTCCAGCAGCGCCTGCTCCGCGTCCTCTTTGGCCTGACGAAACTGTTCCGCCAGGCGCGAGCTTTTTTCCTCAAGCAGCGCTTGCTGAATAAAGAACGCATGTGACGTTAACGCATGGCGATAAATCGCGAAGCCGTAAAGCAGATTCAGCATGAGCACGATGAACATCAACTCATCGAGCCGCCAGATAATACCGAGGTTCAGCGCCCCCCATGAGGCGAAGAAAAAGCGCGTAAAGGTGCTGATGACCGGCGTCAGATGCGTCGCATTGGCGGCGACGATAGCGGCGATGCTGATATTAAGTAACAGGAAAAAGTCAAAGTTCTGCGTCTGTGGCGTAATTAAATAGAGTGATGAAATGCCCAGCCCGTGAATAAAGGCAATATTATTAATACGCGGAAGCCAGCGTCGCAGGACGTCCCTTTCATCGTTTTCTTTCGCTTCGCGCTGATAGCGTCGGTGCAATATTCGTATCGCCACGGCACATAGCAGATAAATGATTATCCAGATAATCGTTGGGCCGAGTTTGTCCCCAAGCATATAAATCCAGATGGCGAAAGGAATACCAACAAAGGGCACCGCGCTAAAGCTGAATACCAGCCGCAGAAACGTGTTGTTTAGCAAACGGATCTGCGCCGGAGCAGAGATACCCTCGTTTTGTAAGCTCTGGAAAAACCTCATTCCGACGGTTCCTGCTTGCCATGCAAAAGCGTGATGGCTTCGACCCGACTGTTAACGCCTATTTTTTTCAAAATATTGCTGATGTGTTCTTTGACCGTGGG
Organism: Enterobacter sp. GD03975; assembly: GCF_029838645.1. Lineage (NCBI taxonomy): Bacteria > Pseudomonadati > Pseudomonadota > Gammaproteobacteria > Enterobacterales > Enterobacteriaceae > Enterobacter > Enterobacter sp. GD03975. The sequence continues at coordinate 26,473 of NZ_JAOBZC010000010.1, forward strand.
TTCAGAAATTGAAAGCTGGGCGGCGATGCGTTTATTTGGCAGACCGCGCATAATCATATTTAATACGTCAATTTGTCGCGGCGTTAAGTTAAATTTACTTAACCGCTCATTATTCGACTTAACGGAAATTTCGTTACCCTCAGGAAACCAGGTCAGATTATCAGTGAGGGCAAAAACGGCCCGTGAGAACATTTCTGGTGGCTCGCTTTTCAATACAAATCCGTGCCCCCCGGCGGCATGAACTTTCCGCCAGATATCATTATTGTCATCCCCGCTGACCACCAGGAGTCGAACCTGGGGGTAAAGTTCTTTTACTTCTTTGAGTAATTTCAAGGCCGTACCGGACGAGAGCCAAAAATCGATTACCAGCAAACGTGGCGGGCCATGGTCCCTAATTTGACGGTAGCAATCATCCTCATTCGTCACCACATACGCCTGCTTAAATTGGCAATGTGTAATCAGAAAATTGGCGATGCCGCTTGCTACCAATGGATGGTCATCAACGACTAACGCATAATTCTGTCCCAAAGGATCCTCCTTTTACCTTCGCATATCTTAGAGTACGGATGAATTATTCTCTACCTACCCTACTTTAGGAGGGTTTTTTCGATTAGGAAAGAGAAATATATTATTCGCTGGTTTGGGTAAAAGAAAACATAAATACAATCAGCAAAATTAACTGATTGGATATCAAGGATAATTTATGAAAAAGCCACTAATCGTTATAACCGTTACGTTGATGCTGGCGGGTTGTTCCACGTTGAAAACCGATCAGGCTATTCCACTTCTACAGGCAGAGACCGCTAAAATGCTGGGGCTGGGCTCATCAGATGAAATAACCGTGACCAACGTTAACGGCGCCCAGCCGGACGCACTGGGAGGACAAAAACTGACTTATCGCGCTACGACGGAAAAAGGGCGCATTTTTGATTGTTCATCAATGATGATGCCGGGAATTTTAGGATCCGCACCGACGCTGAGCGCGCCAACCTGTACACCTGTTGTCACTCATAAATAATTAACGCCACATCAAAAGGCGTACATAAATAACGCCTTTTACATTATTCGACGTATCTGAGTTGTCATATAAAAACGATTTTCCTGACATCACGCTAATGAGTACGGAGATAGCCCGTGAATAACTCTACATCGCATTCTTTAGCGGTTAAGACGCCGCTTTCCAGACTTTACCTCGCTCTTTTTTCCGCACCGCTGCTACTGCTTTTACCTGTCGATGTCGCGCGTGCGGCTGATGCCATTTTTGATGGCGACTCGCGTATTACCGAAACGCTGGGTTACACCGGAGATGTTTATGTTGGACGTAACCAACGCGGAAACCTGCTGATCGATAACGGCAAAATCACCGCCTATAACATCAATATCGGTCGGCTGTTCGACGGCCAAATTTATGAAAGCGTGGTCACGGTCCGCGGGCCAAACGCTGAGCTTAACGCGGTGAACGATCGGTACGTCCTGCGCGGCGACCTGAATCTTGGTCTCGGCACCCTGCGGGTCGAAGAAGGCGCACTGGCGAGCGCAAAGGAGATCGTTGTCGGCACCACCCGCGGCTACGACAGCCACCTTATCGCCACGGGTGCCGGCTCTCGTGTGACCAGTAATTTTCTTAGCGTAGGCACCGATCTGGGCGCACGCTCCACGCTGGCGATTGAGGACGGCGCGGCGCTCAGCACCGCCTACGATGCGCGCATCGGCAACGGTACCGGGCCGGGTGAAACCGACACGCTAAGCCCGAAAGCCACCGTCACGGGGAGCGGCTCACAGTGGAACGTTGGCCGTACGTTGACGCTTTATGGCGACCTGGACGTGCTGAACGGCGGGGCGGTTAACGTGGGCGGCGTACAGGTGGCGGGCGTCTCCGGGGCAGGTAAAACGGCCGAGCTGGTTATTGCGGGCAAAGACTCGCGCTTTACCAGCGGCAGCAGCGTGAGCGTGGGCGATTATGGCAATGGCGTGCTGTCGGTGACTGACGGCGGTTCATTTTCCGCAGGCAGCAATGCGCTGATCGTGGGGACATCGGGTTCCGGCTCGAACCGGGGAGCGCTCATCATCGGCAGCCGCGGCAATATGGACACCGGCACGGGTTTAACTGAGCCAACGCTTGGCACGGCGGGCGGCGCAGGTACCCTTGATGCGAAGACGGCAATCAGCCTGCGTGGCGGACTGTTCGGCAGCTATGTCTACTTCAACCATACCGACGCAAATTACGTCTTCAGCAACAAGATGAGCGGCGAAGGTGAGGTGATCAACACCTCCGGGCAGACGACGCTGAACGGCGATCTTTCCGGACTCAAGGCGAACGTAACCGCGCGGGGCGGTAAAGTCATCATTGCCAGCAATATTAACACCCAGCCAGAAGACGATATTTTTGATATTCAGACGCTTAGCGCGGAGAACGGCGGCACGCTGATCCTCAACGCGACGGCGGGTTCAGACGTCAGCAACGGGGCGGGTTACAGCAGCGCCGCGTCAATCAAGGCCGGCGGCACGCTGGGCGGCAACGGCACGCTGGGCCAGACCGAGATCTTGTCCGGGGGGCATATCTCGCCCGGTGACGGCACTATCGGTACGTTGACGCTGAAACGCTATCTGAACTTTATCGGCGAATCCTTCTATGACGTAGATATCGCGGGAGATGGCAGCAGCGACCAACTGCTGGTATCGGGCAAAACCACCATTAGCGATAAGGCTAAGGTACAGGTCACCGCGCTGGACCCGCAAACCAGCTATAAAACGGGCCAAAGCTACCGCATTTTAACCTCCGAGGGAGGGATTGACGGTGAGTTCGCCGGAGCGATTTCCAAATCCGCCTTCCTGGACGTGGCGCTCAAGCAAGGCACCAACGCCGTGGATCTGACCATCGCGCAGAAAGAGACCGGCGGTGAAAATCCTGGAGGCGAAAACCCGGGAGGTGAGAATCCGGGAGGTGAGAATCCGGGAGGAGAAAACCCCGGAGGCGAAAATCCGGGAGGTGAGAATCCAGGAGGGGAAAACCCTGGCGGTGAGAATCCTGGCGGTGAAAACCCGGGCAGCGGCAAGCCGGGGATTTTCCAGACCGTGGCCAAAAGCAGCAACCAGTGGAATACCGCCGGCGCGCTCTCCACGCTGACGCAAAGCGGCCCGTCGCTGGCGCTGTATAACTCGCTGCTGCTGCTCAGCGCACCGGAAGCGCGCGAGGCGTTCAACCAGCTGTCTGGCGAAGTTTATCCGTCAATGCAGTCCAACCTGATCGCCAGCAGCACGCAGGTTTTCAACGTGTTAAACCAGCGTATGCAGCGCGCGTTTGATAACGACAGCCTGCCGATACCACCGTTAGCAATGTCGCTGGTGCAGCAGCCGGAGCCGCAAAATAATGGCGTCTGGGGCCAGACCTTCAGCTCCTGGAGTAAAAACAGCGGCGACGGCAATGTGGGCAAGCTGGACGGCAACACCACCGGCTTCCTGCTGGGGGCAGATCGCAAGCTGGCGGATCATAACGTGCGTGTCGGTGGCTATTTCGGCTACAGCCGGGGTGATTACGACGTCGACAGCCGTCGTTCCTCAGCGGATACCGACAACTACCATCTTGGCCTGTATGCGGCGGGTCAACAGGATGCGTTCTCCCTTCGCGGCGCGCTGGGTTACACCTGGCACAAGATCGAAGGCGAGCGCAATGTTGATTTCAGCGGCTTCTCGGATCGGCTGAAGTCGGATTACGACGCCAACTCGCTTCTGGCGTTCACCGAAGCGGGCTACCGTTTCGGCCAGCCTGATATGAATATTGAGCCGTTCGTCAATTTATCGTACATCCGGCTGCATACCGACAGCTTCAGGGAAGACGGCGGTGCCGCTGCGCTGAGCGTACGTAACGAAACGATGAACACCTTCTATTCCACACTCGGGGTTCGCGGTGTGACCGAGCTGCCGAAGAACGTTAACCTCTACGGTTCGCTGGGCTGGCAGCACGCTTATGGCGATAAGAATACCTCTTCGCGCATGGCGTTTGCGGGCAGCGACGCGTTCATTACTCAGGGCCAGGCCGTCGATGAGGACGTAATGGTGGGTGATATCGGCGTGAGCGTACAGCTGTCGCGTGCTGCGACGCTGGATGTGGGTTATCAGGGACAATATGGTGCGGATACCCGCGTCAACTCGGTTAACGCCAATCTGCGCTGGTCGTTCTGAATTATGTCCATTAAAAGAACCCGCCCTCGTGGCGGGTTTGTGCTTTTGGCTTCTGACTAAGCTAGGGATCGTTCCCAACCGCGTCCAGCAGTTTGTTTTTGAAGATGAACAAACACGCCTCGTTGAAGTTCCCCGCCCCTAACCGCTCCGACAGCACCGTTCGCTTGCGATAGAGGCTTTTGACCGACATATTTAGCTTATCTGCAATCTCTTCCATTGACCTCCCTGCCTTCAGCAACCGGATCATTACCGCTTCGTGTCGACTCAGGCGTAAGTTAAGCAGCCATTTGGTTGTCAGACGCCTGCCTTTCATATCGAGCACCAGATTGAATAACGACGCCATATCCGGCGCCGTAAGCGACGTGTTCATAAACAGCTTCATACTGAGAAGGTCCTCCTCTCGAGGGTGCATATCCAGCATAACGCAGCAGATCGTTTTTCTCGTTCTGGCCGGATGGCGTATCAGGTAATCATATAAACGGAGCGGCGTACGGCTATCAATCAGTACAGTATATTCATCTGCACCGGTATCAAATATGTTTCTGTCAATCGAACTGAGGCAAATTATATCCGGGAAAAATAGCCGCATCCCCCTGACAAGGAAACAATCCTGAGTCACTAACACAATTGAAGTCGCCACTAACCATCCCTTTTAGATTAAAGCAAGCCCGCCTCTTAAGAAAGAAGAACGCTTTCGCTTATAGCGCTTTACATTAACGGCAAATGTTTTCTGGCTTTGATCATCCCTCAATATGCACATTGGTGAGCTAGACTTTTCGTAGACTATCACTCAATGGCTGACGTTAATTATAAATAAAAAAGAATTTCAGAAAAGTCACTTCCCTGAACATTAAGAATTTTTGTCATGAAACTTCCCAAACACGCACCGGAAAGTACTTTAATTAACTGAGCAGAACTTCATTTCGAATATAACAAAAAGAAAAACAAACGAATAAAAAATCAATATTATCAACAAGTTAAAAACAAACGCCGCAAATTAAATTATCTAAAAAACCGTCATCTTCCAGAATTATCTCAAAACACCCCACCCGCTTTTCAACTTATTTATCCCCCAACACATCGGGTGTACATTACCCCCAACTGAATCACCGAGATGAGGGCTCATAATTACCTTTAAGTAAGTATCCCGTAACGTAGCACCATTCAGATTTAATGTTCTCCTTTATGGCCTTTAACGCTGAGTTAAAAGGCGGCCGTGTTATGCAATGGATTCATGATAAACAAATGGCAAATAGATATGGAAAGATCGCTTCGCTTCACTACGTTATTCTTTTATCGCACCACTATATTATTACTCCTGCCTTTACTCTTTCCTGTTCTGGTTCAGGCTGATGAATCCGCTTATGCGCATCAGATTCAACAGGCACGTAACGGTAATTACGCTCAGTTTCTTGATTATCTACAGCGCTATGAGCAACAACATGCTTTAACGCCCGAACAGGTTGCGGACTGGTTACAGGTTGCCTCCTGGGCAGGGCGCGATGATGAGGTTATCCAGGTCTGGCAGCGTTATGGCATCTATATGCCGCTGCCCGCTCGCGCCATCGCTGCTGTCGCGCAATCCAGGAGAAACCAAAAGGCCTGGCCATCTGCCCTGTCGCTGTGGAAAGAGGCGCGCAGCCTTGCGCCGGATAACGACGATTACCGCATCGGCTATGTGAAGACCCTGGCCGATGCCCGCATGGATCGTCTCGCGCTATCGGAAGCCCGGCAACTGGTAAAGGAAGAGCCTTCTTCCGCGCACCTTGAGACGCTCTCCTATGTCTGGATGCGCCAGGGAAAAAACAGGGATCGGCTGCTGGCGGACATGCGGGCGCTGAGCGCCGCGCCAGGGAATGAGGCCCTTCTTCGCGAGACGATCGATGCGCTAACGGATAACCGGGTAAGCACGCCCGCACTCTGGCTGTCACAAAACGCGGCGCTCTCTCCTGCGGAGCGCCGCCGCCTTGAGCGTAACGCCGCGGCTGAACGGGTACGCCTGGCGGATGTGCCGGGCAGAACGGAGAAAGAGCGCCTGCGGCTGGCACAAAGCGCATTAGATCGTTACCAGGCCCTGCTTTCCCGCTGGCAAAACGACCCGCAGGCGGCTGAAGACATCGTCCTTGCCCGTATCGATCGGCTTGGTGCGCTGTATGCGCAGGGTGATTACCGGCAGGTCATTAGCGAATATCAGGCGCTGACAGCCGCACAGCATCCGGTGCCGGAGTGGGCCATCGGCTGGGTGATCTCTGCATATTTGCAGGAGAAAAACGCCGTCGCCGCCTTCTCGCTTGTGCAACGCTATCCACAATACGCCTCCGATCCGCAGGACGAGGAACATGCGCTTTTCTACGCCTGGCTGGATACGGGGCAGTATCAGGCCGCCCGCCGCTACGTTGAGCGCGAGACCCGCAGCGTTCCCTGGACCCGCTACGATTTCGGGTCCCCCACCGCCCAGCCAAACGATCGGTGGCTTACCGGACAGTCACTCAACTTTAACTATTTGCTGGCGACCAACGCCCTGCCGGAGGCCGAAAAGCTGGCGCATCGTCTGGCGTCAACGGCTCCGGGCAATCAGGGGCTACAGATTGATTATGCCGCCCTGCTTCAGGCGCGGGGCCTGCCGCGCGCGGCCGAGCAAAAGCTTAAGCAAGCAGAGACGCTTGAACCGTCGAATCTGGAGCTTGAAAAACAGCAGGCTTACGTCGCAATGGACCTTCAGGAGTGGCGACAGATGGATTTACTGGCTGAGGACGTGCTGTCTCGCGCGCCCGCCGATCGCAGCGCCCGCCGCCTGGACCGGCTCAGGGCGGTCCACCATATGTCTGAACTGCGTCTGAACGCGGGTAAAGGATTGCACTCAGATAACCCCGTCAGCGGTACCCACGACATGAGCTGGGACGCCACGCTCTATGGCCCGCCCGTGGCGGATAGCTGGCGGCTGTTTGCCGGCGCCCGCTATGCACAGGGCAATTTTGACGAAGGCAAAGGCATCAGCCGCCACCTGTTGGGCGGCGTTGAGTGGCGGCCCCGTGACCTGACGCTCGAAGCCGAGATCTCCAGCAACCGCTATCACGGTGAAAACAAGCCGGGTGCCCGGCTCTCAACGACTTACAGCCTCAGTGACAGCTGGCAGTTCAGCGGTAGCCTCGAACGGTTTTCCCGCACCACGCCCTTACGGGCGCTACGCAATGGCATAAGCGCGAACCGTGGCGAAGGCGGAGTGCGCTGGTATCAAAACGAGCGCCGGGAGTATCAGCTTAGCGCCGCCGTCAGCCGCTTCTCAGACCATAACCGCCGTCAGGAATATGTCCTCACGGGGAAAGAACGCCTCTGGCAGACCCCGTCCCTGACGCTGGATCTCGAACCGGGGATCGCCGCCAGTAAAAACAGCCTACGGGATACGCTTTATTACAACCCGGCGCGGGATCTGTCCGTCACGGCCGCCCTGTCCGTTGACCATGAGATGTACCACCACTACGACACCCTCTGGAGCCAGCAGATTGTCGCCGGCGGCGGCAGATACTGGCAGAAAAATCAATCACCTGGCGCCATTACCCTGCTGGGTTACGGGCAACGCATTCAGTGGAATAACGTCGTGGATACCGGGGTGATGCTGAACTGGGATAAACGCCCTTACGACGGCAAACGCGAAAGCAATCTCTCCGTCTCGTTTGATGCGACTTTACGCTTTTAAGGATGACTATGCTGAACACACGTTTTTCAGTGAGACTGTTACTCACCGCCTGTCTCTGCCTCAGTGCGAGCGTTTACGCGCAGGCGATCTCGTTTATTGCGCCCAAAGAAAGGCCGCAGCAGGAGGCAAGCAAACCCTGGCCGAAAAACCAGTTTCTGGTGCTCGCCTATCACGACGTTGAAGATGATGCCGCCGATCAGCGCTACCTCTCCGTTCGCACCAGCGCGTTAAACGAGCAGATTAGCTGGCTTTTGCATAACGGCTATCACGCCATCAGCGTGCAGGACATTCTTGATGCCCATGACGGAAAGAAAACGCTGCCGCAGAAAGCCGTTTTGCTCAGCTTTGACGATGGCTACAGCAGCTTTTATACCCGCGTCTGGCCGCTGCTTCAGGCATGGAACGTTCCTGCGCTGTGGGCGCCGGTGGGCAGCTGGGTGGATACGCCGTCAAATCAAAAGGTTAACTTCGGCGGTCTGATGACGCCCCGCGATCGGTTCGCGACGTGGGATATGGTGCGCGAGTTAAGCCGCTCCCCGCTGGTTGAAATCGGCGCGCATACCTGGGCCTCACATTACGGCATTCCGGCCAACCCACAGGGCAGCCGTGAACCGGCCATCGCCAGCCGCTTTTATGATAAAGCGACGGGGCGCTATGAAACTGACGCACAGTTCAGCCAGCGGATCGGCGATGACGTGCGCAAGGTGACGGATAAAATAACTCAGGTAACCGGAAAAGCGCCGCGCGCCTGGGTCTGGCCGTACGGAGCAGCCAACGGCACGTCACTGTCTATTGCCAAAAAAGAGGGCTACCGGCTGGCCTTTACTCTGGAGGACGGACTGGGCGACGTGGGCAATCTCAGCAGCATTCCCCGCCTGCTGATTTCCGGGAATCCCTCGCTCAAAACCTTCGCCAGTACGGTCAGCCAGATCCAGGAGCACGATCCCGTGCGCGTCATGCACGTCGATCTCGACTACGTTTACGATCCCGACCCGGCTCAGCAGGCCCAGAATATCAACAAGCTGGTCCAGCGGGTCTACGACATGAAAATAAGCCATGTTTTCCTCCAGGCCTTTGCCGACCCGCAGGGCGACGGCAAAATCAAAGCGCTCTATTTCCCCAACCGCCGGCTTCCGGTTCGGACCGATCTCTTTAATTTTGTCTCCTGGCAGCTTCAGACCCGGGCGGGCGTGAAGGTCTTCGCGTGGATGCCGGTGCTCTCGTTCGATCTCGATCCTTCCCTGCCGCGCGTTCAGCGTCGGGATCGTCAGACAGGCGCATTGCACGAGGCCACCGATCCCTATATCAGGCTTTCGCCATGGAACCCGCAGGTTCGCCAGCAGGTGACGGAAATCTATGAAGATTTAGCCCGGCATGCCAGCTTCAACGGGATTGTGTTCCATGACGATGCGGTGCTGACGGACGTTGACGATGCCGGGCAGGATACCGCGCGCCAGAGGAGCCAGCTGCTTATTGGGTTCACCCAGGCCTTAAGCCAGGCGGTAAAGGACATTCGTGGTCCGCAAATTAAAACCGCGCGGAATATGTTCGTCTTGCCCATTCTGCAACCCGAAAGCGAAGCGTGGTTTGCGCAGAATCTTGATGATTTTCTGGCGGCCTATGACTGGACGGTACCGATGGCAATGCCCCTGATGGAGTCCGTCCCGGTAGAGGAGAGCAATGCATGGCTTACGCGTTTGGTTAAAGCCGTCGCCGCGCGGCCCGGCGCGCTCAATAAGACCATTTTTGAACTCCAGGCGAGAGACTGGTCGCAAACACCGCAACGCCCCGTTCCCGACGAACGTCTGGTGGAGTGGATGCGCGTGCTCCAGCTGAACGGCGTCAAAAACTACGGTTACTACCCCGACGATTTCATTAACAACCAGCCTGCTATGTCCCGCATCAGGCCTGAATTATCTTCCTACTGGTATCCTGACAATGACTGATCGCATTATCGCATTCTCTATTTTATGTCTGGTGTTCGGGCTGCCATTAGGCGTTGCCGCCCTGTTTACAGGCGAGCTGATCCTGGATTTTGTGTTCTTCTGGCCGCTGTTCATGTCCGTATTGTGGATAACCGGCGGTCTCTACTTCTGGTTTCAGCTCGAACGACGCTGGCCGTGGGGCAAAGAAACGCCAGCCCCGATGCTCGCCGGTGAGCCGTTAATTTCCATCCTTATTCCCTGTTTCAACGAGGAAAGGAATGCCAGAGAGACCATCAGCGCAGCGCTGGCTCAACGGTATGAAAATATTGAAGTTATCGCCATTAACGACGGTTCTTCCGACAACACCGCCCGGGAGCTGCACCAGCTCGCGCTGGAGCAGCCGCGCTTGCGGGTGATTAACCTCGCGGAGAACCAGGGGAAAGCCGTTGCGCTCAAGGCCGGGGCAGCGGCGGCCCGTGGCGATCTGCTGGTCTGCATTGACGGCGACGCCCTGCTTGACCGCGACACGGCGGCGTATCTGGTGGCGCCGCTGATCCAGTATCCGCACGTTGGGGCCGTCACCGGGAACCCGCGCATTCGCACGCGCTCGACGCTGATTGGCCGTATTCAGGTGGGCGAGTTCTCATCCATCATTGGGCTTATCAAACGGACGCAGCGGATTTATGGCCGGGTCTTTACCGTCTCGGGCGTGATCGCCGCCTTTCGCCGCCAGGCGCTGGCGGACGTCGGGTACTGGAGTCCGGACATGATCACGGAAGACATCGACATCAGCTGGAAGCTCCAGCTGCGCCACTGGGATATTTTTTTCGAGCCGCGGGCGCTGTGCTGGATCCTGATGCCGGAGACCCTCAAAGGCCTGTGGAAACAGCGTCTGCGCTGGGCGCAGGGCGGCGCGGAGGTGTTTCTGGTCAACCTTCGCAGAATAGTGCGCTGGGAGCACCATCGCATGTGGCCCCTGTTTATGGAGTACGCGCTGTCAACGCTGTGGGCGTTTGCTTACGCGGTGACGGTACTGTTATTCCTCATCAGCCATGTCACGCCGGTGCCCGCCAACCTGACCGTTGAAACCCTCTTTCCACCGGCGTTTACCGGGCTATTGCTGGGCGTTATGTGCCTGATGCAGTTCCTTGTCAGCCTGTACATCGAGCGGCGGTATGAGCGAAAAGTGGCGAGCTCGCTTTTCTGGGTGATTTGGTTCCCGATGGTCTACTGGATGATTGGCCTGTTCACCACCCTTGTTGCATTTCCAAAAGTTATGCTTAAGCGCCAGCGCGCACGCGCACGCTGGATCAGCCCGGACCGGGGAAAAGGACGTCTTCAATGAACGAAAATACCTTAATTTTGACTGAACACCGGCTGCTCCCACGCCTTTTCGATACCGCGTTAACGCTGCTGGCGTGGGGAGGATTTCTGTTTTTTCTGTATGCCCGGCTGTGGATGCAGTTAACTGAAGAGAGCGATTACCGGTGGGGAGACATCATTGCTTCCTTTAACACGGTGCTAATTTATTTGCTGCTCGCCGTGCTCAACGGCTGGCTGCTGATTTTATGGTATCAGTACAATCGTCGACGTACCCACGTAAGACGCCGTCGTGCGGGCTATTTGCACCATGACGAGCTTGCCAGAAGCTTTGACGTCTCACCGCAGCTTATCTCGGAGATGAGCCAGTACAACCTGCTGACGGTCTATCATGACCAGATCGGCCGCATCATTGATCTCAAGATTAGCGAACAGCAGGACGAGGAAGAAGCGTAAGAAAAAGCCCCCGCAGGTTATCCGACGGGGGCTTTTTGTCGCGGGTATGAATTACTTATCTTTCACCACAATCAGCGGTTCAATATCGCTCTCTTTTTTCACCACCAGCGAGTCATCCCCGCGCAGACAGGTTCCGCCATAGTTCCCGCCCACGGTAAAGGTGCAGACCTGAATGTATTTGCCGTCAACCTTCGGCAGGCACCACAGCTGCTGATAGATATTTTTACGATCGACAAACTTGCCGCTGGATTTATCCAGCAACTCATCCTGAGCGCTGATGAGGTCGATGTTGCTCCCGCAGCGCCCGGCAATAGGCTTAATGGCGTAACCGGTCTGCTTCAGCAGGTCGTTCACCTCAAAGTCGGTATCCAGCAGATAGCGGTGGTGCGGGAACAGCTGCCACAGCACCGGCAGAATCGCCTTGTTACCGGGGATCACCGTCCACAGCGGTTCGAAGACCAGCACTTCCGGGCGCAGAAGGACGTCGATCAGGCGTACTTCACCCTGCGGGTGTCCGGTGCGGATAGGCACGGCGGCGTACTCGGTTTCGCTCACCTCGCGGATCTGCTCAATCGCCGTTTCCCACGCCCAGGTTTTCCATACGCAGTTGACGTGACGGCCTTCATCATCAATCAGTTGCCCGGCGGCATCCCAGCTCAGCGCGCCCAGGCCATGGAGGATTTTGGTTTCAAACCCGGCCTGGATCAGCGAGCGCTGAATAAAGAGCGCGTGGTAATCCTCTTCAGTATCGTTGTCCTGCATGATATGCACGAACGGCCGCGCGTGGCTGTGCTTCCACGCGCCGGTCAGCTCCTCCAGCAAGCCTTCCGCCGGATTGTGGCCGGTGCCGCGATAGCCGTTTTTCACCCACTCTTCGAGAATGAGCCCGCCCTCGGTATGGCAGGAGGCGGAATCCGCGTTGTACTCGTAAACCTTGATGCCGCGCTCATCCATGCAGAAATCCATACGACCGGTGATCATATGGTGACGACGCCACTGCCAGGAGAGGCGCAGGCGCGGCCAGAGGATTTTCGGGATGTCGAAAAGCGCGAGGAGATTGTCGTCTTTCAGCACCTTGTCGGTGGCGTGGAGGTACATCAGGTGCAATTCGTTGGTGGCTTTGATCAGCTCCTGCTCGGCGCTTTCGGTAATGGTGAAGTACTGGCAGGGATCTTTGTTGATAACGTGGCCGTTGGCGCGAACGTACGCCTGTTGCAGGGCGTCGTTTTCATTGAGCCATTTCCCGTCAAACTGACGGCTGTTCTTCAGCCGCGCGCCGCTGATTTTCAGCAGCTCACCGTCGATCTCCGGCTGAGGAATGCTGTGTTCAGTCTCCTCCGTCTGGATCATCCAGCCGAGGATCTCGGTATCGCTGAACGTGTCATGAAGCGTATAGCAGCCGTTTTCAACGCTCAGACGCAGCTCGCGCGTCCACTGCTGCCCCAGCGGCAGCGGAGCATGGATCACGTTCTGCTCCGCAATGCGCACCCTGTCGTCCAGCAGCTGGGTGATGACGGCCACGTGTCCGGTCTCCTGAAACTCACCGCCCTTTTGCCAGATAAGCAGCGCCCCGGCCTGCGGCGCGCGCTTCGAGCCATTGGCAAAGGCCTGTAACGGCAGAATGTTGTCGTTCACCACCTGGCGTAAAAAACGAAGAGAGAAGATCTCCCACGCCATCCCGACGTCGGTAAAGACAAACCCGTGGTTGAGAAACAGGAAGCGGCGCGCAAACTCAACGCACTGCCATTTATGGCCCATGTATTCGTTGCCGATATAGCTGCGAAACTCCGCGTCTTCCGGGTAGTGGCGCGGATCGAGACTGCCATAATTTGAAGAGTAAATCGCCACGCCACCCGGCGCATAACCTAATAACGTCCCGAAGGGTGCGTCACTGCTTAACGTTCCTTTACGCATGTGTCCAACCTAAAACAGGCAGGCGGCAATTTTTTGTGGGGTTGTCGTCGTCTGCACGTTGTAATTAACTGACAGAGGTGGCGTTATCATACACCCGGCCTGACCATTACGCTCGCATCGTTAAACGGTTCCTATATCTCCTGCTACACTGCCTCAACACAACACCAAAAAGGCAGGCCAACATGTCCGAAAATACCTATCAGCCACCGAAAGTGTGGGAATGGAAACAGAATAACGGCGGCGCGTTCGCCAATATCAACCGTCCCGTCTCGGGCGCCACGCACGAGAAAGAGCTCCCCGTGGGCGCGCACCCGCTCCAGCTGTACTCTCTGGGTACGCCGAATGGACAGAAAGTTACCATCATGCTGGAAGAGCTGCTGGCGCTGGGCGTGACGGGTGCGGAATACGACGCATGGCTAATCCGCATCGGTGAGGGCGATCAGTTCTCCAGCGGGTTTGTCGACGTGAACCCGAACTCGAAGATCCCGGCGCTGCGTGACCACTCCACCACCCCGCCGACGCGCGTCTTTGAATCCGGCAATATCCTGCTCTATCTGGCCGAAAAGTTTGGTCACTTCCTGCCAAAAGATCCGGCTGGTCGAACGGAAACCCTGAACTGGCTGTTCTGGTTACAGGGCGCGGCCCCGTTCCTCGGCGGCGGTTTCGGCCACTTCTACAACTATGCGCCGGTGAAGATTGAGTACGCTATCGATCGCTTCACCATGGAAGCTAAACGCCTGTTCGACGTGCTGGACAAACAGCTGGCGCGCGGCCGCTACGTGGCAGGCGAAGAGTACACCATCGCCGATATGGCGATCTGGCCGTGGTTTGGCTGCGTGGCGCTGGGCAGCGTTTACAACGCCGCCGAGTTCCTCGACGCCGGGAAGTACACCAACGTGCAGCGCTGGGCAAAAGATATGGCGAATCGCCCTGGGGTTAAACGCGGGCGCATCGTTAACCGCACTAACGGCGAGCTGAGCGAGCAGTTGCATGAGCGCCATTCAGCGAGCGACTTCGATACCCAGACGGAAGATAAACGTCAGGCCTGACGGATGGCCGGGCGGTTCGCCGCCCTTCTTCTGCGATGAGAAAAGTGAGTCAGCACGCGTGCGCAAGGAACCTCGTATGTCAGACCAGACGCTGAAAGCAACCCGACAGCAGCGCCTTATCGCTTTGCTGAGTAAAAGCGACTGGCTGACCACCGATGTGCTGGCTGAGAAGCTCTCCGTCAGTAAAGAGACAATCCGCCGGGATCTGAAGTCGTTGCAGCAGCAGGGGAAGCTGCTGCGTCAGCACGGACGGGCGCGTCTGATTCATCCCGATAGCCGCGACAGCGGTGAACCCTTTGGCGCACGGCTGAAAAGCCATTATGCCGACAAAGCCGATATTGCCCGCCACGCGCTAGGCTGGATCAGCGAAGGGATGACCATTGCCCTTGATGCCAGTTCGACCTGCTTTCATCTGGCGCGCCAGCTTCCGGATATCGAACTCACCGTGTTTACCAATAGCCTGCCTATCTGCCACGAGATGGCGAAGCGCGAGCGGATCACGCTTATCTGTTCCGGCGGAACGCTTGAGCGTAAGTATCGCTGCTATGTTAATCCGGCGCTGGTGACGCAGCTAAAAGGGCTGGAGATCGATCTGTTTATCTTCTCGTGTGAAGGGGTCGATGAGCATGGCGTCCTTTGGGATCCTTCCGAGCACAACGCGGGCTTTAAGGCGCTGCTGTTAAGCCGCGCCAGCCAGTCGCTGCTGCTGATCGATAAAAGTAAACTTATGCGGGCAAGCGAAGTGAAAATCGGCCAGCTGTCGCAGGTGACACAGATGATTCAGAGCGATAAACGTCAGGCCGCCAGTGACGGCCTGACGCGATGATGTTACGCGGAGAGACGGAACTTCTGCACTGAGCGCTGAAGCTCTTCAGTCTGCCGCTCCAGTGCGGCGGCGGCGGCGGAAACCTGCTCCACCAGCGAGGCGTTCTGCTGGGTCACGCCGTCCATCTGGGTGATGGCCACGCCCACCTGCGAAATGCCTTTACTCTGCTCCTCTGACGCGGTGGCGATCTGCTTCATAATGACGGTCACCTCCGTCACGTCCCGCAGGATGGCTTCCATCGTCGTGCCGGTATCGTTCACCAGCTGCGCCCCCTGCGCCACGCGGGAAACGGAATCTGCAATCAGCCCTTCGATCTCCTTTGCCGCGTTCGCGCTGCGGCTGGCCAGATTACGCACCTCACCCGCAACGACCGCAAAGCCACGCCCCTGCTCCCCTGCCCGGGCCGCCTCGACCGCGGCGTTAAGCGCCAGAATGTTGGTCTGGAAGGCGATACTGTTAATCACGGAGGTGATTTCAGCAATCTTCTTCGAGCTGGCTGAGATGCCGCTCATGGTGGTGACGACCTCGTCGACCAGCGAACCGCCGCGGCTGGCCGTGCCGGAGGCAATGTCCGCCAGCTGGCTGGCCTGGCGTGCGCTTTCGGCGTTCAGCTTCACGGTTGCGGTAAGCTGCTCCATGCTCGCCGCCGTCTCTTCCAGCGCAGCAGCCTGCTCTTCGGTACGCGAAGAGAGATCGTTATTCCCGCTGGAGATCTCCGTTGCCCCGCGCCAGATATTCTCGCTGCCGGAACGGATGGTGCTGACCGCCTCACGCAGGCTGTCCTGCATGGCGCTCAGCAGCGGCACCAGCTGGCCCACGCAGTTGCGGCCAATGGGCTCAATCGGCTGGCTAAGATCGCCCTGCGCAATCTGACGGAACTGCTGGCGGATGCGTTCCAGCGGCTTCACCAGCAGCGCCACCAGGTAGCGGTCGGTGAAGAGCAGGATCAGCAGACCGACGATCGTGGCGGTAACGATCACCGTCCGGGTTATGCTGGTGAGGCTGTCGACCACCACGCGCGTACTGTCGAGCGCCGTCACCGCAGAATTGTTAAAGTTCTCAACCGCGGCGCCAAACGCGCGGCTCAGCGGCGGCGTGACGTTGTTGGCCTGCTGACGATAGCCTTCGAGCGTCGCCTGCTTCGCCTGCGCCATCTGCGGCGTAACGCCCCGATCGAGCAGCGCTTGCCAGGTGGAAATGACCTGCGCAGAGACCTTTTCATCCATCGGGCCCGGGGAGATGGCCTTCATCTCCGCCAGCTTTTTGCTCATGTTATCCAGAGCCTGCTGGGCGGAAGCCAGGTCCGGCGTGCCGCCCGCCGCTTTAACGTCCATCGCGCGGCTCAGGCGGGTGACAAAGCGAAAATACTGATCGTTACCCTGGCTCAATACCGTCATTTGCCGGACCAGCTGACGGTCAACGTCGTTACCATCAGAAACGCGGGACAGAGACCAGGTGCTGTAAAGCCCTACGCCCGCCCACATGACACAAAAGATCCCCAGTATCGTCAGCATGACGAAACGGATGGTGAAATTACGAAGCATGTTCATTGAGTGTTCCTTGCCGTGAGGGTGAATTCGCCCAGAGGCGAGTGCTATCCTCGTTATCGGCAGGGACAGGGGAAAAGATAACCCCTTGTGATGATTTATTTAAGCAGTGCTTATTATTCCATATGCTTTTTAAACCAGCTTAACGTTCTCGACCAGCCAGCTAGGCTTCGGGCTGGTCATAGCGTGGGCATAATAGTCATCATAATCAATCAGCTCGTGCGGAAAATTCTTGCTAGTCAGGCGCGTCGTCGCTTATCTCCACGATTTATGATTTGATAGGCTTAGAATAAAACGCTGTTTCGAAAATTCACCGATAAGAAAGGAGACATCATGTCCTGGCACCCTTACTCCGGCCGATACGAAAATATGCAGTACCGATACTGCGGCAAAAGTGGCCTGCGCTTACCGGCGCTGTCGCTGGGCCTGTGGCACAGCTTCGGTCACGTTCAGGCGCTCGATTCCCAGCGTACGCTGCTGCGTAAAGCCTTCGATCTCGGCATTACCCATTTTGACCTTGCCAATAACTACGGCCCTCCTGCGGGCAGCGCTGAAGAGAATTTTGGCCGCCTGCTGCGGGAAGATTTTGCCGGTTATCGCGACGAGCTGATTATCTCCACCAAAGCGGGCTACGACATGTGGCCAGGGCCGTATGGTTCGGGCGGTTCACGTAAATATCTGCTCGCCAGCCTCGACCAGAGCCTGAAACGCATGGGCGTGGAGTATGTGGATATTTTCTATTCTCACCGCGTTGACGAACACACGCCGATGGAAGAGACCGCCGCCGCGCTGGCACACGCGGTGCAGAGCGGAAAAGCGCTGTATGTCGGCATTTCGTCTTACTCCACGGAACGCACGACGGCGATGGCCGAATTGCTGCGCGAGTGGAAGATCCCGCTTTTGATCCACCAGCCGTCTTACAACCTGCTTAACCGCTGGGTCGACAAAACTGGCCTGCTGGACGCGCTGGAGAAAAACGGAACGGGCTGTATCGCCTTTACCCCGCTGGCGCAGGGCCTGCTGACCGGTAAATACCTGAATGGTATTCCGGACGGTTCACGCATGCAGCGGGAAGGGAAGAAAGTGCGCGGCCTGACGGAGAACATGCTGACGGAAGCTAACCTGAGTAGCCTTCGTCTGCTGAATGAAATGGCGCACGCACGCGGGCAGACGATGGCGCAGATGGCGCTAAGCTGGCTGTTGAAAGACGCGCGCGTAACGTCGGTGCTCATTGGTGCGAGCCGCCCGGAGCAGCTGGAAGAGAACGTGCAGGCGCTGAATAACCTGCGCTTTACCGAAGATGAACTGACGCGGATTGACCAGCACGTGGCGGACGGTGAACTGAATTTGTGGCAGGCGTCGTCGGATAAATAGCGCGCCTGCTGCCCTCACCCCGGCCCTCTCCCACAGGAAGAGGGTTAGGGTGAGGGGCGTGGTAAAATTATTTCTTACTGATCTTATCCAGATACCCCATCACAAACGCCGACAGCACAAACGTCAGGTGGATAATGACATACCACATTAGCTTATTGTCCGGGACGTTCTTCGCGTCCATAAAAACGCGTAACAGGTGAATAGACGAAATCGCCACAATTGACGCCGCGACTTTATTTTTCAGCGAGGAGGCGTCCATTTTCCCCAGCCAGCTGAGCTTTTCTTTATGCTCGGCGATATCAAGCTGAGAGACGAAATTCTCATAACCGGAGAACATCACCATCACCAGTAATCCCCCCACCAGCGTCATATCCACCAGCGACAGCAGAACCAGAATCAAATCGGCTTCTGCCACGGAGAAAATGTTTGGCAGGACGTGGAAAATCTCCTGGAAGAACTTGATCGTCAGAGCGACCAGCGCCAGGGAAAGACCAAAATAGACGGGTGCGAGCAGCCAGCGAGAGGCATACATTGCGTTTTCAAAAAAGCGTTCCATAAAATCCTGTCTGCAAACGAAACCAGCGCTCAGTATATCTCAACTACACATCGTTGGGATCTACATCCGGGCGCGCATACTCCGGCCAGACCAGCGCAACCAGTTCCGGGTAGGCTTCCAGGCTAAACTCGCGAAAACACTGGCGCAAATTTAATACGTCCAAATCGGAGTACGACACCTTCTCACCATTCAGACAGCGCTTTTTGATATTGTCATAATATTTATAGACGGCTGAATTAAGGTCGCTACAGCGGCGCTGCGCATCGAACAGGCCGGGCGTGTCATTAATGTCGGACATTTTCATCCGCTTAATTGTCGCATGAAGAAAATCGATATATTCGTGATTCACCCGCCAGTACCACACCGGCGTTACGGCGTTCATCAATACGGAGAAATGATCTTCCCCCTCCTCTTTGGACATCAATTCAGGCTGCGGCGGTTCACTGACGTCTTTTGACACTTTCGTTTTATTGAACTCTTGCATCAATAAAAGCACGCCAGCGGTCAGTAATAGTAACGTTATGACCGTAAAGAAAATGCTGTTCATGGGTAGGCTCCATTTTTTTTGATTTTAAAATTGCCTCATGTTATTGTCAACGAATCTCACCCTTTTTCCAACCCCACCCTTTTGAAATTAAAGGAAATTAAAATGCTGCCCGACAATATTGTCCCGGCAAAGTACCACATTACGCCTGTGGAACAGCCTTCGACGGAAGCAGATAAAGAGGCGAATTTCACTCAAGGAAAAAGAAAACTCTCCGACTACGAAGCCGACATATTAATTGGTGTTTCGCGCACCGGCAAATCTCGTAATATGGTGCTGGAAGAGCACGATCGCCATTTAAAAGAACGTTTATTTCGGGCCATCAAGATTGAAGCTCTGGTTCATCTGCTGAATGATTTACAGGCCGAAGGGGAAATAGATGCCCAGACTTTAAGTCAAATAATGGCCGAGAAAACGCAGCAAATAAATGAAGCAGGCAATGAAATTTGGCTTAATTTAATTACGCGTGAAAAAAACAATCCCATTTTTTATCAGCTGGGGGAAGATTAACGTGAATGATGATACCGGTAATAACGTTTATTTGACTTTAGATGATAAGAAAAGCGATGAATTTATCTTAAAGCAAAATCTCGACGCCCTCAAAAAGATAAAAAATGACGAGATGACGCGAATTACGCAGGATTTAATTTCAATTCCGGCCACGCTGGTACGCCTGAAATGGCAGAACCGCCGGGAGATTTATGCCTTGCAGGTCAAAGAGGAAATTTACGGCGCGGTGATGAACGCCATTATTGAACAGCGCCCTGAGCTGAAGGAGAAGATCCTCGGGCGGCTGGAGGCGAGCTATCAGTACCTGCTGGCACGCGAAACCGCTACCCTGCGCCTGACCCGTAAACTCTCGGAAGGCAACTATCGCACATCAAACGTCACCTGCGTGGCGCTCGATGAAGAGGCGCCGACAACATCTTCCGACTGCTGACAACGTGGTTCGCCCGGCAGCGCTAGCCTGAGATTGTAGGCCGGGTAAGGCGAAGCCGCCACCCGGCACGGAAGGCGGCAAAAGCCTTCGTTTTACTTCGCGGCCGCTTTCTCTTCGCCGACCAGACCAATCTTCAGGTAACCCGCCTGATGCAGCGTGTCCATTACCTTCATCATGGTTTCGTAATCGACGGTTTTATCCGCGCGGAAGAAGACGGTGGTGTCTTTCTTGCCGCCGGTCAGCTGGTCCAGCGCCGGAATAACCGAGGCATCCGTCACCGGGTCGTTGCCCAGGAACATGGACTTGTCAGCCTTCACCGACAGGTAGATAGGCTTTTCCGGACGCGGCTGCGGCTGGCTGGAGGACGCAGGCAGATTCACCTTCACGTCCACCGTCGCCAGCGGCGCAGCAACCATAAAGATAATCAGCAGAACCAGCATGACGTCGATAAACGGCGTCACGTTGATTTCATGCATTTCACCGTTATCGTCCAGATTTTCATTAAGACGCATTGCCATAGAATCAACCTACGCGCAGTTTGGAGGCCGCATGCACCGGCTTAACGGCGCTGGCGTTCAGGTCCAGGTCGCGGCTTTGCAGCAGCAGAACCTGCGCGGCAACGTCGCCCAGCGTGGCTTTGTAACTGCCAATCATGCGCGCAAAGATGTTATAGATAACCACCGCCGGGATAGCGGCAACCAGACCGATAGCCGTTGCCAGCAGCGCTTCTGCGATACCCGGCGCGACGACCGCAAGGTTAGTGGTCTGCGTCTGGGCGATACCGATAAAGCTGTTCATGATGCCCCAGACGGTACCAAACAGGCCGACAAACGGGGAGATGGCGCCGATAGTCGCCAGGTAGCCGTTACCGCGGCCCATATGACGGCCTACGGCTGCAACGCGACGCTCCAGACGGAACCCGGTACGCTCTTTAATGCCTTCGTTATCTTCACTGCCTGCGGAGAGTTCCAGCTCGTTCTGAGCTTCATTCACTAACAGGGTGGTCAGGCTTTTCGCATGGAAGGATGAGGTGATATCAGAAGCCTGATCCAGAGAGCGGGCTTCTGCCAGCTGCTTCTGCTCACGCTTGAGGCGACGTTTTTGTGAAAGAAGTTCGGCGCTCTTGCTGAAGAAGATAGCCCAGGTGATCACGGACGCCAGAATCAGGCCGATCATCACAATCTTAACTACGATGTCAGCATGATGGTACATGCCCCAAACGGAGAGATCCGTCTGCATCAAATTATTACCCACTCTGTATCTCCAGGACGCAAATCACAAATCTGAACGTAATAATATCAAAACGTCGTCGAATTGATAGTAGTTCTCATTAGTATTTACATAGTGCCGTAATTTTCGCTCACTTTCCTTGCGCTTACGCAGTAAAAATTTTTTATGCGTATTTTTAATAATATTTTCTGCTTATTCGATAAGCATCCGGATGCACATTCTGACAATCATGGTAGTCTGGACGTCCAGACGTATAAAAATAGGGTTAGCGAACATGACTAAAAAGCAGCTTGAGACCACGCTGGTGCAGGCAGGACGCAGTAAGAAATACACCCAGGGCTCCGTCAACAGCGTGATCCAGCGCGCCTCCTCGCTGGTGTTTGATACCGTCGAGGATAAAAAAATCGCCACGCGTAATCGCGCGAAGGGCGGGCTGTTTTACGGTCGTCGCGGCACGCTAACCCATTTCTCGTTGCAGGAAGCCATGTGCGAACTGGAGGGCGGCGCGGGCTGCGCGCTGTTCCCGTGCGGCGCGGCGGCGGTCGCCAATACCATTCTGGCGTTTGTGGAACAGGGCGACCACGTCCTGATGACCAATACCGCCTACGAGCCAAGCCAGGACTTCTGCACCAAAATTCTCAGCAAGCTCGGCGTCACCACCAGCTGGTTCGATCCGCTGATTGGGTCAGGCATTGCCGGGCTTGTTCAGCCCAACACGCGCGTGGTGTTCCTGGAATCTCCCGGCTCCATCACCATGGAAGTGCATGACGTCCCGGCCATCGTGAACGCGGTGCGCAGTATCGCGCCGGAAGCGATTATCATGATCGACAATACCTGGGCGGCAGGCGTGCTGTTTAAAGCGCTGGACTTTGATATTGATATCTCCATACAGGCGGCGACCAAATATCTGATTGGCCATTCCGACGGCATGATCGGTACGGCGGTAGCTAACGCCCGCTGCTGGGATCAACTGCGTGAAAACGCCTACCTGATGGGTCAGATGGTGGATGCCGATACCGCCTACATGACCAGCCGGGGCATCCGTACGCTCGGCGTGCGTCTGCGTCAGCACCACGAAAGCAGCCTGCAAATTGCCCAGTGGCTGGCACTGCATCCGCAGGTGGAGCGCGTTAACCATCCGGCGCTGCCGGGCAGCAAAGGCCACGAATACTGGCAACGTGACTTTACGGGCAGCAGCGGGCTGTTCTCATTTGTTCTTAAAAAGCGCCTGAATGACGCCGAGCTGGCGCGCTATCTGGATCACTTTACCCTCTTCAGCATGGCCTATTCCTGGGGTGGATTTGAATCGCTGATCCTGCCTAACCAGCCGGAGCAGATTGCGGCGCTGCGCCCGGGCGGCGAGGTGGACTTTGAGGGGACCTTAATCCGCCTGCATATCGGGCTGGAAAATGTGGACGATTTAATTGCGGATTTATCGGCAGGGTTTGAGCGCATCGTGTAAAGTGCTGGCTGAAATGTACTCCCCGGAAGCCATTCTGAACACCGCAAGCGGAAAAGTCTGTATGAGATGCGCCTGCGATCAACCCCGACAGGCAAATTTGGGAGTACAATAGCGTTATATCTGCTGTTCCACAGGAAAGTCCATGGCTGTTATTCAAAATATCATCACGGCGCTCTGGCAACACGATTTTGCCGCGCTGGCGGACCCGCATGTCGTCGGGATTGTCTATTTCGTGATGTTCGCGACGCTGTTTCTGGAAAATGGACTACTGCCAGCCTCATTTTTACCCGGAGACAGCCTGCTTCTGCTCGCAGGAGCGTTAATCGGCAAGGGCGTGATGGACTTCGCACCGACAATGGTGATCCTCACCTCGGCGGCCAGTCTCGGCTGCTGGCTGAGCTATTTGCAGGGGCGCTGGCTTGGAAACACCCGCGTGGTGAAGGGCTGGCTGGCGCAGCTGCCGCATAAATACCACCAGCGTGCGACCTGCATGTTTGATCGCCACGGCCTGCTGGCGCTGCTCGCCGGGCGTTTTCTGGCGTTTGTGCGTACCCTGCTGCCAACCATGGCGGGAATTTCAGGCCTGTCTAACCGCCGCTTCCAGTTCTTCAACTGGCTGAGTGCCCTGCTCTGGGTGGGCGTGGTCACCACGCTCGGCTACGCGCTGAATATGATCCCCTTTGTTAAGCGCCATGAAGACCAGGTGATGACGTTCCTGATGGTGCTGCCGATCTTCCTGCTGGTTGCTGGGCTGGTGGGTACCATTGCGGTGGTGATTAAGAAAAAGTATTGCAGTGCATAACCAAAAGCCGGGTGGCGCTACCGCTTACCCGGCCTACGTTTCCCCTCAGGCTCCCTGCATGGTTCGGATGCGCGACGCATCTTCCCCCGGCGTAACGCCGAAGTAACGCTTAAACTCCCGACTAAACTGCGACGCGCTTTCATATCCAACCCGCATCGCCGCCGCGCTGGCTTTCATGCCATCGTGGATCATCAGCATCCGCGCCTTGTGCAGACGGTAGGTTTTGAGGTACTGCAACGGCGACGTGCTGGTGACGGATTTAAAGTTATGGTGAAACGCCGAGACGCTCATATTGGCTTCCGCCGCCAGCTGGTCAACGCTGAGGTTTTCGGTGTACTGGCTCTCAATGCGCTTCAGCACGCGGCTAATCAGGCTGAAGTGCGTTTGCCGGCTTACCAGCGCCAGCAGCGCCCCGCCGCCCGGCCCCAGCAGCACGTGATAAAGAATTTCGCGGATAATCTGCTTTCCGAGAATACGGGCGTCCAGCGGCCTTTCCATCACATCTAACAGGCGTTCGATCGCGCAAAGAATTTCATCCGTTAAGGTCGCGGAGTTGATACCGCTTGCCGCCATCGACGGCCGGAACAGTTCGTCCTCCCCAATCTCCATCAGCAGCTCCTGCAACTGGAGGATATCGACGTTGACGCGGATCCCGGCCAGGGGCACATCCTCTGTCGCGAAGGTTTCACATTCGAAGGGTAAAGGTACTGTCAGAAGCAGATATTCATTGGGATCGTAACGGAAAACGCGCTCGTTGATATAGCCAATCTTATGGCCAGAAAAGAGAAAAACGATGCCGGGCTGATACATCACCGGGGTGCGTGTCCCGGGCTGGGTTCCGTAGAGCAGCCGAATATCCGGCAATAGCCCGGACACATTATTTCCATTATCTGTCAGTCTCTTAATCTGCGACGTTAGCTGATGGCAGATGGCATCACGGTTCATTTTCAGTTACTCCGGGTACGATTTCCGACGTTAACAGTGTGCGCATTTTCTTACCGTTTCTCCAGCGCGCTGTAGAAATGGGCAAGACATCGGCAGGAATGTGCATTGAGAGGATAGCGCCTGCCCGCCACAATGTGCAGCATCAGGTTGCCTTCTGCGCCACCACGATTTTTTACCCACTACAGGGAACAAGCCATGAACAACTTTAACCTTCACACCCCAACCCGCATTCTGTTTGGTAAAGACACTATCGCTGACCTGCGTGCACAAATCCCGACGGACGCCCGCGTCCTGATTACCTACGGCGGCGGCAGCGTGAAAAAAACCGGCGTACTGGATCAGGTTTACAGCGCGCTGGAAGGACTGGACGTGCGCGAGTTCGGCGGGATCGAGCCTAACCCGTCTTATGAAACGCTGATGAACGCGGTGAAAATCGCCCGCGAGGAGCAGATCACCTTCCTGCTGGCGGTGGGCGGCGGCTCCGTGCTGGACGGCACCAAATTCATCGCGGCGGCAGCGCATTACGCTGACGGCATCGACCCGTGGCATATTCTGGAAACGGGCGGCAGCGACATTAGCAGTGCCATCCCGATGGGTTCCGTGCTGACGCTGCCGGCCACCGGCTCTGAGTCCAACAAAGGCGCGGTCATCTCCCGTAAAACCACCGGTGACAAGCAGGCCTTTATGAACGAACACGTTCAGCCCGTGTTCGCGATCCTCGATCCGGTTTACACCTATACCCTGCCAGCGCGTCAGGTGGCGAACGGCGTGGTCGACGCCTTTGTTCACACCGTTGAGCAGTACGTGACTTATCCTGTTAATGCCAAAATTCAGGATCGCTTTGCGGAAGGCATTCTGCTGACGCTGATTGAGGAAGGTCCGAAAGCGCTGAAAGAGCCTGAAAACTACGACGTGCGTGCCAACGTCATGTGGGCCGCCACCCAGGCGCTGAACGGCCTGATCGGCGCAGGCGTGCCGCAGGACTGGGCTACCCATATGCTCGGCCACGAGCTGACGGCGATGCACGGTCTGGATCACGCCCAGACGCTGGCGGTGGTTCTGCCTGCGCTGTGGAACGAAAAACGTGACGTTAAACGCGCCAAGCTGCTCCAGTACGCCGAACGCGTGTGGAACATCACCGAGGGTTCCGACGATGCGCGTATTGATGCCGCGATTACAGCCACCCGTCAGTTCTTTGAAAGCCTGGGTGTGCCAACGCGTCTCTCTGACTACGGCCTGGACGGCAGCTCCATCCCTGCCCTGCTGGCGAAACTGGAAGCACACGGCATGACGCACATCGGCGAGCATGGCGACATCACCCTGGACGTCAGCCGTCGCATTTACGAAGCGGCACGCTAAGCGTTTTTAGGATCCTGACTTTCGTTTTTTGACATTTCGTCCAGACTTAATGCACATCACATCGTCGGAGGTCCCCTCCGGCGATGAGCACCTGAAGGAGGAAAAATGGCAAACCAAACCGTAATCAAGCTACAGGACGGCAACGTGATGCCCCAACTGGGGCTAGGTGTATGGAAAGCCGGTAACGACGAGGTCGTCTCCGCCATTCATAAAGCCCTGGAAGTCGGCTATCGGTCCATCGATACTGCCGCCGCCTATAAAAACGAGGACGGCGTGGGGACCGCGCTTGCCAGCGCTGGCGTTCCCCGCGATGAGTTATTCATCACCACCAAGCTGTGGAACGACGATCAAAAGCGTCCCCGTGAAGCGTTGCAGGAGAGCCTGGAGAAACTCCAGCTCGATTTTGTCGATCTCTATCTGATGCACTGGCCGGTTCCGGCTATCGATCATTACGTTGATGCCTGGAAAGGGATGATTGACCTGCAAAAAGAGGGGCTGATTAAAAGCATCGGCGTCTGTAATTTCCAGGTTCATCACCTGCAACGCCTGATTGATGAAACGGGCGTCGCGCCGGTGATTAACCAGATTGAGCTGCACCCGCTGATGCAGCAGCGCCAGCTTCATTCGTGGAACGCCACGCACAAGATCCAGACCGAATCCTGGAGCCCGCTGGCTCAGGGTGGCGAAGGGGTGTTTGATCAGAAAATTATCCGCGAGCTGGCGGATAAGTACGGCAAAACGCCGGCGCAGATTGTCATCCGCTGGCATCTGGACAGCGGTCTGGTAGTGATCCCGAAATCGGTCACGCCGTCGCGTATCGCCGAGAACTTCGACGTCTGGGATTTCCGCCTGGATAAAGACGAACTGGGTGAGATTGCGAAGCTGGATCAGGGTAAGCGCCTTGGGCCAGACCCGGACCAGTTTGGCGGTTAATAAAAAACCCCGGCTTGCCGGGGTTTTTCTTTTTACGCTTTGCGCTTCACAGGCTTCTTCGCGCTGGAATTACCATTCGAACGCTGATGCACAATCGGCGTGTGCTTCGTCAACGCCGGGCGCGTATTGCGGTTCTGGCGGCGCGCTTCGCGCATCTCTTCCAGCGTTGGCGCAGGCACCAGACAATCACGACGCGAGCCAATGAGGTGCTTTTTGCCCATCTCTTCCAGCGCCTGACGGATCAGCGGCCAGTTTTTCGGGTCGTGATAGCGCAGCAGCGCTTTGTGCAGACGGCGCTGTTTATCCCCTTTCGGCACCACCACGTCTTCACTCTTATAGCCAATCTTACTCAGCGGGTTCTTGCCGGTGTAATACATGGTCGTCGAGTTAGCGAGCGGCGACGGATAGAAGTTCTGCACCTGATCCAGACGGAACCGACGCTGCTTCAGCCACAGCGCCAGGTTCACCATGTCTTCATCACGCGTGCCAGGGTGCGCGGAGATGAAGTAAGGGATCAGATACTGCTCTTTCCCCGCCTGTTTTGAGTAGGTGTCGAAGAGCTGTTTAAAGCGGTCGTAGCTGCCCATGCCCGGCTTCATCATTTTGGACAGCGGGCCTTCTTCGGTGTGCTCCGGGGCGATCTTCAGATACCCGCCCACGTGGTGCGTCGCCAGCTCTTTAATGTAGCGCGGATCTTCCACAGCGATGTCGTAACGCACGCCAGAGGCGATCAGGATCTTCTTGATGCCTTTGAGATCGCGCGCGCGGCGGTAGAGGTTGATCGTCGGCTCGTGGTTGGTGTCCATATGCTCGCAAATGCTCGGATAGACACAGGAGAGACGGCGGCAGGTCTGTTCGGCGCGCGGCGATTTACAGCGCAGCATATACATGTTCGCCGTCGGGCCACCCAGATCGGAGATCACGCCGGTAAAGCCCGGCACCGAGTCGCGAATCGCTTCGATCTCGTTAACAATCGACTCTTCGGAGCGGCTCTGGATAATACGGCCTTCGTGTTCGGTGATCGAACAGAAGGAGCACCCGCCAAAGCAGCCGCGCATGATATTGACCGAGAAGCGGATCATCTCGTACGCCGGAATACGGCTGTTGCCGTATGACGGATGCGGCACGCGCTTGTACGGCAGGGCAAAGACGCTGTCCATCTCTTCGGTAGAAAGCGGGATCGCCGGCGGGTTAACCCAGATGTAGCGCTCACCGTGCTTTTGCATCAGCGCACGGGCGCAGCCCGGGTTGGTTTCGTGGTGCAGAATACGCGACGCGTGGGCGTAGAGCACCTTATCGCTTTTCACCTTCTCGTAAGACGGCAGCAGCACGTAGGTCTTCTCCCACGGCTTCGGACGCGGCGGCTGCACCACCACGGCCTTTGCTTCGGCTTTCTTCGGTTCAACCGGTTTGTTATCCGCGCACGGCAGATCGTCACCGTACGGATGTGGGATAGGGTCGATTTTGCCCGGCATATCGATAATGCGGGAATCCACCCCGCTCCAGCCCGGCAGCGCCTCTTTCACCATGATCGCGGTGTTGCGCACGTCGCGGATCTCGCTGACCGCTTCGCCCTGCGCCAGACGGTGCGCCACTTCCACCAGCGGACGCTCACCGTTACCGAAGATCAGCATATCGGCTTTCGAATCCACCAGCACCGAGCGGCGCACGGTGTCAGACCAGTAGTCGTAGTGCGCGGTACGTCGCAGGCTCGCCTCGATGCCGCCCAGGATCACCGGCACGTCTTTCCATGCTTCTTTGCATCGCTGGGTGTAAACGAGGGTCGCGCGATCGGGACGTTTACCCGCCACGTTGTCTGCCGTATAAGCATCGTCATGGCGCAGCTTACGATCAGCGGTATAGCGGTTGATCATCGAGTCCATGTTGCCCGCGGTCACGCCGAAGAACAGGTTTGGCTTGCCCAGACGCATGAAGTCGTCTTTGCTGTTCCAGTCAGGCTGGGAGATGATCCCCACGCGGAAGCCCTGGGCTTCAAGCATACGGCCACAGATCGCCATGCCGAAGCTCGGGTGATCGACATACGCATCACCCGTTACCAGAATGATATCGCAGCTGTCCCAGCCCAGTTGATCCATCTCTTCCCGGGACATCGGCAGAAACGGCGCCGGTCCAAAGCAGGCCGCCCAGTACTGGGGCCAGGAGAAGAGGTCGCGATCCGGCTGGATCAGGGAAATAGCGCTCATAATGCTTCCGAAGAAAAAATAGACAAAAGGAGCGGGATTATACGCTGGAACATTGTGGGAAATGAAGGGGTATTTATTGCCCGGTGGCGCTACGCTTACCGGGCCTGCGCGCCTGTAGGTCGGGTAAGGCGAAGCCGCCACCCGACACGTTTTACGGCGCCGGATTGACCAGCATCTGCCCTACCGAGCCCCTGTCCATCATCTCCAGCGTCTGGCTGTGGAACAGGAACGGGAAGTGCGGCCACGACGGTTGACCATAGTAGACCAGCAGTTCTACCTGTCCATCCACCCAGACGGTATCTTTCCAGCCTCTGTCTTCCGGGAACGGCATCGCCCCGTTGACGTTGCGGATCAGGAACGACACCCCTTCAATATGGAACGACTGCGGCATCTCCGAGCGAACGGTCCAGCGCTCCCAGGTTCCCTGCTGGGCGGTGATATCAATGCGGTTAACGTCCCACAGCGCGCCGTTGATGCCCGGGTCATCGCCCAGGCTGATATCGCGACTGCGCACTGCCGGCCCGGTCACAATCTCCTGCGGCAGCAGGCGCATCGGCAGGCTATCGGTCACCAGCGGCAGCAGGCCGGTCGGGCGCAGCGTCAGCACCAGCGTGGAGACCAGAACGCTCGACGGTTCAAAGAACCCGCGTATGCGGTCAACAATGCTTGCCGCTTCGCCGCAGGTCACGGACACTTCATCCCCGTTGGTCATATCAACGAGGATTTCACGACGTTCGCCCGGCGCCAGCGCCAGCTGTTTCACCGATACCGGCGCGGGTAATAATCCCTGATCGCCTGAAATAACATGCAGCGCACGGCCGTCGCTCATCTGCAACTGGTAACGGCGCGAGTTGGAGGCGTTTAGCAGACGCAGGCGCACCCAGCCACGTGACACTTCCACAAACGGGCTTTGCGCACCGTTAACCAGCAGCGTATCGCCCACAAAGCCACCGCTGCCCGGCTCGCTGTACTCCGGCGTGCCAAAGTTATCCAGGCGCTTGTCCTGGATGATGACCGGGAAATCGTCCACGCCGTAGTGATTTGGGATCGGCAGCGTTTTACTGACCTCATCCTCAATCAGCCACATCCCGGCCAGGCCGTTGTAGACCTGCTGGGCGGTGCGGTTCGGGGTATTGGCGTGATACCACAGTGTCGCCGCGCTCTGACGAATCGGGAGCACGGGCGCCCAGTCGGCATTCGGCGACATCATGCGCGCCGCGCCGCCAATCAGCGGCCCCGGCACCTGCAATCCACTGACGGTCATCGCGACATTTTCAGTCGTCCGGTTACTGTAGATGAGCTTAACGTCATCGCCATTCCACACGCGAATGGTCGGCCCAAGATAGCGTCCGTTAATGCCCCATACCTGCGCGCGCGTTCCCTGGGTAAAGGACCAGTGGCTACGCTGAAGCGTGAGGAATAGCGGTTGCCCGCGACGGGATTCAATCAACGGCGGAATGGGCAGCGGCTGTTGCTGCCCGGCGGCGCTGGCTGTCCTCGGCATCGCACCCGCACAAAGGGCGATACCCGAAGCCTGAATAAACTGACGCCGACTGAGTGACATATAAGCTCCATCTGAAACGACTAACAACGCGGGAATTCGTTTTCCCTTAAACGACGCCGGTTAAATCTTACCGGCGGCTTCTCGCTCTGCAACTTCTTTATCGAGCTGCGCAATATGCTGAGCCATCAGCTCACGACAGTGCGTGGCCAGCTCGCGCACCTGGTCTTTACCGTATTTAGAGGTATCCACCGGCGGCAGCATTTCGACAATCACCAGTCCGTTATTCAGACGGTTAAGATTAATCTTATTCGATGTATTGGAAACACACACGGGAATAATTGGAACACCCGCCGCAATTGCAGCATGAAACGCGCCGGTCTTGAACGGCAGCAGGCCGCGACCGCGGCTGCGCGTCCCTTCCGGGAACATCCAGATTGAGATCCGGCGCTTTTTAAACTGATCCACCACTTCCGCAATGGTGCCATGCGCTTTGGCGCGGTTGTTACGGTCAATCAGCAAGTTACCGGTGAGCCAGTACAGCTGGCCGAAAAACGGGATCCACAGCAGGCTCTTTTTACCCACGGTTACGGTCGGCGGAAGAACAATATTTGAGGCCGTCACCATATCGAAGTTGTTCTGATGGTTAGCGATATAGATGGCGTTACCGAAATTCTCCGCCCCTTCAGGCAGACGCTTCTCAACCTTCAGGCCAAACAGCGGCGCAAGACGGCCAAACATATGGCCAAACGTCGCGACATGCTTTGGGTTACGCGGGCTGAACAGGCAGTAAATCGATCCGAAAATACAGACCAGAATGCAGTAAATAACGGTAAGAATGAGACGAACAATGTATAGCATAGCGACCTCTGAAGCCCTGACAGCTGACAATTATACTTCACCTGTGGCCAGGTAAGGACTTTATTACGAGCGCGTATTGTTAATCGCAACGCACGAATTAACAACGTTTTTACGGGAAATTTTACGGTAATACCCCCTCCGGACAGAGGGGGATGAAACAGGTTACTCTTCGCTGTCGTCCGCTTTGCTGCGCGCCGGCGAGTCGATCTCCACGCGGTCGATTCGCTGGAGGCCGCGCATCAGTGAGCCACGACGTCCGCGCTCACCCACCACCTTCTGCAACTCTTCCGGACGCAGTTTGATCTTACGTTTGCCGACGTGAATGGTCAGCGTGCTCTGCGGCGGCAGCAGGAAGAGATGCGCCAGGCCATCTTCGCCTTTTGCCGCTTCCGCTGACGGGATACTGATGATCTTGTTGCCCTTCCCTTTCGACAGCTCCGGCAGATCGCTGACCGGGAACATGAGCATACGTCCGGCAGAGGTGATCGCCAGTAGCATGTCGCTTTCGTTCTCGATGATCAGCGGCGGCATCACGTGTGCGTTATCCGGCAGGCTGATCAGCGCTTTACCGGCACGGTTACGCGACACCAGATCGTTAAAGGTACAGATAAAGCCGTAGCCCGCATCGGAGGCCATCAGCAGCTTCTGGTCGTCGGCTTCCATCAGCATATGGTCAACCGTGGCGCCCGGCGGCAACGTTAGCTTGCCGGTCAGCGGCTCGCCCTGCCCGCGCGCGGACGGCAGGGTGATCGGGTCAATGGCGTAGCTGCGGCCCGTGGAGTCGATAAACGCCACCGGCTGGTTGCTCTTGCCTTTCACCGCCGCCTTAAAGCTGTCGCCGGACTTGTAGCTCAGGCCCGGCGCGTCGATATCGTGGCCTTTGGCGCTACGCACCCAGCCGCTCTGGGACAGCACGATGGTTACCGGCTCGGACGGCAGCATGTCGTGCTCGTTCATCGCCTTCGCTTCTTCGCGCTCGTGCAGCGGAGAACGACGGTCATCGCCAAAGGCGTCGGCGTCGGCCTGCAACTCTTTCTTCAGCAGGGTGTTCATCTTGCGCTCGGACGCCAGAATTGCCTGAAGCTGATCGCGCTCTTTTTCCAGCTCGTCCTGCTCGCCGCGGATCTTCATCTCTTCCAGCTTAGCGAGATGGCGCAGCTTCAGTTCGAGGATCGCTTCGGCCTGGGTTTCACTGATGCCAAAGCGCGACATCAGGGCGGGCTTAGGTTCGTCCTCGGTACGAATGATCTCGATCACGTCGTCAATGTTGAGGAACGCCACCAGCAAACCTTCAAGGATATGCAGGCGCTTAAGCACTTTTTCCAGACGATGGTTCAGACGACGGCGCACCGTATCGCGGCGGAAGGCCAGCCATTCGGTGAGGATCTCCAGCAGGTTTTTCACCGCCGGACGACCGTCCAGACCAATCATGTTCAGGTTGATGCGATAGCTTTTTTCCAGATCGGTAGTGGCGAACAGGTGGTTCATTACCTGCTCCATGTCCACGCGGTTAGAGCGCGGCACAATCACCAGACGGGTCGGGTTTTCGTGATCCGATTCGTCGCGCAGGTCGTCCACCATCGGCAGCTTTTTATTGCGCATTTGGGTGGCGATCTGCTCCAGCACTTTGGCCCCGGAAACCTGGTGCGGCAGCGCGGTGATCACCACTGCGCCATCCTCTTTGGTCCATACCGCGCGCATGCGCACGGAGCCGCGACCGTTCTGGTAGATTTTGCGGATTTCAGCACGCGAGGTGATGATTTCGGCTTCGGTCGGATAGTCCGGCCCCTGCACGATATCCAGCAGATCGTCCAGCGAGGTTTTCGGCTGCTCAATCAGGGTGATGGCGGCTTTGGCCACTTCACGCAGGTTGTGCGGCGGAATGTCCGTCGCCATGCCCACGGCGATACCGGTGGTGCCGTTCAGCAGGATGTTCGGCAGGCGGGCAGGCAGCATTTTCGGCTCCTGCATCGTACCGTCGAAGTTTGGCACCCAGTCAACCGTACCCTGCCCCAGCTCGCCCAGCAGCACTTCGGCATATTTAGACAGACGGGATTCGGTGTAACGCATCGCCGCGAAGGATTTCGGATCGTCCGGTGCCCCCCAGTTCCCCTGGCCATCCACCAGCGGATAGCGATAAGAGAACGGCTGGGCCATCAGCACCATCGCTTCATAGCAGGCGCTGTCGCCGTGCGGATGGTATTTACCCAGCACGTCACCAACGGTACGGGCGGATTTCTTGAACTTGGCGGTAGCATTCAGCCCCAGTTCGGACATCGCATAGACGATGCGGCGCTGAACGGGCTTCAGGCCATCCCCGATAAACGGCAACGCCCTGTCCATGATGACGTACATGGAGTAGTTCAGGTAGGCGTTTTCCGTGAATTCATGTAGCGCGAGGCGCTCTGCCATATCGCTCATTACGTGTGATTCCTCAACTCAGAAACCGATGGGTTTCAGGCAATATTGCCGCAGATACTACCTCATCTGGCGAGTTGAGTCACAAAGAAAAAGGGCCGGGTGAGGGTGTGAGACCCCGCTGTTATCGGCGCGTTTTATTGCTCTCTAATTAAATAAGCTTTCCTTTAACACGTCATTATTTTTCAGTGATAACCATTTATTGTGATAAATAGCAGGTTAATTATTTCAACAAGCCACTACATTTGTTTCTGAAAAAAATTATGCTCAGGGAAAAGAGATGAGCCCTATTATTTATTTAACCCTTGAGGGCAATATTCAGGGACAGATTTCCGCTGGCTGTGGGTCGGTGGCCTCTATCGGCAACCTCTACCAGCTGGGGCACGAGGACGAGATTCAGGTGTTGAGCCTGAAGCAGACAGCGCGCGACTCTCGGGGCTGCACGGGCCATCACAGTCTGGATTTTTGCAAACGCCTGGATAAAAGCTCGCCGCTGCTTAGCAACGCCATTAATAATAATGAATACCTTAAACTTACGTTTGATATCTATCGCATAAATAAATTTGGCCGGCTGGAGAGGTTTTATCTTATCGAACTTCGCGGCGCTACGCTGCAATCCATCCATCAGACGTTTACGGCCAGTCATCCAGACTATGAATATATATCGGTGCGCTACGATTATATTCTTTGCCGTCATCTGATCGCCCAAACCGAATTCGATTACTTGCTGACGCCGGACAATTTCAACCGTCTTTTTCCGGTCGTGCAGAAAACGCTGCTTTCACCGGAGCCACCGCCGCGTAAGGTGACGCTGGTACTGGGCGTATTTTTCGACGGCACGGGCAACAACGCGGTGAACACGCAAAACATGTTAAAGACCCTCACGGCGCAGCACTATGATATTGATAACCCCAACGCTGAAAGCATACTTGCCAGAAATACGTCAGAGAAAATGGGGATCAGCGGCATAGGGGCGGGCAGCTACCTTGGATACTATACGAATATTCATTGGCTGAATGAATTATACGAACAAAAATTCTCAACAGATGGCAGATACATTCAAGGTGCGATTTATATCGAAGGAATCGGCACTCGGGCAGGCGAACCCGATGACCCGATCGGGCTGGGGCTCGGCACCGCAGAAACGGGGATTATTGCCAAAACGGACGACGCGGTGGCGCAGCTGGCTAAAACGATAGATGCCACCTTAACTTCACTGAAGGGGAAGTTTGTCGTCGATAATCTGCTGTTTGATATCTTCGGTTTCAGCAGGGGCGCAGCGGCGGCCCGGCACTTTGCAAACCGCCTACAAACTGGAGACATGGAAGTTGTAAACGCTATATTGAAAGGAATGGCCGAGTACAACTTTCAGGGGAAACCTTCAGGAAGCACCCGCTTTCTCGGCATTATGGACACCGTAGCCGCAGTCGGCACGGTGACGAACGGCCTCAACCCGCATAGCGCCGATACGGGCAGCGTCAATATCGCACTGCATCCCGGCGTCGCGCAGAAGGTGTTTCACATCACCGCCGGACACGAATGCCGCTATAACTTTGCCCTCAACAGCGTCGCTCCCGCCTGGCCGGAACTGGAACTTCCCGGCGCCCATTCTGATATCGGCGGCGGTTATCTG
The DNA here is from genome assembly GCF_029838645.1 of Enterobacter sp. GD03975. Classification (NCBI taxonomy): domain Bacteria; kingdom Pseudomonadati; phylum Pseudomonadota; class Gammaproteobacteria; order Enterobacterales; family Enterobacteriaceae; genus Enterobacter; species Enterobacter sp. GD03975. The sequence goes on from NZ_JAOBZC010000010.1 coordinate 62,151, forward strand.
CCGCAGCTTCGCGAGGATCTCTACCTTACCCGCCCTCAGGTTGAAACGCTGCCCCAGAGCAAACCCGGAACAGCGTCCCGCGTATACCAGCAGACCCTGGCGCAGCTTGAGGAGCTGGCGCACACGCCGGCCATTATGCCCATCACTCATTCTCACACCATCTCTCCCGAAGTCTGGGAAGACGATTATGCGCCTGCCGATCGCTACAGCCAGCCGCAGAAACGTACCTTTGCGGCCCTGACGCTACGCCATCGCATCGTGAGATATGACTGGTCGAAGGTGGTGTTACGGGTGATGGTCGATGCGGCGACAGAAGCGGGGGCGGTGTTTATGGATATGGAGAAGATGATTGAGCATCGTATTCCGGAAGAACTAAAACCGTTTTGTGAACTCGCGCGGAGTATGGGGAAAGCGGTTCGTCAGCATACGACGGCGTCCGGTTTTACACCTGAAGAGGTAGACACGATTGCAAGCAACTATATCCACTGCTCAGCGCACTGGAACGCGGTGCAACTCAATCTGTCCGGCGAATTACAGGGCGGCGCTTCCGCTTCTGAAACGGTCAGCTTTGTGAACAGGCCGGACACCAACTGGAGGAGAACGATTTACACTATGGACGGAAATAAACGATGAAACTACGCAACCTGTTTGCCGTTGTTCTGCTGCTGACAGCCGCTGGCTGCGGCCCCCAAAAAACCTACCCGTTGCAGTCCAGGCAGGCCGCCAGCGGCGACTGGACACTGCCCTACGGCGAATGGAGCTTTTCCTTCATCACGCCAAAGGATTTGATCGCTGAAACTACCCATGCCGGGGTCATCGATACGGATGGTTATCTTTATACCTTTAACACGCTCGATCAAACTTCTCCCGATCCCGATTCGGTTGATAAATGGACAGATGTAACCTTTGGCGGCAGCGTCCATTTCAATAAAGTCAAAAAACCGCCGCAGTACATCGTCTTCTGCTGGGATTCCTATGCCGATCAGAAAACCTACCAGACCAGCGCTATGTTCGGGCCGGAAACCTGGCAAAGAATGAAAACGCCTGCCGACCATATCTGGAGTAATGGTGATTTAGTCTGGTATGACAGAATGGTGTTTGGCCTGTCACCCGGCGGAAAGGTCAAAATCTGGTTTTCGGATGTTGCCGGACGCCCCAGCATCCCCGTTAAGCCCAGAACGCTGGTGACCCGCTCCGGCAAGGATCTGACTCTCTGCAAAGACTTCGAGACCCCCGTTGAAAACTACGTTCAGTCTATTGAGGAGATTGGCAAAGGCAGAATCTACCCCAACGGAAACTGGGATTAACACACATAAAAAATGCCGTTCGTTGACCGAGCGGCATTTTTTTCACATCAATTAGGCATTATTTGTTCAGCTTGATAACCTGCTTCACGTCGATTTCAAACTCGTTCCAGTCTTTATCGATTTTCCCCTGAAGCTCGACTTTATCCTGTGGCGTCACCGTCACGCCGTTCCAGCGCTTGTGGTCGATCTCAACCACCACCGTGCCGCTTTCGTCGCGGAAGGTGTAACGGTCATCGGACAGGCGCTCGGTGATATTACCGCGCAGTTTCACCCAGCTGTCGTCCTTCATGTCTTTCACTTTAGCCGCGGTGGTGAGGTTGGCGTTGTTATCGACAAAGCCGCCCTGCTGGGTTTGCGTCTGGGTCTGTGTTGCAGATGGGCCCGTGAAGCCGCCCTGTGCAGCAAAAACAGGGGCAGTGGTCATCATCATGATGGCAGCAATTGCAGCGTATTTTTTCATCTTAATCTCTCCCTTTAATGTCGTTTCACAATCCATTAAACAGGGTAAACCTTAACAACTTCTTAAGGGGAAAATTTATTTATTTTTACTGTACAGCATGCGCGTGCAGAAGGTTTACTGACGGCATCAAGGAGAGACAATGCGCATTTTACTGGTAGAAGACGACAAGCTTATCGGCGATGGCATCAAAGCGGGCTTAAGCAAAATGGGCTTCAACGTGGACTGGTTTACCGACGGTAAAACCGGGCAGGCGGCCCTGTACACCGCGCCGTACGATGCCGTGGTGCTGGACCTGACGCTGCCGGAGATCGACGGCCTTGAGATCCTGCGCGCCTGGCGCGAAAGCGGTAAGAGCGAGCCGGTGCTGATCCTGACGGCGCGGGATGCGCTGAACCAGCGCGTGGAAGGCTTACGCCTGGGGGCGGATGATTACCTGTGTAAACCGTTCGCGCTGATTGAAGTGGCAGCCCGCCTCGAAGCGCTGGTGCGCCGCAGTCACGGGCAGGCGCGCAGCGAGCTGCGTCACGGCAAGGTCACGCTCGACCCGACAAGCCTTGTCGCCACGCTGGACGGCGAAACGCTGGTGCTTAAACCAAAAGAGTTCGCCCTGCTGGAACTGCTGATGCGCAACGCGGGCCGCGTGCTGCCGCGCAAGGCTATCGAAGAGAAACTCTACAACTGGGATGATGACGTCTCCAGCAACGCCGTCGAAGTCCATGTACATCATTTACGTCGCAAGCTCGGCAGTGAATTTATCCGCACCGTGCACGGCATCGGTTATACCCTGGGTGACGCATGAAACTGACCCAACGCCTGAGCCTGAAGCTGCGCCTGACGCTCCTCTTTTTGCTGCTTTCCCTGGCGGCCTGGTTTGCCGCAAGCGTGGTCGCCTGGCACCAGACGACCGACAAGCTCGATAAACTGTTCGATACCCAGCAGATGCTGTTTGCCAAACGGCTGCTGACGATGGACGTGGACGAACTCCGCGCGCCGGAGCGTATGCGCGAGGTGCCGAAAAAAGCGAAACACGGCCATCTTGACGACGACGCGCTGGCCTTCGCGATCTTCACCGCCGACGGCAGCATGGTGCTTAACGACGGCGAGAACGGACGCGACATCCCCTATCACTACCGCCGGGACGGGTTTGAAGACGGTCGTTTGCAGGATGACAGCGACGAATGGCGTTTCCTGTGGCTAACCTCCCCGGACGGGAAATACCGCGTGGTGGTCGGTCAGGAGTGGGAGTACCGACAGGATATGGCGCTGGACGTGGTCAGTTCGCAGCTGACGCCGTGGCTGGTGGCGCTGCCCGTGATGCTGCTGTTGCTGATTGTCCTGCTGAGCCGGGAACTGAAGCCGCTGAAAAACCTGGCGCAGACCCTGCGCTCGCGCTCGCCAGATGCGACCGATACGCTGCCCACCCACGGCGTGCCGACGGAGGTTCGTCCCCTGCTTGATGCGCTTAACCATCTTTTTGCCCGTACGCAGGAGATGATGGCCCGCGAGCGCCGCTTCACCTCGGACGCCGCCCACGAGCTGCGCAGCCCGCTGGCCGCGCTGAAGGTGCAAACCGACGTGGCGCAGCTTTCCCACGACGATCCCGAGGCGCAGTCTAAAGCGCTGGGGCAACTGCATGCGGGCATCGACCGCGCCTCCCGGCTGGTGGACCAGCTTCTTACCCTGTCGCGCCTGGATTCACTGGATAACCTTGATGACATCGAACCCGTGGCGATGGCTGATTTGCTGCAATCTGCGGTGCTGGACATCTGGCATCCGGCGCAGCAGGCGGGCATTGATGTTCGGCTCAACGTTAATGCGCCCGAGGTGATGCGTCATGGGCAGCCGCTGCTGCTGAGCCTGCTGGCGCGTAACCTGCTGGACAATGCCGTGCGTTACAGCCCGCGCGGCAGCGTGGTGGACGTGACGCTGAATACCCAAAGCTTTACCGTGCGCGATAACGGACCAGGTATTTCTCCTGAAGCGCTGGCACGCATCGGCGAGCGTTTTTATCGTCCACCCGGGCAGGACGCCACCGGCAGCGGCCTGGGGCTGTCTATCGTGAAGCGTATCGCAACGCTACACGGGATGCGCGTCTCGCTGGACAATGCGCCCCAAGGGGGCTTTGCGGTGACCGTCAGCTGGTAAGATTATTGCGCTTAGCGCAAAAGACTTTGCACATTTTGCTTATTTTTCCGCTCCGTCCTCGCGCGTAGAATACCCGGCATACTCTCAGCATCGAGGACAAATAATGAGCAACATTCTGATTATCAACGGCGCAAAAGAATTTGCGCACTCTAAAGGCCAGCTGAATGACACCCTGACCGAGGTCGCGGATGGTTTCCTGCGCGACGCCGGACATGATGTTAAGGTCGTGCGCGCGGACAGCGATTATGACGTGAAGGCCGAAGTGCAGAACTTCCTGTGGGCCGACGTGGTGATCTGGCAGATGCCGGGCTGGTGGATGGGCGCACCGTGGACCGTGAAAAAATACATGGACGACGTGTTCACCGAAGGTCACGGTTCGCTGTATGCCAGCGACGGTCGTACCCGTTCAGATGCGTCTAAAAAATACGGTTCCGGCGGTCTGATTCAGGGCAAAAAATATATGCTCTCCCTGACCTGGAACGCGCCTCTTGAAGCGTTCACCGAGAACGATCAGTTCTTTGAAGGCGTGGGCGTAGACGGCGCGTATCTGCCGTTCCACAAGGCTAACCAGTTCCTGGGAATGACGCCGCTGCCGACCTTTATCGTCAACGACGTGATTAAAATGCCGGACGTCCCGCGCTATATCGCAGAATATCGCAAGCATCTCGCGGAAATTTTTGCTTAACTGTTAGCCTGGAATTAGAAGGAGTTAACCATGCTTACCGTAATTGCTGAAATCCGTACGCGTCCCGGCCAACATCACCGCCAGGTGGTGCTGGATCAGTTCGCGAAAATCATCCCGACCGTTCTGAAGGAAGAAGGCTGCCACGGCTACGCGCCGATGGTGGATGCCGCTACCGACGCTAGCTTCCAGGCAACCGCGCCAGACTCCATCATCATGGTGGAGCAGTGGGAAACCGTCGCCCACCTTGAAGCACATTTGCAGACCGCGCATATGAAAGCGTGGAGCGATGCGGTGAAAGGGGATGTCCTTGAAACCCACATCCGTATTCTGGAGCAAGGGGTTTAAGTTCTGTGAAATTTGCCGGGTGGCACTGCGTTTACCCGGCCTACAACTTTCCCCCGCAGGCCCGGTAAGCGTTAACGCACCGGGCTTTTTTTATCACCTTACCGCTCAACTGCTATGCTTATTCTGACTTCATGTTTAACAGGAGGATGGAATGGGTCTTTTTAACTTCGTGAAAGAAGCAGGCGAAAAGCTGTGGGACAACCTGACCGATCATAAGGGTCAGAGCGACAAAATCACCGAGCACCTCAAGAAACTCAACATTCCCGGTTCCGATAAAGTTCAGGTTAACGTCACCGACGGCAAGGCCAGCGTAACGGGCGACGGACTGACGCAGGAGCAGAAAGAAAAAATCCAGGTCGCCGTCGGCAACATCGCGGGCGTCAGCGAGGTGGAGAACAATATCACCGCAACGGACGCCAAAGATGAAGCAACCTACTATACGGTGAAATCCGGCGACACCCTGAGCGCCATCTCTAAAACCGTGTACGGCGATGCCAACCAGTACAACAAGATCTTTGAGGCGAACCGCCCGATGCTCTCCAGCCCGGATAAAATTTATCCCGGCCAGACGCTGCGTATTCCTAAGGCATAACGTCTGAGGCTATTGGTTCACGTCGCGCAGAGGAACAGCATGAAAATCGCTTGTCTTGGCTGGGGCTCGTTAATCTGGAAAAGCGGCGCGTTACCGGTAGCCGGTGAGTGGCAAACCGACGGGCCATCACTGCCCGTCGAGTTCTGCCGCGTAAGCGATGGCGGCGAACTGGCGACCGCCATCTGCATGAACGCGCCCGCCCTGCCTGTGCTTTGGGTATGGCTGAACGCCACTTCGCTCAGCGTGGCCTCTCAGGCCCTGCGCGAGCGGGAGGGCATTCCTGACGATCGTTGCGATGGTATCGGCTCGCTGCTGATAACCGGACGCAACGCGGGAGCGATCTCGACATGGGCGAGGGAGAGAGGAATTGAGGCGCTCATCTGGACCGGGCTTCCCCCGAGAAGCGCGTCGCAGGAAGGCAGGGTTCCTGCCGTGGACGAGGCCATCGTCTATCTCGACAGCCTCAGCGGACAGACCCGCAGCCATGCGCGGGACTATATTTGCCGCGTGCCTGCCCAGCTTGATACGCCCTACCGGCGCGCCATTAAAGAAGTGCTTGGGTGGTGATACCCCTGCCCGTTACCAGTACAGCTTCCAGCTCTGGGTGAAGCGCACCAGCGCCTCAACATAGAAGTAATCGCCCCAGCTTGCGCACTCATCCACGCCTTTGTTGCTCGCCAGGTGGTAGACCGAGTGCTTGAGGATCCCGTTGCCCTTTTCGTCTTTGCCCATCAGATAGTGCTTCGTCAGCGACGACATGATGCCTTTCGCCCACTCCAGATACCGCTCCCGGTCCGGATCCGTCACCGGCAGATGCTTCACCAGCTCCAGCAGCCCGCACACCGCAATCGCCGCCGACGACGAGTCGCGCAGCGCGTCGGTGCCCACCAGCGCCAGATCCCAGTGGCAGACGTAATCCTCCGGCAGGCGGTTGAGGAAGTAGTTCGCCAGCCGTTTCGACAGGGCAATCATCGTTTCATCGCCGGTATAGATATAGCTCAGCAGGAAGCCGTAAATCCCCCACGCCTGCCCGCGCGACCAGCACGAGTCGTCGGCATAGCCCTGCTGCGTGTTGCCGTAGCGCGGCGCGCCGGTTAACACATCCATATAGTAGGTGTGGAAGGTGGACGCATCGTCACGAATAAGGTACGTCGCCGCCTGCATGACGTGCGCTTTGGCCGCGTCGGCAAAACGCGGATCGCCCGTCTGCTCGGTTGCCCAGTAGAGCAGCGGCAGGTTCATGTTGCAGTCGATGATCATCCGTCCGGCCTGATCGGGATCGGAGAGATCGCCCCACGCCTGGATGATCTTCGCCTTCTCATGGAAGCGCTCCAGCAGCGCCTCCGCCGCCAGCAGCGAGAAGCCGCGCGCCTCGCGGTTGCCGGTGAGTCGCCAGGCCGCCACGCAGGAAAGCGTGTACAGGAAGCCTAAATCGTGGGTGTTGGTGTCGTTGCGCCCGGCGATGCGCAGGCCAAACGAGCGCACGTGTTTTTCCGCCATCGCGCGAAATTTCTCCTCGCCGCTCATCTCCCACGCCAGCCACAGCTGGCCGGTCCAGAAGCTGGTGGTCCACTCCACGTTTTCGGTCAGCGGATAAAAGCCCTCTTTACAGGTCTCCGCCGGGAATTTGTCGCCGAACGCCGTTAAATGACGGCTAATCAGGTCGAGAACGTGGCCGCGGGCCGAACTCAGCTCATCGTTGAACGCGCGGGAATCAACGGGCGCAGCGATAGCGGACAGACGTTCCTCTTTGATACGACTTAACATATTTCGGTTCCTTCTTTGACGGCGTAATTAGCGTGTTGAGGTTTCTGCTACGTTCAGCGCACGGGCCCCGCGCCACTTGCTCTGGCAGGCGGATAACGTAAAGGCAGAAATAAGGGTAAAAGTCAGCGCCGTAGCGCCCATGATGATATAGGTGTGCTCAAAGCCGATGCGGTCGTACATATAGCCGGCAGGAGAAGAGACCACCACGTTGCCAACGTACAGCATCGCCTGATAGCCAAGTAAATACATGGTGGCATTGACGCGCTTGTCGAAATGCTCGGCGATATATTTAAAGACCGACACCAGCAGCAGGCATATTTCCAGGCCGTACAGCGGCTTAAGCACGGAAATTAACAGGTGAGAGTCACACATGCCGGAAATAATCAGACGCGCCCCGACAATCAGCCCGACAATTAACAGTCCGCGCTTGGCGCCAATAAAATTCACAAACAGCGGGACCACCATATACATGACAAATTCCATGCCCGACTGCACCGTACCGAGGTAGCCAAATACCGCGTTGCCCTCGTGAATATCGTCGAAGAAGGTGACGAAATAGCGCGAGAACTGCTGCTCGGCGATAAACATCATCCACGCCACGCCCGCCACGTACAGGCAGAAGGCCCAGAATTTGCGGTTTCGCAGCAGGGCATAAACGTCAGACGGGGCGATTTTCTCTTTCGTCAGCACCTCCCCTGCGTGAGCGGAGTTAGTGTTCACTTTCAGGTTCAGCAGGACGATCAGCATCACCACCGACGCCACGCTGCCGAGAATAAAGTTATACGCTGGTGAGAGGTTAAACAGCAGGCCGGAGAAGGACGACGCCACCGCCCAGCCGAGCGAGCCCCACATGCGAATTTGCCCGAACTCCATGCCGTTCAGGCGGCTAAAGCGGTCGGAATAAGATTCGCACGCCGCCACGCCCGCGTACCAGGCAAAGCTTAAATAGAGCGCGCCGATAATAATCCCCAGCAGGGTGTTAGACATTAACAGCGGCTGGTAAACATAAATAAAGAACGGAGCCATTAGCGCCGACATGATCACCACAAAATAAAGCAGGTATTTGCTCATGCCGATCTTATCGAGAATATAGCCGTAGATCGGTTTGAGAATAACGGAGAAGATCCCGTTAACCGCAAAGACGGTTCCAATCACCGACCCGCTAAGATTGGCTTTCTGGCCAAGCCAGATCGCTAGCAGGCCAATACTGGCGGACCAGGTAAAGAAATAGAGAAAAATAAAGCTGCTGATTTTGTAATATTCCGTTCTGCTGGTTGTCGATGTACTTTTCATATCATCCTCGCCGACGTGTAGGGCCAGATTTTTATAATGTGAACGACAGCTTACGTTCGCTTCCGGGTTCGTGGATCACGACCTGGTAATGGGTAATGTTCAGCTGCGGTACCGCCGCAGATATCGGTTTTTCGCAGGCCAGGACGGCGCAGCAGAGCCAGCTCTCCCCCGGCGGGAGTTCGGTTTGCAATAGCGGAATGGAGGCGCACCCGGCAAACATCACGCTGCTGTTGGGCGGGGTGACGACGCTGCCCGGCGCGCGGGTGATATCGGGCGAGAGATCGACAATCGCGCTGCTGCCGTTTTCTGCCGTCAGGTAACTTCCCCGCTCGCGCAGCTGGTGGTCCGTTTTCAGCACCGCAAAGCCGCCCTCGACGGTTTGCAGGGTACGTGCGCTGTTGATGCGGTGCAGGCGCAGGTGCCACTCCCCGAACGGGATCTGCCAGGTCTCTATGTGCACGTCGCGCCACGGCGACCAGCGCGAAAAAATGTAGTTTTCCTCCACCCGAACCTCGTCGCATTCGCGACGGCCGCGGAAATAGTCGTCTCCGTCCGCCAGCAGCAGCATGGAATCGCAGGCCGCATGCTTCAGGCCAAAACGCCCGCGCTCAACGGTGAAGCCGAAGCGGCTGGAGTAGGCAAATTTGGTGTATTTCGCTTCGGTGTTGACGTAGTTGTTCAGCTCCAGCTGGCCGGCGGTGAGCATGACGACGTGCTGCGAATCTTTCGAATGCATCAGGATCTGCTGCGCGTGCGGGATCACGCGCGTCTCAGCCAGCGCGGGCAGCGGCTGCTCGTCGGCCTGCCAGAACGGATGCGTCTCCGGCAGCGCCAGAATCAGGTAGGTTTTCAGCGCCCAGTACGGTGAACCGGGGGAGTTGTAGTCCTCGCACATCGCCAGGTTCGGGCAGGCAAAACCGAGGGTGAGAATGCCGTCGCGGTCGGTAATCGGCTGCTGCTGCCACCAGCGCAGATGCCGCAGCACGATGCCCTTCACGATGCCTGGCGTGAACACGTCCAGCTGAGAAAAGGCCACCGCGCTCCAGAAGGCGACCATCGCAAAGCGGTAGGTCAGGCTGCGGCCAAACGGAACCGAGGCGCCGTCGGCGGCGGACCAGTAGATAAAGTCTTCCGCGAAGAGGCGCGAGCGCTCTCGCAGTACCTCCGACCTTGCCTCGTCACCGCTCAGGGTGGCGTAAATCAGGCCGTAGAAGTGGAAGGCCATGGAGATGTAGTAGTCTTTCGGGCGGCCCGGGCCATCGGAATACCAGCCGTCGCCGAGGTAGTAGGCGTCCATCAGCGTAAAGCGACGGTCAATGGCGGCCTGGTCGTACGGCAGTCCGGCGCGCTTAAAGCCGAGCTGAACCATAATGGCAAAATAGTTCCAGTTGCTGTCCGGCATCTGCGCATCGGTGATTTGGTTGAGCCACGCGTGCAGGTTCATCACCTCGCGTCCGGTAAAGCGCGCGGTGAGCGTCTCCCCCAGCAGAGCAAGTCCCAGACCGTAGGCCGCCATCTCCACCAGACGCTGATCGTACGGGCCGGTTTCGCCCCAGTAGCCTGTGCTTTGCGGGTCGGTACCGATCTTGATGGCGGTAAGGTACTTCTCGCTGAACGGCGTGCTTTCGCCGGACGCCATCAGCGGAAACAGCCCCCACAGCGCGCGGGAAAGGCCCTCCATCTGCGCAATATCCGTTGTGTAATGGGCGCAGGTATCGCCCAGCGAGAACCGTGAACGGTTTGCCGGAAATTGCGTGTCCAGCGCTTGTAAAAGCTCATTCAACGACGCCACCACATCCTGGCGTGAAGACAACGGATTTGATTTTTCTTTGTTTGCCGCCCACATCGGTTCGCCCTCGTAATCAACTGCGGCAAAGCATAGTGAATCCGCAAGGGGCAGAAATGTTAGCCGTGTCACAGGCATGAACGATGAATAAACCTCCAGTTGAGAAAATTTAAAAAGGTGGTTTATAAAGACGGTCAGACGGGAAAAAGTTGAGTTTTATTGCACTATGCGCGACACGCCGACATCCGACCTTCTGGAACTGATCGCCCTGAACGATACCGTGGCCTCGTTCAGCCGCCTGTTTGCCAATACCGTGCGCTACCATCACTGGCATCAGTGTCTGGAGATCCTCTACGTGGAAGAGGGCTTTGGCGTAGCGATCGTCGATAATCGTCACTACACCATGCGCCCCGGAAGGCTGTTTTTCTTCCCGCCTTTTACGCTGCATAAGGTAATGGTGGACGAACAGGCAGAGGCGATTTACCGCCGCACCATCATTCACCTCGACCAGCACGCGGTGCTGAAGATCCTGCGGGATTTTCCCCAGAGCCAGCAGCGGCTGGAGCGGCTGTCACGCCGCGGGGGCGAAGCGTGGGTCGCCGATTTAGCCCACTGCCATCACTATATCGACCATCTGTTTGGCTGCTACAAACCGCCGATGAACAGCGAGAGTATCGCCAGCCTGCTGATCGGGCTGTTTGCGATGCTTCCCGCCGATCGCGACGGTGAGCCGGGCAACAGCCAGGGGATCGCCAGCCGGGTAATGTTCTGGCTCGACGAGCATTACCAGGAGAAATTTCGCCTGGACGCGCTGGCCAATGAGCTGGGGAAATCCCGCAGCTACGTATCGCGAAAATTCCATGCGGAAACGGGCGAAAAAATTCATGACTATCTGAATACGCTAAGGTTGCGTAAGGCGTGTGAGTGTTTACTCCACACTGATTCAAGCGTGCGTGACATTGCCGCACAGACGGGTTTTTCCGACGTGACGTGGTTTATCAGCGCGTTTAAAAAAGGGATTGGCGAGACGCCGTTGCAGTACCGGAAAAACCATCGTGCGGTGTGATCGAGGGGACTGCTCACGGCTTATCATCCAGCCCACAGGGAGAAAGTGTAAATCAACCGCTCTTCTTGCCCGGCTTTAACCCTCGGTGAAATTCGTTGATGCGCTTCATAGACCTGATGGTGCGCTGCGGCTCGGTGGAGGCGACGGACAAAATAATCATCTCCAGACACAGCAGCACCGTGCCGTGCAGCGGGATTTTGCCCTTCTCTCCTCCGCGCGGAACGTGGATCACCACGCTGGCCTCTTTGCTAAAGCGTGAGTCAGTGGCGTTGGTCAGCAATATGGTGGGAATGCCCAGGCGCTTCGCTTCACGCAGCGTCGTCAGCCCTTCCCGGTGCGCGGATTTTTGCGCCATCATCACCAGCACATCACCGCGCTGTAAGGCTATCAGCTGTTCGGCGAGGCCGATACCGGTGCGGTTGAGTGGGATCGCAGGCAGGCCGATGCGGCTAAACAGGCGGGAGGTATACTCGGCCAGGATGCCGGATGCGCCAATACCAAAAATAGCGACCTGTCTCGCCTGCGCCAGCAGCGACACGGCCTGCGCCATCGCGTAACGGTTACCCGGTTCGGACAACACATTACAGGTATGCTGATGCCCTTCCAGCACAAAATCGATGCTCGCATTGACGTCACTGGTCAGCGTATTCACCGTGGTGGACATCTTCTCGCTGGAGGTGACCACCGGACCAAACCACTGCTCAAGCGTCTGCTTGAGATCCCGTAGCCCGCCAAACCCCAGCGCCTGAATGGCTCGCACCACGGTGGCGTCCGAGGTTTTTAGCACTGCGGCGATCTCCATGGCCGTCTGTTCCATAACGGCTTCACGGTTTTCATTGATATAGCGCGCCACCTGGAGCAGGCGCGGTGTCAGCTGGTGCGCCCGCGAGCGAAAGCGGTCGCCGTAGACATCTATTTTTCGAATCATCGTGCGGCCTCCGGCAGCGGACGGCCCGCTATCTGCGACTGCACCTGCGCGACCATCAGTCCTAGCGAGGCGAACGAATTTGAGATCGCTTCCTCGCGGGAGATCAGCACGTAATGCCCGGTCCGGCAGGCGTTAAGGAACTGGCACCAGCCCGGCATCACCGCGTCCATCGCCGCCAGCTCGTCCTGCGGTTTACCGCCGGTATCACCGCGCCAGGTGGCAAAAACGAAATCAGCATCCAGCTCCGGCAGGCGCTCGGCGCTGACGTCGATGCGCCCGCCCTCCGGGATGCTCTCAATCAACGGCGGAAAGGTAAATCCCGCATCGCGCAGTACGCGACCGAGTGAATGGTAGCTGTGCATGGCGTTAATCTTTCCCTGGTTAGCCTGAATCACCGAGACGGTGATTTTGCGGGTATCGATGGTCGCCTTCAGGGCCTTGATTTGCTCCTGGTAGCGACGCTCCAGAATCTTCAGCTTCGCCTGCGTGCCGGTCAGCTGTGCTAGCTTGCGGTAGATTTCCGGCGCGCCGCCGTCCAGGTGATCGATACTCACCGTCGGGGCAATTTTTTCCAGCTGTTCCACTGGCGTGTTGCGGGTTGGCTCAGTGACGATCAGGTCCGGCTTCGCGGCGGCGATGGCTTCGATATCGATATCCGCGGTGCCGATGAATGTGATGTCGGCATTATCAAAATCGATGCCCGTCAGCATACCGCTGGAACGCAGAAAATGGCTGCCGTCCGGTCGGGTACGGCCATGGCTGGCAACCGGCGGTACGCCAAGCTCGATCAGCGGAATGGTAATATCCAGGTCGTGCAGGGAAACAATTCGCTTCGGCTTAACCGGCACCACCACTTTGCGGTTCAGGTCGTCAGTAAACGTCTGCGTTGGCTCTGCGGCTCCGACAGCAAAGCCCACCAGCAGCAGCATTGAGAAAAGTACGCGCATCACACACTCCTAAAATCGGTCCCGTCGTTGCCAGAGCAGCAGCAGGAAAAATGGTCCGCCAATCAGTGAAATGACAATGCCCGCCGGCAGCTGCAACGGGAGGAATGCCAGCCGCCCGACGTTATCCGCCAGCAGCACCAGCAGCGCGCCCAGCACGGCGCTTCCCGTCAGCAATGCGGTTTGCCCGCCGCGCAGCAGCAGGCACGCCATATGCGGCGCAATCAGCCCGACAAAACCTATACTCCCCACGCAGGAGACGCAGGCCGCCGTCAGCACCACGGGCGCAAACACGCGCAGCAGCGCGAGACGTGAGGTGCGTACGCCAAGCCCCGTTGCGGCCTGGTTGCCGAGCAAGGCCACGTCCGCGGCGCGCCCGGTAAAAAGCAGCAGGGCAAACGCGGGCAGCGCCCAGGCCGCAGCCATGCCGAGCAGGGTCCAGTTAGCGGCATGCAGGCTTCCGGCCAGCCACAGCATTGCGGTCTGCACGTCGCGCACGTCGGCAGTGGTCATAAAGACGCCCATCGCGGCGGCAAACGTCCACGACACGCCTATGCCGATCAGGATGAATCGCGGACGCGAGATATCGCGGGACAGCGCCACCACCAGCAGCGCGGTGAGTAGCCCACCCGCCATGCCGACCAGCGGACGCCACGCCAGCCCCACTGCCGGAAACTGAAAAATCAGCAGCAGCACCGCCGCGCTACAGCCCTCTTTCACGCCGATGAGTCCGGGATCGGCCAGCCCGTTACGGGTGATGGACTGCATGGCTGCCCCCGCCATGCCAAGCATCGCCCCGCACAGCACCCCCATCAGCAGGCGCGGCAGGCGGATATCCATCACAATGTAATGTGCATCCGCCGTCAGACGTTCAGGGTAAAACAGCGCACGTCCGATGGCGGAAGCAGGAATGGGCAGCGAGCCGTGCGTCAGGCCAAAACTCAGCAGCAGGAGAGCAGCAAGGGTTAAAACGGTCAGATACCACAGCGCCCTCGGGCGAACCAGCGCCGAGAGGGGCCCGAGGCGTAACGCACGCAGTCCGGCCCGGTTCATTTGAACATCCTCGAGGCCATGAAGATAAAGATCGGTGCGCCGACCATGGCGGTCATGACGCCCGTTGCCAGCTCATAGGGCGTAAACAGCGTGCGGGCGGCAATATCCGCCAGCAGCAGAACCAGTGCCCCGCACAGGGCCGAAAGCGGAACCATCACCCGCAGATCCACCGAAACCAGACGACGCACGAGCTGCGGCACCACGAGCCCGATAAACCCGATCGGCCCGGCAATGGAAACGGCCGCGCCGCACAGCAGGGCAATGGCCAGCAGCGCGAACAGGCGGGTTTTTAAGAGCGACACGCCAAGCCCCTGCGCCATTCTGTCGCCCAGCGCCAGCATGTTCATTGCTGGCGACAGCCAGAGCGCCAGCGCAAAACCCACGGCTGCTACCCCAGCAGCGCTGCGGATAGCGTCTGCGTTTAACCCCGCCAAATCTCCCGCCTGCCAGGTCCGCATGGCGAGCAGCGTCTGTTCATCCAGAATCAACACGGTGGCGGTAATCGACGAGGCAAATGCCGACATCGCCACGCCGCACAGCGTGACCTTCATCGGCGTGAGCCCGGTACGCCCGGAAGAGGAAAACATCAGCACCAGCAGAAACAGCACGGCGGCGCCTGCGCAGGCAATCAGCGGCCGCCCAAACGGCAGTGAAAGCCCGAGGGCGCTGGTCAGCACAACCGCCAGCGCTGCCCCGGCATTTAGCCCCAGGATGTGCGGTTCACCGAGCGGATTGCGGATCGCCGACTGCAACAGCACGCCCGCGACGCCGAGCGCGGCGCCCGTCACCATGGCGGCGCACAGGCGTATCAAGCGCAGCCTGACGATCACGTTATGGTCAAAATTGCGCGGATCGAAGTGGAAAAATGCCTCCACCACCGTTCGCGGAGCGATAACGCGCGCGCCAATGCCCAGGTGGGCAATCGCACCTGCCCCCAGCAGCAACGTGAACAGGATGAAAGCCAGAGACGTGCGCATCATGATTTGTCGGCCGCCTGGCGAAACGGCATAAAAAAGGGCTTACCGGTCAGCGGATTAACAGACATATGCACATCAACATCAAACACCGATTTAATGAGCGCCGGCGTGCAGGTGTCGCCTTCGTGCAATACGCCCTCGACTTTCCCCTGACGTAAAAAGACCAGCGAATCACCGTAGTTTACGGCGAAGTTGAGATCGTGCAGTACCACTACCACCGTGCGTCCGTGCCGGCGCGTGAGCGTATGCAGCAGTTCGAGGATCTCTACCTGATAGCGAAGATCGAGGTAAGTGGTCGGCTCATCAAGCAGGATATACGGCGTTTGCTGTGCCAGCGCCATTGCGATCCAGCAGCGCTGGCGCTGGCCGCCGGACAGGCTTTCCACGGGCAAATCGGCAAACGCCGCCGTGCCCGTCAAACATAACGCCTCTTCCACGGCCTGCTCATCTTCCTCGCTCCACTGGCGCATAAGGTTCTGCCAGGGAAAACGCCCGCGCGAAACCAGCTCAAATACGGTTAACCCTTCCGGCAGCAGCGGAGACTGCGGCAGGATGCCGAGCTGCCGGGCAACCGCTTTGGTGGGCTGCGCGTGGATGGCCTTGCCGTCCAGCACCGCGCTGCCGCCAAGCGGCTGGAGCAGACGCGCGATGGTGCTCAACAGCGTGGATTTTCCACAGCCGTTCGCCCCCACCAGAACGGTTATTTTCTGCTGGGGGATCGTGAGGGAGATATCATCAACGATGATTTTTTTCTGGTAACCCGCCGAAAGGTTCTTCAGAACCAGACCCGAAGTTGTCGTGTTGTGAGCCACGTGAATGCCAACGTAAAAAATAAATAAAAATAAAACTCATTCTCTTTTAAGAAGTTTGCCGCTGCGCCGTGTAGTAGTCAAGCCATGTAAACCCCTAAAAAAACCAGGGGTGAATGCATAACACAACACAGTTATCAAGAAGTATTTTTTGTTTTAATTCATAAAGTTAAATATCTGACATCGCGCTAAATAGCCGCGATAACTCGCTGTAGTCGATTTTTTCTTTTTTTCATTTACTACTACATTTGCTCATGTTTGAATGATTCTCAATTACAAGTTCGATGCCATTCAGGCTAACGAACAGACCGTAAGGGCAATGACTCACACATTTCTCCGCGAGCCTTCTCTCGCCGGATTTTTCGGGATAACAGATTTAATGGCTAAATTCACACCTTCATTCTCTGGGATAAAAGGGCGCGCGCTCTTTTCACTGGTGTTTATGGCTCCCCTGGTACATGCAGCGGCAAAAGACGGCGACACCCTGACCGTTACCGCCGATCCGAATGCTACCCTTGACGCTACCAGCGGCTACCAGCCCCTGAACACCTCCACCGCCACGCTAACCAACATGCCGATGCTGGACATCCCGCAGGTGGTGAACACGGTTAGCGACAAAGTGCTGGAAGATCAACACGCGACGACGCTCGACGAGGCGCTGTATAACGTCAGCAACGTGGTGCAGACCAACACCCTGGGCGGCACGCAGGATGCCTTTGTGCGCCGCGGTTTTGGCGCCAACCGCGACGGGTCGATCATGACCAACGGCCTGCGTACCGTGCTGCCACGCAGCTTTAACGCGTCAACCGAGCGCGTGGAAGTGCTGAAAGGTCCAGCCTCAACGCTGTACGGGATCCTCGACCCCGGCGGGCTGATTAACGTAGTGACCAAACGCCCGGAAACCCACTTTGGCGGCTCGCTATCAGCCACCTCCTCGAGCTTTGGCGGCGGCACCGGGCAGTTCGATGTCACTGGCCCGGTTGAAGGCACGCGCCTGGCGTATCGCCTGACGGGTGAATATCAGGATGAAGATTACTGGCGCAATTTTGGCACCGAGCGCAGCACTTTTATCGCCCCGTCGCTGACCTGGTTCGGCGATGATGCCACCGTGACGGTGCTCTATTCGCATCGCGACTATAAGACGCCGTTCGATCGCGGGACAATTTTCGATCTCAACACTAAGCAGCCGGTAAACGTGGATCGCAAAACCCGCTTTGACGAGCCGTTTAACGTTACTGACGGGCAGTCCGATCTCGCTCAGCTCAACGCGGAATATCGCCTCAACGGCCAGTGGACCGCGAAGTTCGACTACAGCTTTAGTCAGGATAAATACAGCGATAACCAGGCGCGCGTGATGGCCTACGATTCAAAAACCGGCAACCTGACTCGCCGCGTGGATGCCACGCAGGGATCGACCCAGCGGATGCACACCACCCGCGCGGATCTTCAGGGGAACGTGGATATCGCAGGCTTCTATAATGAGATCCTGACCGGCATCTCGTATGAGAATTACGACCTGCTGCGCACGGATATGATCCGCTGCAAGAACGTTAAAGGTTTCAATATTTACAACCCGACGTATGGCGATATTGGCAAGTGCACCACCGTTTCAGCCTCCGACAGCGACCAGACCATCCGGCAGGAGAGCTACTCCGCCTATGCGCAGGACGCGCTGTACCTGACCGATAAATGGATTGCCGTTGCCGGTCTGCGCTACCAGTATTACACCCAGTACGCGGGCAAAGGCCGTCCGTTTAACGTGAACACCGACAGCCGCGACGACCAGTGGACGCCGAAGCTGGGCCTGGTTTACAAGCTCACGCCTGCGGTCTCTTTATTTGCCAACTATTCCCAGACGTTTATGCCGCAATCGTCGATTGCGAGCTACATCGGCAACCTGCCGCCAGAGACGTCAAATGCCTATGAAATCGGCGCTAAGTTCGACCTGTTTGACGGAATTACGGCTAATATCGCTCTGTTTGATATTCACAAGCGCAACGTGCTGTATACCGAGAGCGTGGGTGACGAAACCGTGGCTAAAACCGCAGGCCGCGTGCGCTCGCAGGGCGTGGAGGTGGATCTCGCCGGATCGCTTACGGAGAACACCAACATTATCGCGAGCTATGGCTATACCGACGCGAAAGTGCTGGAAGATCCGGACTACGCGGGCAAACCGCTGCCGAACGTGCCTCGCCATACCGGCTCCCTGTTCCTGACGTACGATATTCACAATGCGTTTGCAGGGAATACGCTGACAATTGGCGGCGGCGGGCACGGCGTGAGCCGTCTTTCAGCAACCAACGGTGCGGATTATTATCTGCCGGGCTATTTCGTGGCGGATGCATTTGCGGCGTACAAAATAAAGCTGCAATATCCGGTGACGCTACAGGTGAACGTGAAAAACCTGTTTGATAAGACCTACTACACGTCGTCGATTGCGACCAACAACCTGGGCAATCAGATTGGCGACCCGCGTGAAGTGCAGTTTACGGTGAAGATGGCGTTTTAATAAGAACGGCCCGGTGGCGATACTCACTACCGGGCCTGGACTTTTAACAGGAAAAATCTTAATTGCCCCAATAGCGAACAACCTCCGCATTTCATTTAATTCTTTATTCGGAATAAGCCGCGCTGAAATAGTAAAAGCTTCCTTAATCCTGGCTCCAAATTCTTAAATCCAGCCTTTTACTATATCGTTCTTATGCGCTGTTGATTACTATATTGCCCCTCAGGTAGAAGGAGTCAGTGAAGCCACCAAAAGGACAAGCGGTAGTATGATTTCGATTTTGCTTGCAGACGATCATCCAGCAATTTGCTTTGCTTTAAAGGTACTGCTGGAGAAGCACGGAGATATGGTCGTCAGTACCTCTACAGGTGAAAAACTGCTGTCCCAGCTGCATCAGCAGCGTCCGGACCTATTAATTCTGGATCTCGAACTTAAGCACGCCGATGGCCTCGACCTGTTGCCCCGAATTAAACAACACTTCCCGGAACTTAAAATCCTGATCTTTACCAGCCAGTCAGCAGGGTTATATGCGCTGAGAACGCTCCAGGCCGGGGCGCAGGGCTTTATCAATAAAAATATGCCGCTGGAAAACGTTGAGCCACTGTGCCGGCTTATTATGACGGGCTATCAATGTTTTCCCGAAGGAACGCTGTTCAAAGCCGCCAGCGTCAATGAAAAAAGCGATGCGTCTGAATCACTCTCAAGCCGCTTCTCGGATCGTGAAATAGCCGTTCTCAATTACCTGAAACAGGGCAAGAGTAACAAAGAGATTGCCGATCTCCTGATGCTCAGCAATAAAACCATTAGCACCTATAAAACCCGGATGCTGCAAAAATGCGGCTGCGACGATCTCAATCAGCTCATTTCGCTGATCTTCAGAGAGTCTGATAATGAGAATACTTAGCGGACTGCTGCTGTTGCTCGTCGCGTTTATGGCTCAAGGTGCGACGGCGCAAGAACCCCTTAAGCTTCTCTCCCGCAGCATGGAGACGATTGCCGACCCGGGGCTGAGCGCAAGCGAATGGCGCTGGCTGCGTGAACACCGCAAGATCCGCCTGGCCGTCTGGCTGCCGATGTCGCCGCCCTATGACATTACCACCGGCCTGAATGATTACGGTGGCATCAATGCCGATTTCATCGGTCTGGCGGCGGATAACCTGGGCGTCGAAATAGAGGTGATTCGCTACCCAAACTATCAGGCTGCACTGGAAGCGTTACGCGCAGGGGAAGCCGATTTCATCGCGCAGGCCAGCGATAACCAGCATCATCAGGGGCTGATACTGAGCCACCCTTACAGTCCAAATTCTGCCGTTGAAGTGGTCAATAACGAAGCCACACAGGATGATGCGGTCAGAAAGATTGCCATCGCGCCGGGCTACGATCCTCAACGCGTCCTGGAGCGCTACCCGAACGCGGAGATCGTCCCCTTCTATTCACCACGCCATGCGCTGGAAGCACTCGCGTTTCGAAAAATCGACCTTTTCTTTTGCGATGGCGTCACCGCTCGCTATCTGGTGAACCAGTCCAACATCAGCAACTTGCTTATTCGCCCTCTCGACACCCCCTTCCCCGTGTCAGGATTTTCCTTTGCGGCAATGCCAAAGATGCGCATCTGGATCACGGTGCTGAATAACTTTCTGGCCGCGTTACCGGAAAGTGCGAGCGTAGAGATACACCGTCGGTGGAATGGCGGCATCCCGCTTTCACTCAGCGAGCAGAAACCGGTCTTTACGTCGCTGGAGAATAAATGGATTGATGAGCACAAACGTATACGGGTGGCAGTGGCCGAGGATAACCCACCGATTGCCTTTTTTGATAAAGGCGGCAAGATGCGTGGCATTATTGCCGATGTCCTGACCGCATTACAGCTTCGCACCGGGTTTACCTTTGTTATCCAGCGTTTTCCTACCCAAAGGGCGGCCCTGGCGTCGGTAAAAGCGGGAAAATCGGATTTGGTTGCAGGCGTGACGCAGGGGGATATCTGGCGCACCGATTTACTGACCACCCGTACCTGGCTCTATAACTCCTGGGTGATGGTCGGACAAGCGCACTCTGTTCCTGGCGCGGTGAGTCCCGGCGTACTCAGCCTGGACGGGCAGTCGCCCGAAGAGTGGTTACGTAAGCAGAGCGGGGGCCAAACGGAAAAGGTCGACACCTGGCGACAGGGGCTTAACCGCATTGTTCACAGTAACGACAAAATGATGGCCATGCCGCTGATCGTCGCCAATACGCTCCTGGCGAATAAAGAGTATGCCGCGCTCCGTATTCTGGGAAGCATCGACATCGACCCAATGCGGTTCTCGTTCGGGGCGTCCCGCCAGTCCTGGCCTTTGATCACCATTCTCAATAAAGCGCTCATTAATATTCCGCCGGAGGATCTCCATGCCCTGACCCGGGGCGGAAATGCGGGTAACAGCTTCACGTCGACAGGACCAAAACAGGTCGCGCTGAGCACGGTAATGAGCGTCGGACTGGCAATCGCGTTCCTTCTCTGCCTCACCGCCGCGTGGGGTTATCGTCGCCATCTGCACTATCAGCAGCGCATGCTGAAAATCATTTCAGCCCAGCGACAATCCAGAAAACTTGCGCACCGCGCCAGCCGTGCGAAGAGCGTGTTTCTGACAACCATGAGCCACGAGATACGCACACCGATCGGCGCCATCATGGGGATGCTGGAGCTCGTGATGAAACGCCCTGGCGATACCCAGCAAAACCGCCAGTCCGTGCAGGTGGCGTGGGATGCCGCCCAGGCCCTGCTGGATTTGATCGGCAACATACTGGATGTGTCGCGTATCGAATCTGGCCGCCTGGTGCTTCGCCCCGAGCGTTCCTCGCTGCGCAAGCTGATTGAGGAGCCCGCCATGTTGTTCGAAGGCATGGCGGCGCAAAAAGGGCTGGCCTTCGTACTGGAACGTGATGCCGAACTGCGGGAGGACGTATTGGTCGATCGCAGCCGTTTCAGGCAGATTCTGGTTAACATCGTCGGAAACGCGATCAAATTCACCGAACGCGGACAGATAACGCTGAGCGTGCAGCTCGATGGACGTGACGAGGGCTATCTGCTGTTGCGTATCACGGTCATCGATACCGGGGTAGGTATCGACGAGGCCACCCAACAGCGGTTGTTCCAGCCCTTCGCTCAGGGAAACACCCCTAACGTTGCACAGGGGAGCGGGCTGGGCCTTTATATCTGCCGCACGTTAACAATGATGATGGGCGGCAGTTTAGCGATCCACAGCGAGCCTGGACAGGGAACGACGGCCACAGTCTCCCTTAAGCTGCCAATAATGGCAGAACGCCAGGATGTTCCTGATACACAGCCCGCGCCCCCGCTTTCTCGCCCCTCCCTGCGCGTTTTGATTGTCGATGATAATCCCGTCGGCAGAATGGTACTCAGCCAGCAGCTGAGCTGGCTTGGTCACCGCGCGATCGACGCCGACAGCTCAGCCTCTGCGCTGGAAGCACTACAGCATGCGCAACCGGATGCGGTGATCACCGATTGCAATATGCCCGGCATGAGTGGGTTTGCGCTGGCTCAGATAATTCATACGAATTATCCCGACATTGTGGTCTTTGGCGCGACCGCTGACGCACGGGAAGTTGTCCGGGAGAGAGCAAAAGAAGCCGGTATGCGCCACTGTCTGTTTAAGCCGATCACCCTCACTATGCTTGCGGAACTGCTGGCCCCCCTGAAGGGATCTGCCCCGATTGCCGAAAGCCCGCAAGGGTCAATAGCGTGCAACCTGCCGCCCGAATTGCTGGAAGGGGATAACCTGCCCCTGTTCCTTTCGCTCCAGATTTCGGTCATTGATGAATCCCTTGCCCACCTGCGCGCCTGGCTCGTGACGCCGGATACCGCTCTGCATGAGACGCTGCACAAACTGCGCGGCGGGCTGGCGTTACTGGGCGTGCCCGCGTTGATAGCCCGCTGTGAAGCTCAGGAAGCCAACCCGGACCGCGACGGGATCCACCAGCTGTTAGCTGAACTTGAGCAGCTACGCGCCGCGTTACAGCGTTGGTACGATTCAGGACGACAACCTTAATCCACGTCCTACATGCGTTGAGGACGCGTCTGCATCGTTTTGGCTATCCGCGTTGCAGTACTCTTTTGTTCACAGGAGATTGCCGGAGCATCCGTTCAGGCAATACATCAACAAAGGAGAAAGACTATGAAGAAATTAGTTTCCGTTCTGTCTGTCGTTGCAGCTGTTGGTATGTTCGCTACAGCATCAGCACACGCCGCTGAAAGCTGTGCTGCTAAAAGCGCTGCGCTGGAAAAAGAGATCAAAATTGCCCAGCAGTACGGCAATATCTACAAAGTGAATGGCCTGAAAAAAGCCCTGGCAGAAGTCAAAGCCCACTGTACTAACGCAAGCGTTCTGGCTGATGCCCAGAAAGACGTGCGTAAGCTGGAGAAAAAACTGGCTGAAAAACGTGGCGACGTTGCTGAAGTTCAGGCCGATCTGGCAGAAGCTAAAGCGAAGGGTGATGCTAAGAAGATCGCCAAGTACCAGAGAAAACTGGCAGAAAAACAGGCCGATCTGCGTGAAATTCAGCAGGAGCTGAATCAGGCTCGTGCTGAGCTGGCTGCCCTCAATAAATAAGCCATAGCGAGCTTAATCGTGGGCAGCAAAAGCTGCCCACGATGTTAACGCAGATGCAGATTCACCATGCAATTCGAGTGATGGTGCTGTTACTGACAGCAAACGCTGCGTCTGCAAATGAAAAGACATGGGTTATTCTTAATAACGACTATAAAGGCTCAATCTTTCTTGATTTTCACTTCGGTAAACCCTGCCTGACGCGTCCTCTCCTTGAAGAGTGGGGCGTAAAATCCTCCGTGCTTGACAGGCTTCACTGGGACACCAGGGCATGTCTGAGCGCCGACTCGGCGAACGCCTTCGACCTCCAGTCCTGGTATCGTCCGGATGCCAGCCTGCTCACGCTTTTATTTCCCCAGGAGGCGTTTAATCCGCAGCAAAACGGGGTCAGTACCAGCCGCTGGGATGATGGAATTGATGCCCTGTTTGTTAACTACCGGCTGGACGTCAATAACCAACGTGCGCAGTACCGTTGGGATACGCCGGGCACCGATGCAACGCTCGTGCTGGAAAACGGCCTCAACGTCGGACCATGGCGCATGCGCTACCAGAATACATTCTGGCGAGAGGCGGACCGCCAGCACGGCTCTTACAGCAATTCAGCCTCTGTCTGGCGCAGTATCACCTCTATGCGATCCCGGCTTAACCTTGGCGACGGTTACACCTCATCGAACCTGTTCGACAGTATGTCCTATCGGGGGATTTCCCTGGCCAGCGATGAGGCGATGTTCCCGGATAGCTGGCGGCCCTATTCGCCGCTGATTAACGGCTATGCGCGCAGCGAAGCAGAAGTCACGCTTCGCCAGAACGGCGAGCGCGTCTATCGCATTCACGTCCCACCGGGGCCCTTCGTTATCCGTGATTTTTATCCACCAGATTTACAGGGCAACCTTGAGCTGACGATTCAGGAGAGCGACGGGAGCGAGCGTACCCGGTCCATTCCGTACTCGATCATGCCCAATCTGGTGCAGTATAAAATGTTCAGTTACGAGCTGGTCGCCGGGCGTTATAAACCCTTTCACGGCGTGGAGCTGGATAAAGATCGTTTCTGGCAGAGCACGCTCTCCTGGGGCGTCGCCCCGCGCGCTACCGTTTTTGGTGGCATACAGCAGGGAGAGAATTACTTCAGCCATGTTGTGGGATTGGGCGGCAATATGGGCAAATGGGGAGCGTTGTCTGCGGATGTACGTAACGCCCGTTACCGCCAGCAGGGCAAAGCGCTGAGCGGCAGCGTCGGGCGAATGCGTTATGCCAAAACATTTTTCCAAACCGAAACCAGCCTTAACGCCCAGCTTCAGTGGTACCCGCGCGGTAGCCAGTATCGTTCGCTTGAGGAGCGGTTAAACCGCGCCTCGGTGCTGGCCTGGGGTTTCGATGATGACACCACTCAGCGCGCCCTTGAGGGCCAGATTGAGCTGACGCAAAACTTCGACGAAAACTCGAGTCTGAGCCTCTCGTGGCGCTGGCTGAAATCACGCGCTCGCGAGGCGGGCAGTAACAGCCTCACCCTGAGCCTTGACGCCAGCTGGGAGGACGTCGATTTTTCGCTTTATGGCGGCTATGACCGCTACGGCGAATCTGCCCCTGAATCAACGCTGGGGTTTAACATCAGCATCCCCTTCAGCATTGGAAGCCATTTTACCAATGTGGGACTGGTTTCTGACCTCGCCAGCCGAAACAAGAATACCCATGGAATCAACGTCAATGGCTCGCTACTGGATGATTATAGCCTGCGTTATGACGTGACGGCGGAGCATAGCGAACACGGGAACGATGCCCTGAAAAGCAGTATCGGCTATCAGTACAACAGCGGGGAGCTGAACGTCAGTATGACCCGCAGCGGCACGCAACGTGATTATCATGGTGACGTCAGCGGCAGCGTGCTGTTATATCAGGAGGGGGTTGTCCTGGGCCAGACGCTGGGAAGTACTGCGGCACTGGTTCAGGTGCCAGGTTCGGCGAAGATTGGATTTTATAACCAGTTCGGTTCGACCACCAACGCAGAGGGCGATCTGCTGGTGAGTTACCTCACCCCCTGGCGAGTAAACCGCATCACGGTTGACAGCCTCAGCCTGCCAGAAGGGACCGATATGGATGTGAATGAGCTGGAGACCGTCCCCACCGACGGCGCAATTGTTAATCTGCGTTTTTTGAAACCGGAAAAAACAGCGTTTCGCTGACGGGATTATGGCGCAATGCCCCGGTGCCCGGCGATCCCTCAGCCACCTGGGAGGCTGAGGGCCAGTGCATCAGGCTTCAATATCCGCCATATCGCCTTTCTCCTGTAGCCAGTTACGTCGGTCTTCAGAACGTTTCTTGGCCAGCAGCATGTCCATCACGGCGTTGGTTTGCTGTTCGTCTTCATCGCTGATGGTCAGCTGCACCAGACGGCGGGTGTTCGGATCCAGCGTGGTTTCACGCAGCTGCATCGGGTTCATCTCGCCCAGCCCCTTAAAGCGCTGCACGTTCGGTTTGCCCTTCTTGCGTTTGAGCTGCTCCAGCACGCCCGCTTTCTCTTCTTCCGTCAGCGCATAGTAAACTTCTTTGCCGAGGTCGATACGGTACAGCGGCGGCAGCGCCACGTGGACGTGACCGTTTTTCACCAGCGTGCGGAAGTGCTTCACGAACAGCGCACAGAGCAGCGTGGCGATGTGCAGCCCATCGGAGTCCGCATCCGCGAGAATGCAGATCTTGCCGTAGCGCAGCTGGCTTAGATCGTCGCTGTCCGGATCGATGCCGATCGCCACGGAGATGTCGTGCACTTCCTGCGAGGCCAGCACTTCATCGGACGAGACTTCCCAGGTGTTCAGGATCTTACCCTTGAGCGGCATGATCGCCTGATATTCACGGTCGCGCGCCTGCTTGGCCGATCCGCCCGCCGAGTCCCCTTCCACGAGGAACAGCTCGGTGCGGTTGAGATCCTGCGCGGTACAGTCCGCCAGCTTGCCCGGCAGCGCGGGGCCGCTGGTCAGCTTTTTACGCACCACTTTCTTCGCCGCGCGCAGACGACGCTGGGCGCTGGAGATGGCCATTTCAGCCAGCATCTCTGCGGCCTGAACGTTCTGGTTCAGCCACAGGGTAAACGCATCTTTCACCACGCCGGAAACGAACGCCGCGCACTGGCGCGACGACAGACGCTCTTTAGTCTGACCGGCAAACTGCGGATCCTGCATCTTCACGGAAAGCACGTAGGCGCAGCGGTCCCAGATATCTTCTGCGGAAAGCTTCACGCCGCGCGGCAGAATGTTGCGGTATTCGCAGAACTCGCGCATCGCATCCAGCAGACCCTGACGCAGGCCGTTGACGTGCGTACCGCCGAGCATGGTTGGGATCAGGTTGACGTAGCTTTCGGTCAGCAGCTCGCCGCCTTCCGGCAGCCACAGCAGCGCCCAGTCCACCGCCTCGGTGTCGCCTTCGAAATTACCGACGAACGGTTTTTCTGGCAGGGTCGGCAGGCCGTTAACCGCTTCGCTCAGGTAGTCGTTGAGACCCTTTTCGTAGCGCCAGCTCTGCTCGGTGTTGTTAACGTGATCCTTAAAGGTAATTTCCACGCCGGGGCACAGCACCGCTTTGGCTTTTAGCAGGTGCGACAGGCGAGAAACGGAAAAACGTGGGCTGTCGAAGAAGCTTTCGTCAGGCCAGAAGTGGACGCTGGTGCCGGTGTTGCGCTTACCGCACGTCCCGACGACCTGCAAATCCTGCACCTTTTCGCCGTTTTCAAACGCGATGTTATAGACCTGACCGTCGCGACGGACGTTCACTTCCACGCGCTTCGACAGGGCGTTAACCACGGAGATCCCCACGCCGTGCAAACCGCCGGAGAACTGGTAGTTTTTGTTGGAGAACTTACCGCCCGCGTGCAGACGGCAGAGGATCAGCTCAACGGCAGGAACGCCCTCTTCCGGGTGAATATCCACCGGCATGCCGCGGCCGTCGTCGATGACTTCCAGCGACTGATCGGCGTGCAGGATAACGTCCACGCGTTTGGCATGGCCTGCCAGCGCTTCGTCCACACTGTTATCAATTACTTCCTGGCCCAGGTGGTTTGGGCGCGTCGTATCGGTGTACATCCCCGGGCGGCGGCGAACCGGCTCAAGCCCGGTGAGTACCTCAATGGCATCAGCGTTATAGGTTTGCGTCATGATTTAAACTAGCAATTCGCATTGATTGTCAGTGGCTGTGCAGTCCAAGAAAATCGACAATCTGGGTGAAATGATCTTCAAAGCCCGTGAAAGCATGGTTTCCGCCCTCCTCTACAGTCTGGCGGCAGGATGCGTAATACGCCACTGCCTGGCGGTAATCCAGCACTTCATCTCCCGTCTGTTGCAGCAGCCAGATAAGATCGGGCGCTTCAAGCGGGTCGACCTGCATAACTTTGAGATCGTAAATATGGCGTGACTCTAGCACATATTGTTGGCCGGTGTAGGGGTTCTCGTTTTCACCGAGAAAGTCCCTTAACAGCTCAAATGGCCGGACCGCCGGGTTGACGACGACAGCGGGCAACATAAAGCACTGCGACAGCCAGGTGGCGTAGTAGCCGCCGAGCGACGACCCGACAACGCCAAACGATTCGCCGCCGTGTTCAAGCACAATCGATTCCAGCATCTCTGCCGCATCCGCCGGATAGGGGGGCAGCTGCGGAATAATCATCTCCACGTGCGGATGATGTTCGCTCAGCCACTGGCGAAACTGCGTCGCCTTTGCGGAACGCGGTGAACTGTTAAACCCATGGAGGTAAAGGAGCGTTGACATCAGTAGCCTTCTGAAGCGGTATCCGGGCGGAATTCAGCCCCGGCCAGACGGCAAACTTCGGTGGTCAGCGTGCCGTCGGCATGCAGTTCCAGCCAGCGCCAGCCCGGCGCGATGGTATCCAGCGTGAAGTTGGCGCAATGCGGCTTAAACTGCACGCAGGTGGATGGCGTCGCGAGCAGGCGGCGACCGTTCCAGTCGAGATCCTGCTCCTGGTGAATGTGCCCGCACAGCAAATGCTTCACGCGCGGGAATTTCGCCAGCACGCTGTCCAGCGCCGCTGAATTGCGTAAGCTGTGCTGATCGAGCCAGCTACAGCCTGCCGGCAGCGGATGATGATGCAGTAGCAGCAGCGTATTGCGATCCGGCTTGGCGGCCAGTTTTGTCTCCAGCCAGTCAAGCTGATAGTCGCTCAACTCACCGTGCGGAACGCCAAACACCTGGCTGTCGAGGAGCAGAATTTGCCACTGGTCCCCCACAAAGACACATTTTGCCGGTGAAATGCCCGCGTCCTGAAGCGAACTGTACATGGCGGGCTGAAAATCGTGGTTGCCGGGTAGCCAGACGCAAGGCACGCTAAAGCTCGCAATCCCTTCAGCGAAATGCTGATAGGCTGCGGAAGATTGATCCTGCGCCAGATCGCCCGTCGCGACGATCAGATCGCATGGCCGGTTTTCAGCATGAATTGCGCTAAGCACCGCCTGATAACTCTCCCAGGTGTTCACGCCCAGCAGCGTCTCATGCTTTTCGGCAAAAAGGTGGGTGTCGGTGATTTGTAATATCCTGACTGGCGCCCCACCAGCAACAGTCAGGTTCAACAGGCTTTCCAAATGGTGTCCTTAGGTAGGTTTATGACGCTAACAAACCGGAATCGCCATTGCTCCATGTGCTAAACAATATCTTAGCCAGTCGGCTAAAAACTGGTTAATTTGATGCTTTTCGTCGCGTTGATGCAACTTTTTATTCGGGTAATCATACCGCGCTTTGAAGCGAAAGATCTGCTGGCTTGAACACACTTCAGCGACCATCGCATCGTGATAAAGACGTACCGTCATCGACGGCAGGCTCCAGTAGCTGATTTTCGGCGCCGTTTGCTCAATTTCCACCAGCGTAGTGTAGCGCGTTGATTCTGTTATCGTTAACCGATACTGGGCGTTGCTCACCTGATAGCTCACCGTTTCGCCGGGTGCGTCGTTTCGCGGCAGCAGGCGGCGCAGCTGTGCAAAATTGGTTTCGCACAGGCGCATCATTTCTGGGAAGTCAGGCGTATAGCGCTTCATTTTTTCCACTCGTTTCGTAAACTCTGATAGTGCAGTTGCAGCCATTGCAGGGCAATGACAGACGCTGCGTTGTCGATTTTCCCCTCTTCTACCCATTGGTAAGCCTGCTCCCGACTCACCACATGAACCCGAATATCTTCGTTTTCATCTGCCAGACCGTGGATCCCTTCCGCCGTCGTGGCGTCCACTTCGCCCACCATAATAGATGAACGTTCCGTTGTGCCGCCCGGGCTTGCCAGGTAGCTCAACACCGGTTTCGTCCGCCCCACCACCAGGCCCGCTTCTTCCAGCGCCTCGCGGCGAGCGACGTCCTCGACCGACTCACCTTCTTCAATCATCCCGGCCACCATTTCCAGCAGCCACGGGGTTTCGCTGGTATCATAAGCCGCAATGCGAACCTGCTCGACCAGCACAACTTCATCACGCACTGGGTCAAAGGGTAGCAACACAGCCGCATGCCCGCGCTCAAAAATTTCGCGTTTGATCTCACCGCTCATTTCACCGTTAAACAGACGATGCCTGAAACGGTAAAGTTCCATTGAAAAAAAACCGCTATAAAGCGTTTCTCGTGCAATAATTTCTACATCGTTTTTGGCGAAGGTGACAGGCACGTTTTCTGGTTTTTGCATCGGTCAAGTCCTGGTAGCAATGGTGATGAAATTGTGAATTTCAAGGCTGTTTGGCTGCCGTTTGTATGGCTATATGGTAGATTGGAGCAAATTACCGCCAGATGGCACGTTACGCCAACCTTTTGGTGTGGATGATTCTGTTAGAATCGGCAATTATTTTTAATTAGATCAGCGCTAATACTGCTTCACAACAAGGAATGCAAATGAAGAAATTGCTCCCCATCCTTATCGGCCTGAGCCTGACGGGCTTCAGTGCAATGAGCCAGGCAGAGAACCTGTTACAGGTCTACCAGCAGGCACGTCTGGGCAACCCTGATTTACGTAAATCAGCGGCCGATCGTGATGCTGCGTTTGAAAAGATTAACGAAGCACGTAGCCCACTGCTGCCGCAGTTAGGCTTAGGTGCAGATTATACCTACACTAACGGTTTTCGCGATAACAACGGCATCGACTCGAATGCCACCAGCGCCTCTTTACAGCTTACACAGACTCTGTTCGATATGTCCAAATGGCGTGAACTGAGTTTGCAGGAAAAGAGTGCGGGCATTCAGGATGTCACCTATCAGACCGATCAGCAAACGCTGATCCTGAATACCGCAACCGCGTATTTCCAGGTACTGAGCGCGATTGACGCCCTCTCCTACACCGAAGCGCAGAAACAGGCGATTTACCGTCAGTTAGATCAGACTACCCAGCGTTTCAACGTGGGTCTGGTTGCGATCACTGACGTGCAGAACGCCCGTTCACAGTACGATACCGTACTGGCTAACGAAGTGACCGCACGTAACAACCTCGACAACGCGCTGGAAGCTCTGCGCCAGGTCACCGGTAACTACTATCCTGAGCTGGCCTCTTTGAACGTGGACAGCTTCAAGACGGACAAACCGCAGGCGGTAAACGCCCTGCTGAAAGAAGCGGAAAACCGCAACCTGACCCTGTTGCAGGCACGCCTGAGCCAGGATCTGGCACGCGAGCAGATCCGCCTTGCACAGGACGGCCACCTGCCAACCCTGAGCCTGAGCGCCTCAACCGGCGTATCGGATACCAGCTACAGCGGCTCTAAAACGACGTCTCAGGCCTATGATGACAACAACATTGGTCAGAACAAAGTGGGCCTGAGCTTCTCCCTGCCGCTGTACCAGGGCGGGATGGTTAACTCCCAGGTTAAACAGGCGCAGTACAACTTTGTTGGCGCAAGCGAGCAGCTGGAAAGCGCGCACCGCAACGTGGTGCAAACCGTGCGTTCTTCCTTTAACAACGTGAACGCGTCTATCAGCAGCATCAACGCCTACAAACAGGCCGTTGTCTCTGCGCAAAGCTCTCTGGACGCGATGGAAGCGGGCTACTCCGTCGGTACGCGTACCATTGTTGACGTGTTAGACGCAACGACCACGCTGTATAACGCTAAGCAGCAGCTCTCCAGCGCACGTTACCAGTACCTGATTAACCAGCTGAACATCAAGCAGGCTCTGGGTACGCTGAACGAGCAGGATCTGCAAATGCTGAACAGCACGCTGGGTAAACCGGTTTCCACGTCGCCTGACAGCGTCGCGCCGGAAAATCCAGAGCAGGATGCCGCGGTTGATAACTTCAACGCTAACGGCAGCATGCCAGCAGCGCAGCCAGCGGCAGCGCGTAGCACCGCACCTGCAAGCAGCGGTTCTAACCCGTTCCGTAACTAAGCATTGCCCGATGGCGCTTCGCTTATTGGGCCTACTGAATCGTAGGCCGGGTAAGCGCAGCGCCACCCGGCGCAAAATCCCCCCCAAACGTAAGCCAACGTAAAGATCCCCTGCATTTCGCCCCTCTTCGCTTCATTTTCAACCACTCATCCTCTATCCTGAGCGTTATTACCACTGGGTCCCGGAAGACAAATATGAAACGGACAAAAACGATGAATCACGCGTCGTTCCGCAAAAGCTGGAACGCACGCCACCTGACACCTGTCGCGCTGGCGGTCACTGCCGTCTTTATGCTGGCAGGCTGTGAGCAGAGCGACGAAACGGTCTCGATGTACCAGAACGCCGACGACTGTTCGGCTGCCACCGGTAAAGCCGCCGAATGTACAACGGCCTATAACAACGCCCTGAAAGAAGCGGAACGTACCGCGCCGAAATATGCCTCACGCGAAGACTGTGTCGCTGAATTCGGTGAAGGCCAGTGCCAGCAGGCGCCGGCTCAGGCGGGTATGGCTCCGGAAAACCAGGCGCAGGCTCAGTCCAGCGGCAGCTTCTGGATGCCGCTGATGGCGGGCTATATGATGGGCCGTCTGATGAGCGGCGGTGCGGGCTATCAGCAGCAGCCGCTGTTTAGCTCCAAAAACCCGAACAGCCCGGCGTACGGTAAATACACCGATGCTACCGGCAAGGGTTACGGCGCAGCAACGCCGGGCCGTACGATGACCGTACCGAAAACCGCGATGGCACCGAAACCCGCAACCACCAGCACCATCACCCGTGGCGGCTTCGGTGAGTCCGTGGCGAAACAAACCACCATGCAGCGTAGTGCGGCCGGCTCTTCGACTCGCTCAATGGGCGGCTGATCATGGAACGAGTCAGTATTGTCGAGCGCCCGGACTGGCGCGAAAAAGCCACCGAATACGGTTTCAACTTTCACACCATGTACGGCGAGCCGTACTGGTGTGAAGACGCTTACTATAAGCTCACGCTCGCTCAGGTTGAAAAGCTTGAAGAGGTGACCGCTGAGCTGCACCAGATGTGCCTGAAGGTGGTCGAGAAAGTCATCGACAGCGATGCGCTGATGACCAAATTCCGCATTCCAAAGCACACCTGGAGCTTCATCCGTCAGTCATGGAAAACGAATCAGCCTTCGCTTTACTCTCGCCTCGATCTGGCATGGGACGGCGTCGGTGAGCCGAAGCTGTTAGAAAACAACGCGGATACGCCAACCTCGCTGTACGAAGCCGCGTTCTTCCAGTGGATCTGGCTGGAAGATCAGGCGAATGCCGGAAACCTGCCGGAAGGCAGCGACCAGTTCAACAGCCTACAGGAAAAGCTGATTGAGCGTTTCGCCGAACTGCGTGAACAGCACGGTTTCAACCTGCTGCACCTCGCCTGCTGCCGCGATACCGAAGAAGATCGCGGTACGGTTCAGTATTTGCAGGACTGCGCAGCCGAAGCGGAAGTGGCGACGGAGTTCCTCTATATCGAAGATATCGGTTTAGGTGAAAAAGGTCAGTTTACGGACATGCAGGATCAGGTGATCAGCAACCTGTTCAAGCTCTATCCGTGGGAGTACATGCTGCGCGAGATGTTCTCGACCAAACTGGAAGACGCCGGCGTGCGCTGGCTGGAACCGGCCTGGAAGAGCATTATCTCTAATAAAGCCCTGCTGCCGATGCTGTGGGAGATGTTCCCGAACCACCCGAACCTGCTGCCTGCGTACTTTGCCGAAGATGAGTTCCCGCCGATGGAGAAATACGTCGTTAAGCCGATCTTCTCCCGCGAAGGCGCGAACGTCTCCATTATCGAAAACGGTAAAACGCTGGAAGCGGTTGAAGGGCCGTACGGTGAAGAAGGGATGATCGTCCAGGAGTTTTATCAACTGCCGAAGTTTGGCGACAGCTATACGCTGATCGGCAGCTGGCTTATTAACGATCAACCTGCCGGGATTGGCATTCGCGAAGATCGCGCGCTGATTACGCAGGATCTGTCACGGTTCTATCCGCATATTTTTGTTGAATAAAACTTGCCCGGTGGCGCTACGCTTACCGGGCCTACGCTCCACATGCAGGCCGGGTAAGGCGAAGCCGCCACCCGGCATGTTTTTACCCCACCTGCACCGACAGCATACTCAAACTCCCCATCTCAATGCCGTCGACCGGGATGGTAATCTCCTCCTGACCATTCCACGTGCCTAACACATACAGCAGCGGCAGGAAGTGATCCGCCGTGGGGTTAGAGAGCGAACCGCCTTCGTGATCCAGATAGTTCACCAGCGGATGCTGTTCAACCGGCCCCTGCCAGGCGAGGTTGTCTTTCACATAGTCGTTAAAAGACGTCGCCCAGGGATACGGGGTATTCTCCCCGTGCCAGCGCGCCGTACGCAGGTTATGCACCACGTTACCGCTCGCGACCAGCATGATGCCTTCATCACGCAGGGTTGCCAGCTTGCGGCCCATCTCCATATGCCAGGCCGCTGGTTTGGTACTGTCGACGCTCAGCTGCACCATCGGGATATCGGCCTCGGGATACATTTTAATCAGGACGCCCCAGGAGCCATGGTCAAAGCCCCAGGCTTCTTTATCCAGCGCCACCGGAACCGGTGCGAGCAGATCCACCAGCCGCTGCGCCAGCGCAGGGGAGCCGGGCGCAGGATAGTGCGTGTCATACAGGGCCTGCGGAAAGCCGCCAAAATCATGGATAGTTTTCGGCGCTTCCATGGCCGTTACGCCGGTACCCCGGGTAAACCAGTGCGCAGACACCACCACAATCGCCTTCGGCCGCGGCAACGTCTCACCCAGGTGACGCCAGGTGCGGGTATAGACGTTATCTTCCAGAACGTTCATTGGGCTGCCATGGCCTAAAAACAGTGCTGGCATACGAGATGAAGACATGGTGATATCCTTACAGGAGGTGTCAATTTGATGGTTCTACATTACGCGCATTCAGGTGAAGATGAACGCAGATAACCGTGAAGATCATCATCAGGAAATTTGAATGTCAGATACAGCTTAAGGAGAGTGCATGTCAGTACCCTTGATTTTGACCGTACTTGCGGGTGCCGCGACCTTTATCGGCGCGTTCCTCGGCGTGCTCGGACAAAAACCGTCTAACCGCCTTCTGGCCTTTTCGCTGGGTTTCGCCGCCGGGATCATGCTGCTTATCTCGCTGATGGAGATGCTGCCCGCAGCCCTTCACACCGAGGGAATGTCGCCAGTGCTGGGCTACGGCATGTTCATCGTCGGCCTGCTGGGCTATTTTGCGCTCGACCGCATGCTGCCGCACGCGCACCCTCAGGATCTGATGCAAAAGCGCGCGGCTCCCCTTCCGGGCAACATCAAGCGCACGGCCATCCTGCTGACGCTCGGCATCAGCCTGCATAACTTTCCGGAAGGCGTTGCCACCTACGTCACGGCCAGCAGCAATCTGGAGATGGGGTTTGGCGTGGCGCTGGCGGTAGCCTTACACAATATTCCTGAAGGACTTGCCGTTGCCGGCCCGGTCTACGCGGCCACCGGTTCAAAACGGACTGCCGTGCTCTGGGCTGGGGTTTCCGGCCTGGCTGAAATTCTTGGCGGCGTGCTGGCGTGGCTGATCCTCGGCAGCCTCGTTTCGCCTGTGGTGATGGCTGCCATCATGGCGGCGGTGGCCGGGATCATGGTCGCGCTCTCTGTCGATGAGCTGATGCCGCTGGCGAAAGAGATCGACCCTAACAATAATCCCAGCTACGGCGTGCTGTGCGGCATGTCGGTGATGGGGCTCAGCCTGGTTCTGCTGCAAACGGCAGGTATAGGCTGATTCGGATGCCCTCATTGATGAGGGCAATTCTTTGATGCGCCCCGGCGCAGCCGTTGCATTTTACAATGTCTGCGACTCTGTATTTACAATTGGAAAATCAAGAATTTTTATGGATATTTTTAAGCGCAATATTTCCCAATTAAATTGCGCTTAAAAAGCCGCTGTTGCATGAAATATTAACCGGTTACGATAGTAATAAATTATATATTAACCTCATCTAAAAATATCTTTAAGTCTCATTAATCGCAAACGCCTCCCTCATCCCGTTATACTTTGCGAGTATTCTGAAAATTAATATTCAGATTATGAATTCAATTGAAAAAGGATATTTTCATGTATATGGGTAAAAAAGTACTGTTAGCGGTTGCGATGGCTGCCATTGTTTCGGGTTCTGCTTTTGCTGAAGAACAGGGTTCAGGCAAAATCAAATTCAAAGGTGTGGTCATTGATGCGCCGTGCAGCATAGCACCAGACAGCGTTGATAAAGAAGTTGACCTGGGTGAAGTCACCACCGCCGTTATCAATGCCAACAAAAAATCAACGCCTGTTCCGGTCGATATTAATCTGGAAAACTGCCAGCTTGACGATCCGGCAGACGAGACCGACACGCCAATTACCAAAGTCGATGTCACCTTCACCAGCGCAGCAACGGACGCGACGGATACCAGCCTGATGAGCAACACCTATGCCAGCGGTGCTCAGAACGTGGGTGTGCGTTTGATGGATAACGCGGAGTCTAATATTACGCTGGGACAAGCTAACGAGATTGACCTGCTGCCAGGTTCAACCACGCAGACGCTGCATTTTAAAGCGCTTATGGAAGTCGCGGCAGGTAAAACCGCGACAGCAGGCCAGGTGGAAGCTACCGCTAACTATGTCCTGATGTACAAATAAAAACGTTGCGTCACGGTATAAACCGACTGGCATTTTATGCCAGTCGGCACGAAATATTATTCTTCGAGTAACAGGATGATGACATATAAATTACAATGGTTACTCATCATTACGTCCCTGTTAATGACGAAAGTCGCCTCTGCCACCGAATTCAACATTAATGCCATCGATAAAGATCAGCGCGGCGGCGTTGATTTGTCGCTTTTTAAAGATCAAATATCCGTTATCCCGGGGCGTTATTTCGTCACGGTTTCAATTAATGATATTCCGCTGGCCAACGGCTGGCAGCTAAGCTGGCGGGAAATAAACGATGCGGTTCAGGTCTGTATTCCTCTCGAGCTGGCCGATACGTTTGCGTTGCAGGATAACGTTCGTCAGGCGTTACCGGAAAAAGAGGGATGCGTTGACTTCACCGCCAGGCCAGACATCAAATTCAACTTTGAGCAGGCCAGCCAGACGCTGAAAGTGACGATCCCTCAGGCGTGGTTGCAGTATCGCGCAGCCGACTGGATGCCCCCGGCCACCTGGGATAACGGCGTACCGGGCGTGCTGCTGGATTACAATCTTTTCGCCAGCCATTATCAGCCCGATAGCGGCAGCAGCAATGACAACGCCAACACCTACGGCACTGCCGGTGCGAACATGGGGGCGTGGCGGCTGCGCAGTGATTTCCAGTACACGCAAAGCCATACCGAAGCGGGCTCGGAGCACGACGGCCGTTTTTCTCGCGTCTATATGTTCCGCCCCCTGCCCTCGCTCGGCGCAAAGCTGACGCTCGGGGAAACGGATTTCCAGTCCGCGATTTTCGACGCCTTCACCTACACCGGCGCCTCGCTGATCAGCGACGAGCGCATGCTGCCGTGGTCGTTGCGCGGCTATGCTCCGCAAATTACCGGCATTGCCCAGACCAACGCCACGGTGACCGTTAGCCTTGCCGACCGCGTGATTTACCAGAGTAAAGTGCCGCCCGGCCCCTTTGTTATTCAGGATCTAAACCAGTCGGTTCAGGGTACGCTGGACGTTAAGGTGACGGAAGAGGACGGACGCGTAAGCACCTTCCAGGTTTCTGCCGAATCCGTCCCCTTCTTAACGCGCAAGGGCCAGCTACGCTACAAGCTCGCGGCGGGGAAGGCGCGCAAGGACGCCTCTCACGATGTTGAAGATAACGGCTTCATGAGCGGCGAGTTTTCCTGGGGCGTACTGTCACAAACTTCCCTGTACGGCGGCACGCTGGCTGATGGCGACCATTATCGCTCCGTTGCCGCCGGGATAGGCCAGAACATGGCGTACCTCGGCGCGCTCTCGTTTGACGTTACGCAGTCCACCAGCCAGCTACCCGGCCAAAGCAGCCAGACAGGCTACAGCTACCGCGTTAACTACAGTAAGCGTTTTGATACGACCGGCAGCCAGCTCACGCTTGCCAGCTATCGCTACTCGGACCCGCAGTTTCTGAGCTACGCCCGTTATCTTGACTATGACGACAGTGACCGCCAGACCGAAAAACAGACGCTTAGCGTCACGGCAAGCCAGTATATTTCGGCACTATCGCTGAATCTGTATGTGAACATGCTGCGCCAGACCTGGTGGAACGACGCGCCCTCCACAACGGGCAGCATCACGGCGGGCTACAACTTTGACGTGGGCCGCTGGAAAAACCTGGGCGTGAGCGTGTCCTGGAGTGAAACGCATTACGAAGATGAAGACGAGAACGACGACACCCAGTTTTACCTCTCGCTCAGCGTACCGCTCGATCCCGACCATCGCCTGAACTATGACCTGCGCAACAGCGACACGCTCAGCCATAACGTGTCGTGGTATGACACCTCAGACCGCAATAACACATGGGGCGTTTCCGCAGGTGCGGAAAGTGAAAAGCCGGATGCCGGCGCGCAGGTCAGCGGAAATTATCAGCATTATTCGACCTTTGGCGATCTGAACCTTTCCGGCAGCTATAAGGCTGATGAATACACATCCCTCAGCGCAAGCTGGAACGGATCGTTCACCTCAACGGCGAAAGGTGCCGCCCTGCACCGACGCAGCTACGGCAATGAGCCGCGCGTGATGGTAAGCACCGATGGCGTGGGCAGTATCCCGCTGAACATGTCGCGGGATGAGACCAACCGGTTTGGCATTGGCGTTTTGCCGTCATTCTCCAGCTATACGCCCTCCAGCGTGCAGGTCAATATGAACAACCTCCCGGATGGCGTGGATGTGGACAACCGCGTCGTCACCTCCACCTGGACCGAAGGCGCCATTGGATACCGTCAGATTGCCACGCGGGCGGGTAAGGACATCGCGGGCATTTTACGAACGCCGTCAGGCACGCCGCCGCTGGGGGCGATCGTTCGACTTAAGGAGAGCGATTTGCAGGTTGGGATGGTCGCCGATGAAGGCCACGTCTGGCTGGGCGCGGTTGAGCCAGAACAACAGTTTCGGGTGACGTGGGGCGACAATCAGCAGTGTCGCTTCTCGCTACCTTCTCACTTAGAAAACAGTATGCAGCTGATACTGCCTTGTCAGTAAGAAATCATGATGAAATTAACCCCGCTTAAAAGCCTGTGTCTGATGCTCTTCAGCGCAGCATTTACCACTCACGCCGCCATTAACCTGGACCGCACGCGCATTGTTTTCCCCGAAAGCGATAAGGCCAGCAGCCTGAAAGTGGACAACCAGAGCAAGGCGCTGCCTTACCTGGCGCTTTCCTGGATTGAAGATGAAAAAGGGCGCAAAGAAGACGCGCACTTTATGGCGCTTCCGCCCATTCAGCGCATTGAGGCAGGCTCCTCATCCCAGGTGAGAATTGTGAAACAAGCCGCGACCGGTCAGCTGCCTAAAGACCGGGAGTCCCTGTTTTACTTCAACCTGCGCGAAGTGCCGCCTAAAAGCAGCAGCGCAAGCGAGGAGCGCAGCGTGATGCAGGTGGCGATGCAGAGCCGAATCAAACTGTTCTGGCGTCCAAAGGCGATCGCCAAAAAACCGGGGGAGATGACGGAAATGCGGATGGAAATTACCGCCAGCGCGAAAGGCCTGACGGTGCATAACCCGACGCCCTACTACATTACGCTGGCGTGGCTGAGCAAAAACGCCAAAACCATGCTGCCGGGCTTTGACAGCCTGATGATTGCGCCTTTTGCCACGGAAACCACCTCCACCGGGGATTATCACGGCAGCTATTACAGCATCGGGTATATCGACGATTACGGCGCGCTCAGGAAAGTGGATGCGCAATGCGCGGGAACAGCTTACTGCAAGCTCACCGAACGGAAGGTCAGCCCTGATGCGAAAGCTCATTAACCTCATGCTGCTTCTGCTGGCGTTTTTGCCGCTGAAAGAGGCGCTGGCGCTTAACTGCTATCTGGGCGGCTCGGGCGGGCCCGTCGAGGAGACAAAAACGATCTCGCCTTTTGCTATCCCCAGCAACGCGCAGGTTGGGCAAAAAATCTGGGAATCGAACGACATTAAAATTCTGGTGACGTGCGATCACAACGTCACCAGCGGGTTTGAGCCAGAAGATGTGTATGCCTGGGTCAACCCGTACCCCTCCGCAACCGATCCTTACTATGAGCTCGGCGTCACGTATGAAGGAATGGATTACGATGCGACAGGCCAGTCCAACGGCGTTGATACGCATCAGTGCCTGGATAACAACAACATCACGATCTACACCCCTTCACAGATACGCCAGATGGGCTGGGAAAACCGCATCTGCTCAGGTAACCCGGACGATATCCACACCTCGCGCACGTTTATCGCCCGCCTGCGTCTGTTCGTCAAAATCAAGGCCGTCCCGCCCCACGGCTACGTCAGCTCGCTGAGCGATTACATCGTGGTGCAGTTTGACGGCAAGGGCGGGGTGAACCAAATGGTTGACGCGAAGAACCTTAAGTACCACATCAACGGTCTGCAAAACATTACGGTACTGGACTGCGGGGCAACCTTCAGCATTTTCCCGGAAAATCAGGAAATTGATTTCGGCACCTTTAGCGCCCGCGACATTGTGAACCAGCAAACGCGCAAGCGGACCTTTTCGGTCAGAACCACGAAGGTTCAGGACGCCCAGTGCTCCGACGGTTTTAAGATGGATTCGTCGTTTTATACTACCGACACGCTCACCGCGGACGATACCGCGCTGCTGATTGGCAACGGCTTAAAGCTGCGTATTCTGAACGGGACGGAACCCTATACGTTTAACCAGTATAAAGAGTATGCGGATTTTACGGGCAGCACGTTGCAGTTTGAGCAAAACTACACCGCAGAGCTGTCGCCGGTGGAGGGAAAAGCGATCCGGTCCGGGCCGTTTGAAACCGTGGTACTGTTCAAAATTAACTACCACTAGCAACAAAAAAGCCGGGTTTCCCCGGCTTTTTCACGTCAGCGAGTTCAGCTGGCCTTGCGCTCATGCGCCTGGCGGTACTCCACCAGATCGTCAATCGTCACCACCGGCATGTTGTGCAGACGAGCAAAGGTGATACACTCCGGCGCGCGCGCCATGGTGCCGTCATCGTTGGTAAGCTCGCACAGGACGCCCGCAGGCTTGAAGCCAGCCAGCGTCACCAGATCGATGGTCGCTTCGGTATGACCACCGCGGGTCAGCACGCCTCCCGGCTGCGCGCGCAGCGGGAAGACGTGGCCAGGACGGTGCAGATCGGAAGGTTTCGCGCCATCGGCAATGGCTGCACGGACTGTAGTCAGGCGGTCAGCCGCCGACACGCCAGTGGTTACGCCATGCGCCGCTTCAATGGTCACGGTAAAACCGGTCCCGAAGGCGCTGGTGTTGTTTTCAACCATCATCGGCAGCTCAAGCTGCTGGCGGCGGTCTTCGGTAATACACAGGCATACGATGCCACTGCCGTGACGAATGGTCAGCGCCATCTGCTCAACGGTCATGTTTTCGGCGGCAAAAATCATGTCGCCTTCGTTTTCACGATTTTCGTTGTCCAGCACCATCACGCCGCGGCCTTCGCGCAGTGCGTCCAGTGCATGTTCAACACGTTGAGTTGAAGTGCCAAAAGAGGAAAGTAGCGTCTGATTCATGGTAAAAAAACCTCATTAACTTTATGGTTACCAGAATCAGGGCAGTCTTAGGAGCGCCGTACAAGCGGCAAAAAAATAACGTGAGCGGGCCTCGCCCGACTTGATCGTTACTCTCTCCCATCCGGACTCTAACCGTCGGCCCCGGAATTACACCGGATCTGCTGACCTTTGAGAATTCACCCAAAGCGCTCGCGGGCTTTCAGCGCTAAGCTGATTTACCGCCGGTGGGGAATTTCGCCCCGCCCTGAGAATAAGCGAGATAACTATAACGCTATTGATTACCCTGGGCAATGCATAAGCTTCAAACAATTTTGTTTAACCCGCGGCATGACGCGCTACAATAGGCACTAACACCTTTTCATCAAGGGAAACGACAATGATTGACCCAAAGAAAATTGAGCAGATCGCGCGTCAGGTTCATGAGTCCATGCCGAAAGGCATTCGTGAGTTTGGTGATGACGTTGAGAAGAAAATCCGCCAGACGTTGCAGGCACAGTTGGTTCGCCTTGATTTAGTCAGCCGCGAAGAGTTTGACGTGCAGACTCAGGTTCTGCTGCGCACCCGCGAGAAGCTGGCGCTGCTGGAACAGCGTCTGAGCGATCTGGAAAACCGTAACGCGCCGGAAGAAGTGAAGCCGGCACCGGCTATTCCGCCGGTGGATGACCAGGAGTAAGTGCGGCCTGTTGTGCCCGGTGGCGGCTCTGCCTTACCGGGCCTGGATGATCGCGTAGGTCGGGTAAGGCGCAGCCGCCACCCGACATAAAAAAACGGGCCAGCTGGCCCGTTTTTTACTGACTGTCTTTCTGGATCTTCCTGATGATGTTGGTGGTGGAACACCCGTCCTCAAAGTTGAGCACCATCACTTCACCGCCATTCGCCCAGACCTCTTCGCTACCCGCGATTTGCTCTGGCTTGTAATCGCCGCCCTTCACCAGCAGGTCAGGCAGGATCCCGGCAATCAGGCGCTGCGGGGTATCTTCTTCAAACGACACTACCCAGTCCACCGCTTCCAGCGCGCCGAGCACGATCATGCGCTGCTCCAGCGGGTTCACCGGGCGCGTTTCGCCTTTCAGACGTTTGGTCGACGCATCGCTGTTGACCGCCACAATCAGGCGATCGCCCAGCTTGCGCGCGTTCGCCAGATACGAAAC
This sequence comes from Enterobacter sp. GD03975, assembly GCF_029838645.1. Taxonomy (NCBI): domain Bacteria; kingdom Pseudomonadati; phylum Pseudomonadota; class Gammaproteobacteria; order Enterobacterales; family Enterobacteriaceae; genus Enterobacter; species Enterobacter sp. GD03975. The sequence continues at coordinate 104,632 of NZ_JAOBZC010000010.1, forward strand.
ATGACCCGCGTGCAGGATGTCGAACACGCCGTTGGTCATCACCACTTTTTCACCGCGTTTGCGCGCGGCGGCAACGGCCACCTTCAGCTCGTCTTCGGTCATGACGCCAAAGCCGGTATCCGCACGCCCGCGCACCGCGTTTTCCAGCTCGATTGGCGAAACGGTGGAGGTCCCGAGTTTACCGACAACCACGCCCGCCGCGGCGTTCGCGAAGTAGCACGCCTCTTCCAGGGAGTTACCCGCCGCCAGCGTTGCCGCCAGCACGCCGATCACCGTATCACCGGCACCGGTCACGTCGTACACTTCCTGCGCCTGGGTTGGCATATGCAGCGGTGCCTTGCCCGGTTGCAGCAGCGTCATGCCCTGTTCGGAACGGGTGACCAGCAGCGCAGACAGCTCGAAATCAGCGATGATTTTCATGCCGCGCTCAACCAGCTCTTCTTCCGTTTTGCACTTGCCCGCCACCGCTTCGAACTCAGAAAGGTTTGGCGTCAGCAGGGTTGCGCCGCGATAGCGCTCAAAATCGGTGCCTTTCGGGTCGATCAGCACCGGTACGCTGGCTTTACGCGCCAGCTGGATCATGGTCTGCACGCTCGCCAGCGCACCTTTGGCATAATCAGACAGCACCAGCGCGCCGATATTGCCCAGCGCCTGGCTGATGCGCTCGTGCAGCGGCTCAGGATCAACGCCTTCGAACCCTTCTTCAAAATCGAGGCGGATCAGCTGCTGGTTACGCGACAGCACGCGCAGCTTGGTGATGGTTGGGTGTGTCGGAACAGAAACGAAGTCGCACTTCACGTTCACGTCCGCCAGCGACTGACTCAGCGCACGCGCCGCATCGTCAATGCCGGTCAGGCCCACCAGACGCGAATGCGCGCCCAGCGAGGCGATGTTCATCGCCACGTTTGCCGCGCCACCTGGACGCTCTTCAATGGTGTCGACCTTAACCACCGGCACCGGCGCTTCAGGAGAAATACGGCTGGTCGGCCCATACCAGTAGCGATCCAACATCACATCACCGACAACCATAACTCCAGCACGTTCAAACTCTGGCAGTGTTACTTTCATTCCTGACTCCAGAAAGATTCACAATTTGCGCGCGATAATATCACACTTGTTTTGTTACGCACGGTTCCACCAGCCACTTCTGCCAGCTTGTGGTCACCTGCGCGCGTTCATCGGTGAAACAGTCCAGCGCCACATGGCCCGGCTGTTCCTGCAACGCCAGGTGGTGCAGCTCATCACGCAGCGTGGTGTAGGCCCGGGTTAAGGCCTGCGCCTCCTGCTCGTCCATGATGTCGTTCTGTGCCAGCAGTTCCAGAATGCGCACGTTATCGGACCAGCGGGTCAGCTTCGGCTTGTCGTGCGCGTGCAGCAGCACCAGATACTGGGTGATGAACTCAATATCGGTAATTCCGCCCTCATCGGCTTTGATATCAAAGCGATCGCGATGTTTGTTGCCCAAATGCGCGCGCATTTTCTCACGCATTTCACGCACTTCAGTTTGCAGGGTGCTGCCCTCACGCGGGGTCGTCATGACTGACTTGCGGATCGCATCGAACTGCGTTTTGAGCTGCGGATCGCCGTACACCACGCGGGCGCGTACCAGCGCCTGATGTTCCCACGTCCAGGCTTCGTTCTTCTGATAGTCAGCAAAAGCGTCCGTCGAGGTGACCAGCATGCCTGCCGCGCCGGACGGGCGCAGGCGCGCATCCACCTCGTACAGAATGCCCGACGAAGTGCGGGTGCTGAACAGGTGCATGATGCGCTGGGCCAGGCGAAGGTAGAACTGCCGCCCGTCGATTTCACGTTCGCCGTCGGTCATCACGTCAACCGGACAGTCGTGCAGGAAAATCAGATCCAGATCGGAGCTGTAGCCGAGCTCCCAGCCGCCCAGCTTGCCGTAACCCACCACCGCAAAACCACGGCCTTCGCGGTCGGCAAGGTGCGTCGGCTGGCCGTAGCGGGCCACCATCTGCACCCACGCCTGGTGGACTACCGCGTCGATGATCGCCTCCGCCAGCCAGGTTAAGTGATCGCTCACTTTCATTACCGGCAGCGTACCGGCGATATCCGCCGCCGCCACGCGCAGCATCTGCGCCTGCTTAAACTGACGCAGCGCCTCAAGCTGCTGCTCTTCGTCCTCTTCCGGCACGCGCAGCAGATACTGGCGCAGCTCGTCGCGGTAGGCGTCCGTCGCCGTCGGCTGATAGAGCGTATTCGGATCGAGCAGCTCGTCCAGCAGCAACGGATAACGCGCCAGCTTGTTGGCGACCATCGGCGAGGCGGCGCAGAGGGAAATCAGGTGCTTCAGCGCGCCGGGAAACTCGCTCAGCAGTTCCAGGTAGGTGGTACGCGTGACGATCCCGCTCAGCAGCGGCATCATGCGCGACAGCGGCACCGGCGCATCCTCGCGGGAGCAGACGTCGCTCAGCAGATGCGGCATCAGATGATCCAGCACCTGCCGACCGCGCGGGCCAATGGCGCGCTTGTTCAGCTCAAGGCGGAAATCGGCAATCAACGCCACCACGCGATGGCGGGCGTCGTCGCTTAAGTGCGCCAGCACCGGCGTAGTGTCATCTTCCTGGAGCGCGTCCTGCCACAGTTCGCGCCAGTGCTCGGAGAGCGCATCGTCCTGCGTTTCACTTTCGTCATCGCCAATCAGATCGTTAAAGATGCGGCGCACGCCCGCCATATGGGCTTCCAGTCGTGCCGTCAGCGCCGCCCAGTCATCCACCCGCATTCCCCAAGCCAGACGCGCCCGGTTCAGCTCGTCGCCGGGCAACGTCTGGGTCTGTTCGTCGTTAATGCTTTGCAGCAGGTTTTCCAGACGGCGCAGGAAGAGATAGGCCTCCCGCAGCGTTTGCGCGTCGCCTTCCGGCAGGAGATGCAGCCGATCGATTGCGCTCAGCGTCGGCAGCAGCGAGCGGGACTGCAATGAGGGCTCACGCCCGCCGCGAATCAGCTGGAAGACCTGCACGATAAATTCGATTTCACGTATACCGCCCGCGCCGAGCTTGATGTTGTCCTTCAGGCCGCGGCGGCGCACCTCGCGGGCGATCATCCCTTTCATATTTCGCAGGGACTGGATCACGCTGAAATCAATGTAGCGGCGGAACACGAACGGGCGCAGCATGGCGCGCAGCTCGTTGGCGTAGGCGTCTTCGCCGTCACCCATGATTCGCGCTTTGACCATCGCGTAACGCTCCCAGTCGCGTCCCTGCTCCTGGTAATAATCCTCAAGCGCAGCAAAGCTCAGCACCAGCGGACCGCTGTCGCCAAACGGACGCAGGCGCATGTCCACGCGGTAGACAAAACCGTCCTGCGTGGGCTGATCCAGCGCCTTAATCAGCCGCTGGCCCAGGCGGGTAAAGAACTGGGCGTTATCCAGCTCGCGACGACCGCCGCGCGTGGAGCCGTTCTCCGGCCAGGCAAAAATCAGGTCAATGTCCGAGGAGAAGTTCAGCTCGCAGCCGCCCAGCTTGCCCATCCCCAGAATCAACAGCGGCTGCGGAACCCCGTCTTCGCTGCACGGCGTGCCCCACTCCTTACAGCAGGCGGCGTAGAGCCAGTCCCGTGCGGCGACAATCAGCGTCTGCGCCAGCTCGCTCAGCTGCTGCAAGGTGCTCTCTTCGCTCACCAACGCCAGCGCCTGCGCCCAGGCAATGCGTACCATCACCCGGCGGCGGAACTGGCGCAGAACGTGCATCAGCGTGGCTTCATCCGCTACCCCTTCCAGCGCGATTTGCAGCCAGCCAGCATAATGCCGCCACTCGTCAGCCTGCGGCGGCGCGCTTTCCAGCTCTGCCAGCCAGTCCGGGTTGGCGCTGATGCTCTCCTGCACAAAATCACTGAACGTGAGCACGCTTTTCGCCTGCTCGCTTAACGATGACGCGGGTAACGACTCGGGCAGACGTTCGCAAACGGTCTGCCAGTGCTGCTGTAACTGCGAAGAAAGCGGCATATCAGGGGTTCCTTGCCAGAATTAACGTTTTCCGCTGTGCAGCCAGTACGGATCCTGCGAAATGGCCTCGTTGCGGAAATGCTCGATCTCAATCTGCTGACGGGTCTCGATGGCATGCTGAAGCCCCTGCCAGTTCTCCAGCCAGGCCTGCGCCTTCACGCCCTCATACGCACCGGACAGCAGCAGCATGCAGTCGATGTTACGCGCCAGACGGGGAAGCTGGTCGCCATACTGGTCGCCCAGCGGATGCGCGAAGGTGGTTCTCAGTTCGGCGGCGTGACGGGAAAGATGAATATCCGCGAAGCGTTTGAAGTTCTCCGCGATTTTGGTCTGGCCCTTCGCATCCAGGAAGGTGCGCCAGCCGCGGGTCACCAGAAACTCGGTCAGCGCCAGTTTCGCGCTGGCGTTTTGCGGGCTGTAGATTGCCGTTTGCGCCGACACGTCGGAAAGCATCAGCGTTTCGGTTTGGGTGAGCAAATCACGTAAGTGAGCGCTCGCTTTACGCGGGACGATACCGCCGAACAGCGCCAGGGTATGACGCACCAGCCCCATGGCAGCAAGCACCTGTTTTTTGGCGTTTTTCACGTTACGCGCCCACAGTTCTTCGTGGTACTGCCACTGAGAGAGCGCCAGCTCCAGCGCCGCCTCCATGCCCTGCTCAACGCTGGCTTTCGGCACAACGCGCAGAATCGGGGTTTCCCGCAGCACGCGCGGCGCATTCCCGGCGGCCAGGTGATAGCCGCGCGCCGCTTTACTCAGGCTGCCCTGACGCAGGCCTGGCTGGTTCACCAGCTTGCGCGCCAGCTTCAGCACATCGCTCGCCTCGCCTTCCAGCAGTTCAAGTTCCAGCTCGCAGATCGGCTCCTGCTCTTCACCCGCCTTAATCTCACCCCGATCAAACGCGATTTCAATGCGGCTCTTGCCTTCCATCACCAGCCATTTCTCGCGCCAGAAATCGGTGCTGAACAGCGGTTTTGCCTCTGCCGACAGCGTTGCGGGCAGCGTCCCTTCAGGCCAGACTTCCGCCGGAAAACGATCCAGCTCAAGTTCTGGCTTACTGATGTCGATATTGTATTCCGGACGCTGGTGCAAACCGCCGACCACGCGACCGGCGATTTTCATCGTCATCTCGTAACGCCCGTTCGCGCCGCGGATGCGCAGGCCCATATCGTGGTTGCGCAGCCAGTTGTCCGGCGTTTCGTAATAGATGTTGAGCAGCTGTACGGGTTCATGGTGCTCGCCGGACAGCGTGTTCAAATGCTGGCGGAGCGCGTCAGCGCTGTCTTTTTCGACGATAAACTTTAATTCAATCTCTTGTGCCATAGCCTTGTACTTTTGCGTGCGTCACAGACGCGTCGATGAAGGCGAACTTCCTCGCCATTTGTTTGTCAGTACATAGTATTTTGCGCCAAATTGCCACGCAATGAGCAATTTGACGGGCGTAAAAGTTTAAAGCGGTGGAAATCATGACACAGATGATTCCGATTGATGATGAATCCTTTGCGTAGCGACACTGATACCACTACTATCGTTCCACTTTTTATGAAAATAACGACTGATATGCTTAAATTACGCCTGATTGGACTTACTTTACTCGCTTTTAGCGCCGCAACGGCGGTCCACGCTGAAGAGAAACGTTACGTTTCTGATGAACTGAACACCTGGGTACGCAGCGGCCCTGGAGACAATTATCGCCTCGTGGGTACGGTAAATGCCGGCGAGGAAGTGACTCTGCTGCAAACTAACGCAGACACCAATTATGGTCAGGTTCGTGACAGCTCCGGCCGCACCTCGTGGATCCCACTAAAAGAGCTGAGCACGCTGCCAAGCCTGCGCACCCGCGTGCCGGATCTGGAAAATCAGGTGAAAACCCTGACCGATAAGCTGAACAACATTGACGGCACCTGGAACCAGCGCACCGCAGAGATGCAGCAGAAAGTCGCGCAAAGCGACAGCGTGATCGCCGGTCTGAAAGACGAAAACCAGAAGCTGAAAAACGAGCTGATCGTCGCGCAGAAGAAAGTAAACGCCGCTAATCTTCAGCTGGATGATAAACAGCGTACCATCATCATGCAGTGGTTTATGTATGGCGGCGGCGTGCTGGGCGTCGGTCTGGTGCTGGGCCTCGTGCTTCCTCACCTCATCCCAAGCCGCAAACGTAAAGACCGCTGGATGAACTAACTCGTCTTCTCTGCCACACTTACGTATCATCTTGCGAAAAGAGAAAACGGGAGTGTAAGGCGTGAAGAGTTATCTGGTCGGTGGTGCGGTACGTGATGCGTTGTTAGGTCTGCCGGTCAAAGATAAAGACTGGGTCGTGGTTGGCGCCACGCCCGAAGCGATGATTGACGCGGGCTACCAGCAGGTAGGCCGCGATTTTCCCGTGTTCCTCCATCCGCAAAGCCGGGAAGAGTACGCCCTGGCGCGTACCGAACGGAAATCCGGTTCCGGTTATACCGGCTTCACCTGTTACGCCGCACCGGATGTGACGCTGGAGCAGGATCTGCTGCGCCGGGATCTCACCATTAACGCCCTGGCTCAGGACGAAAACGGCCATATCATCGACGCCTACGGCGGACAGAACGATCTGCGCGACCGTCTTTTACGCCATATTTCCCCCGCCTTTTCTGAAGATCCGCTTCGCGTGCTGCGCGTGGCGCGTTTTGCCGCCCGTTATGCCCATCTCAGCTTCCGTATCGCCGACGAGACGATGGCGCTGATGACGGCCATGACCGAGGCGGGCGAGCTGGAACACCTGACGCCAGAACGCGTCTGGAAAGAGACCGAAAACGCCCTGACCACCCGCAACCCGCAGGTCTTTTTCCAGGTTCTGCGCGACTGCGGGGCGCTGAAGGTGCTGTTCCCGGAAATAGACGCGCTGTTTGGCGTGCCCGCACCGGCGAAATGGCACCCGGAAATTGATACCGGCATTCACACCCTGATGACGCTGAGCATGGCTGCCATGCTCAGCCCTGAGGTGGACGTGCGTTTCTCTACCCTGTGTCACGATCTCGGTAAAGGATTAACGCCTAAAGCGCTCTGGCCGCGTCATCATGGGCATGGCCCGGCAGGGGTGAAGCTGGTTGACGGGCTGTGCCAGCGCCTGCGCGTGCCGAATGACATTCGCGACCTGGCTAAGCTGGTCGCTGAATTTCACGACCTGATCCACACTTTCCCGATCCTCAAACCCGCCACTATCGTTAAGCTGTTCGACAATATCGACGCCTGGCGCAAGCCGCAGCGCGTGGAGCAGATTGCGCTGACCAGCGAAGCGGACGTGCGCGGCCGCACCGGGTTTGAAGCATCCGATTACCCGCAGGGGCGTTTGCTGCGCGAAGCGTGGGAAGTGGCAAAAGCGGTGCCAACGAAAGAGGTGGTGGAGGCTGGGTTTAAAGGCCCGGCGATCCGCGAAGAGCTGACGAAACGGCGGATTGATGCGGTAGCGGCGTGGAAGGAAAAACGTTGCCCTCAGCCGAAAGACTGAGGGCGGTTGGTCATCAGAAGAAGACCACGTACACGGCAGCCGCGACGATAAAGCGGTAGATCGCGAACGGAATAAACGAGATACGCTTAATCAGTTGCAGGAAGGTTTTGATGGCAATCAGCGCCACGATAAAGGCGGTGATAAAGCCTACGGCGAACATCGGAATATCCCCCACGGTCAGGAAGCCGATGCTTTTGTAGAGGTCCAGCGCGGTGGCGCCCATCATCATCGGCACCGCCAGCAGGAATGAGAATTCAGAGGCGGCGTAACGGCTCACGCCCATCAGCATCCCGCCGGAAATGGTTGCTCCTGAACGGGAGAAGCCCGGCCACAGCGCCAGACACTGGAAGCAGCCAATGATAAACGCCTGGCGATAGGTCATATCGTCCAGACCTTCCGCACGCGGAGTTTTGGGCTTCAGCACTTCTGCGGCAATCAGCAGGAAGCCGCCGACGACCAGCGCGTACATCACGTTAATCGGGTTGAAGAGCGATTTAATGGTGTCGTGGAACACCAGCCCCAGCACCACTGCCGGGATCATCCCGAGCAGGATATGAATCAGCGTCAGGCGCCCTTTGCCCTCTCCTTCACGCTGCGGCAAACGCCCGAAATGGATGCCGATCAGACCAAACAGACGACGCCAGAACATCACGACCACCGCCAGGATAGAGCCCAGCTGAATCACCACCTCAAACGTCTTTGCGGTATCGCCTTCAAAGCCCAACAGATGGCCAACGATAATCATATGGCCCGTACTGGACACCGGCAAAAACTCCGTCAATCCTTCGACCACACCCAGTATTGCCGCCACCAGCAGCGAGTGCATATCGCTCATCTATAAACCCCTAAAAAGATATAAAAAAACGGTTCCCCACACGGACAACCGTGAAAGATACAGCGTTAAGACCGATATAACCTAAAATGGTTTAGCAATTATGACGTTAAATCTTTCCTTTCAGATTTGTGCCACGCTCGATGATGACGCCCACGTTGACGGCGCGCGCCACCGCGCCCGGCTTGCTCAGCTTGATGCGCACCCACGGGGAGTTAAACTTGCTCAGCAGCAGTTCCGCCACCTCTTCCGCCACGCGTTCCACCAGCGCAAAACGTTGCCCTTCCACGTGGCCGATGACCGCTTCACTGATATCGGCGTAGCTCAGACAGTCATTCACATCGTCGCTTTTTGCTGACTTGCGGTTATCCCAGCCCATTTCGATATCGAACACCAGTTTCTGCTCGATGGTCTGTTCCCAGTCGTAAACACCAATAGTGGTGATTACCGAAAGTTGCTCTATAAATACAATATCCATCACGACCTGCCTGCTTTTTGGCTAAACCGGATACCACTTCCGGCGAATTATGCGTATTATCCACAGATGCTGAGAATACAGATACATTTTCAAAACGGAACAGCGTTATGAGTGCAATCGCGCCTGGAATGATCATCCTCGCCTACCTTTGCGGCTCAATCTCCAGCGCCATTCTGGTCTGCCGCATCGCGGGGTTACCCGACCCACGCGAAAGTGGTTCCGGGAATCCGGGGGCGACCAATGTACTACGAATTGGCGGCAAGGGAGCAGCCGTAGCGGTTTTGATTTTTGATGTCCTGAAAGGAATGCTTCCCGTCTGGGGTGCGTATGCGCTGGGCGTCACGCCATTCTGGCTGGGGCTGATTGCCATCGCTGCCTGCGTCGGCCATATCTGGCCCGTTTTCTTTGGTTTTAAGGGCGGCAAAGGCGTTGCCACCGCGTTTGGTGCGATTGCGCCTATCGGCTGGGATCTCACCGGCGTGATGGCGGGCACCTGGCTGCTGACCATCCTGCTGAGCGGCTATTCGTCGCTGGGCGCCATCGTCAGCGCGCTGATCGCTCCGTTCTATGTCTGGTGGTTCAAACCGCAATTTACCTTCCCGGTGTCGATGCTCTCGTGCCTTATCCTGCTGCGTCATCATGACAACATTCAGCGCCTGTGGCGTCGTCAGGAAACCAAGATCTGGACGAAGCTCAAGCGTAAGAGGAAAGACGCGCAGTAAACCGTTCGTTATGCCTTATAACCAAATGTGATTTTTGTCACCTTCTGCCTGTGGTAACTGTTAGGTACACAACACCACTACACAAAAAGAAAATGGCAGAAATCACAGACACAACTCCCCTTCCAACGGCAGGAAACACCCCGGATGGTGACATCAGGTGGGTACGCAGCGCCTCGGACGTTTCACGTCTCGTTAACGACGGCTCTCAGGGCCGGGCAAATGCCCGCATCGTGGTCGGTATCGCGCTCGGGGGAATTTTCCTCGATGCCTACGATCTGGGTGCACTGGCCTTTGGTATCAAAGACATCACCCGCGAATTTAACCTGACGCCCGCCGGTACCGGCATGGTGGCCTCGGCGATTACCTTTGGCGCCATTGTCGGGGCGCTGCTCGGCGGTTACCTCACGGATAAAATCGGGCGCTACCGCGTCTTTATGGCCGACATGGTATTCTTTGTCGTCGCCGCTATCGCCTGCGCGCTGGCCCCGAATGAATATGTGCTGGCGGGCGCGCGCTTTGTGATGGGCCTTGGCGTCGGGATCGACCTTCCCGTCGCGATGGCGTTTCTCAGTGAATTTGCCAGGCTGAAAGGCCCGGGGAATAAAGCCTCCAGCGTCGCGATGTGGTGCCCTACCTGGTATGCGGCGATCAGCATCTCTTACCTTCTGGTTCTCTTTTTCTACGCCGTACTGCCGGAAAGTCACAGCGACTGGCTCTGGCGTCTGATACTGGGCTTTGGCGCGGTACCCGCGCTGGTGATTATCGCCATCCGCAGCCGCTACATGAGCGAATCCCCGGTCTGGGCGGCGAATCAGGGCAACCTGAAAGAGGCGGCGTCCATTTTACGGCAGTCGTATAACATTAATGCCCACGTGCCGCAGGATGCGCTCGACCAGCCCGCGCCGGTGGTCAATAAGGCAAAATGGTCGAACTACCTGAACCTGTTCCGTGGCATCTATCTGCGGCGCACCACGCTCGCCACGCTGCTGTCGGTTGTCTCCTCGTTCGCCTATAACGCCGTGGCCTTTGGTCTGCCGGTAATCATCTCCAGCTTCTTCGTGCAGTCGATGCTGACCACCATTCTGATCTCCCTCGCGCTTAATCTGCTTTTCGCGTTTGTCGGTGGGCTGCTGGCGGTGCGCTATGTTCCGCGCTTCGGCGCGTGGCGAATGTCACTGGCGGGTTATGCCTGCCAGCTTGTGGCGCTGCTCGGGCTGGGGCTGATTGGCCGCCCTGACGGAGCAACGGAAGGCGTGGTCGCCGTCGCGATGCTGGCGCTGTTTCTGTTTGGTCAGGGTTTTGGACCCGGCGCGCACACCATGACGTTTGCCTCTCTGAGCTATCCAACCTCCCTGCGCGGCGTGGGCGTCGGCTTAAACCAGACGCTGATGCGCAGCAGTTCCACGCTATCGCTGTTCCTGTTCCCGCTGCTGGTCGCCTCGCTGGATACCGCCGTGTTCTGGGTGATTGCGCTGGCGCCGTTTATCGGACTGGCGTCCCTGCTGGCGATCCGCTGGGAGCCGTCGGGGTATGATGTGGATGCAGAGGATTATCGCTAGCCTTTCTTGCCGGGTGGCGCTGCGCTTACCCGGCCTACATTACACCACCATATCAACAAATTGCGCATCCCCTTGTAGGCCCGTGCAAGCGTAGCGCCGCCGGGCGAAACTTACAAAATGCACTTTATCAACAGTCTGAAACCGGCTCACATGAGCCGGTTTTTTTATCCATAAGCGACTCATATGACAGCCTTCATTTCCGCCAGGGCATACTGAAACGTATCCCGATAGTGCGGAAATGGAAGCACCATGTTAGCAACTCAGGTCACTGATAATGCATACAAAGGCTGGCAGGCCTCGCTGGCCCTCCAGTTTTGTTATACCCCTGAGAAAACCCTCCTCCGTTCCGCGCGTCACGTCGGGCCGCTCACCGTTCAGCGTCCGTTTTATCCCGAAGGGGAAACCTGCCACCTTTATCTGCTGCACCCGCCAGGCGGGATTGTGGGCGGTGATACGCTGGATATTTCTGTGAGGCTCGACGCCAAAAGCCATGCCCTTATCACCATGCCCGGCGCCAGTAAGTTCTATCGCAGCAGCGGTCCGCAGGCCTCTCTCAATCAGCATTTTTATCTCGATGAAGATGCCACGCTGGAGTGGCTGCCGCAGGACACCATAATTTTCCCCGGTGCGCACGCCGCGCTGCGTTCCGTCTTTCACCTGCACGCCACCAGCACGCTGCTGGCGTGGGAGCTGTACTGCCTTGGTCGACCGGTGATAAACGAAACCTTCAGCCACGGCACGCTGGAGAGCCGCGTTGAGGTGTGGGTGGATGGCGAGCCGCGCCTGATTGAACGCCAGCACCTCAGCGAAGGCGATCTCGCGCCCGTCGCGGGCCATCCGTGGGTCGGCACGCTGCTGTTCTATCCGGCCCGGGAAGCACATCTCGACACGGCGCGCGCGCTGCTCGCGCCGCTGGAATGCTTTGCGGGGGCAACGCTCACCGACGATCTGCTGTCGGTGCGTTTTCTCTCCCACGACAACCTGATTTGCCAGCGGATTATGCGCGATATCTGGCAGTCGCTTCGCCCGCTGTTAACCCCCAAAACCGCCTGCTCGCCGCGTATCTGGCAGACATAAGAGAAACGCTATGGAACTGACCCCCAGAGAAAAAGACAAGCTGTTGCTGTTCACCGCCGCGCTGGTTGCCGAACGTCGCCTTGCGCGCGGGGTAAAGCTCAATTACCCCGAATCGGTCGCGCTGATCAGCGCCTTCATCATGGAAGGCGCACGCGACGGCGAAACCGTCGCCACGCTGATGGAGGCGGGCCGCCACGTCCTGACGCGCGATCAGGTGATGGAGGGCGTACCGGAGATGATCCCGGATATTCAGGTAGAAGCCACCTTCCCGGACGGATCCAAGCTCGTCACCGTCCACAACCCGATCGTGTAAGGAGCGCGTGATGATCCCAGGCGAATACCGGATCCAGTCCGGCAGCATTGCCCTTAACGTCGGGCGAGACACCCAAAGCGTGATTGTGGAAAACCACGGCGACAGGCCGATCCAGGTGGGATCGCACTATCACTTTTACGAGGTCAACCCGGCGCTGAAGTTTGACCGGGAAGCCACCAAGGGCTACCGGCTGAACATTCCGGCGGGCACTGCCGTGCGCTTCGAGCCAGGCCAGAAGCGAGAGGTGACGCTGGTTCAGGTGACGGGCGCTCAGCGCATTTTTGGCTTTCGCGGCGAGGTCATGGGAGAGGTGAAACATGGCTGACATTTCACGCCAGGCGTATGCCGATATGTTTGGTCCCACTACCGGGGATAAAGTGCGGCTGGCGGACAGCGAGCTGTGGATCGAAGTGGAAGATGATCTCACGATCTACGGCGAAGAAGTTAAATTCGGCGGCGGGAAGGTGATCCGCGACGGCATGGGGCAAGGGCAGATGACCGCCGACGACTGCGTGGATCTGGTGCTCACCAACGCGCTGATCGTCGATCACTGGGGGATCGTCAAGGCCGATATCGGCGTGAAGAACGGGCGGATCTTCGCCGTCGGCAAAGCCGGAAATCCGGATATTCAGCCCGGCGTGACGATCCCGATCGGTGCCGCAACGGAAGTCATCGCCGCCGAAGGGAAGATCGTCACCGCCGGCGGGATCGACACCCACATTCACTGGATCTGTCCGCAGCAGGCGGAAGAGGCGCTGGTTTCCGGCGTCACCACCATGATCGGCGGCGGCACCGGCCCAGCGGCGGGCACCAACGCCACCACCTGCACGCCGGGGCCGTGGTATATCGCCCGCATGTTGCAGGCCGCCGATACGCTGCCGGTGAATATTGGCCTGCTGGGCAAAGGGAACGGATCAAACCCGGACGCCCTGCGCGAGCAGATCGCCGCCGGCGCCATCGGGCTTAAGATCCACGAGGACTGGGGCGCGACGCCCGCGGCGATCGACTGCTCGCTGGAGGTGGCTGAAGAGATGGATATTCAGGTGGCGCTGCACAGCGATACGCTGAACGAGTCCGGTTTTGTCGAAGATACCCTGGCGGCCATCGGTGGACGCACCATCCACACCTTCCACACTGAAGGCGCGGGTGGCGGCCACGCGCCGGATATCATCACCGCCTGCGCGCACCCGAATATTCTGCCCTCCTCCACTAACCCAACGCTGCCCTACACGGTTAACACCATCGACGAGCACCTCGACATGCTGATGGTTTGCCATCACCTTGACCCGGATATCGCCGAGGACGTGGCGTTTGCCGAATCCCGCATTCGCCGGGAGACCATCGCCGCTGAAGATGTGCTGCACGATATCGGCGCGTTCTCGCTCACCTCGTCAGATTCGCAGGCCATGGGCCGCGTGGGGGAAGTGATTATCCGCACCTGGCAGGTGGCGCACCGCATGAAGGTTCAGCGCGGCGCGCTGCCGGAAGAGACCGGCGATAACGACAACTTCCGGGTGAAGCGCTATGTCGCCAAATACACCATCAACCCGGCGCTGACCCACGGCATCGCCCATGAAGTGGGATCGATTGAGGCGGGCAAGCTGGCGGATCTGGTGGTCTGGTCCCCCGCCTTCTTTGGCGTAAAACCGGCCACCATCGTCAAAGGCGGAATGATCGCCTGCGCGCCGATGGGCGATATCAACGCCTCGATCCCCACGCCGCAGCCGGTGCATTACCGCCCGATGTTTGGTGCCCTGGGCGCCGCACGCCACGCCACGCGGCTGACGTTTGTCTCGCAGGCTGCTCATGCCAGTGGCGTGCCGCAGCAGCTCAACCTGCAAAGCGCCACCGCGGTGGTGAAAGGCTGCCGGACGGTGAAAAAGGCCGACATGATCCACAACGATTTACAGCCGAATATCACCGTTGATGCGCAAACCTACGAGGTACGCGTCGACGGCGAACTGATTACCAGCGAACCGGCAGAGGTTTTGCCGATGGCGCAACGCTATTTCCTGTTCTGAGGAGTGATGATGATCTATCTAACCCAACGCCTGGACCACGCGCACCCGATCACCGCCAGCGTCACGCTGCCGATTGACGTGCGGGTGAAAAGCCGCGCCCGCGTGGCGCTGAACGACGGTCGCGAAGCCGGGCTGATGCTGCCGCGCGGTTTGCTGCTGCGCGGCGGAGATCTGCTGACCACCGACGACGGCAGCGAGGTGATCGAAGTGATCGCCGCCCCGGAGTCGGTTTCCGTGGTGCGCTGCACCGACCCGTTCCTGCTCGCCCGCGCCTGTTACCACCTGGGCAACCGTCACGTGCCGCTGCAAATTATGCCCGGCGAGCTGCGCTACCACCACGACCACGTCCTTGACGACATGCTGCGTCAGTTCGGGCTGGAGGTGACCTTCTCCAGCCTGCCGTTTGAACCGGAAGCGGGCGCTTACGCCAGCGATGCCCACAGTCACTCTCACGCTCATTCACATTAAGGATCAATCATGCGTAAGTATTTACCGCTGTTACTGCTGGCCTTTTCCGTTCCCGCGCTCGCGCATCCCGGCCACGGCGCCGACAGCTTTCAGGCTGGGTTTTTCCATCCGCTGACCGGGCTCGATCACCTGCTGATGCTGACCGGCGCGGGCGTGCTCTCGGCGCTGAGCGGCCGCAAGCTCCTGCTGCCGTTTGCCACCCTCGGCATGATGCTTATTGGCGCGATTGCGGGCAGCCTGCTCGGCGGCTTTAGCGGCATGGAGATGCTGATTATCGCCTCGCTGGCGGTCTGCGGCGTGATGATGTTTAAGACCGAAAACCGCCTGCTGCTGGCGGTGCCTGCCCTGGCGATGTTCCACGGCTGGGCGCACGGCGTGGAGATGTCTGGCCACAGCTTCTGGCTGTTCACCAGCGGTTTTATGCTGGCCAGCGCGACGGTGCTGGGCGCCAGCTTCGCGGCGGGGCTGCTGCTGCGCCGCCACGACGGTCTGCGTAAAACCTTCGGCGGCGGGCTGATTGTCTCCGCCCTGCTGGCGCTGATGAGCTGATGGAGCACGCCCGCCAGTGGCTGCGCCTGATGCAGCTCTCCAGCAGTAGCCTGCCGGTCGGGTCGTTTACCTGGTCGCAGGGGCTGGAGTGGGCCGTCGAGGCCGGGTGGATCACCAGCGCCGACGCGTTCAGACGCTGGCAAATCCAGCAGATGGAGCAGAGCTTTTTCTGCGTCGACCTGCCGCTGTTCATCCGCCTGTACCGTGCCTGCGAGCAGCAGGACGTCGCGGCAGCAAAACGCTGGACGGCATACCTGCTCGCCTGTCGGGAAACGCGCGAACTGCGCGATGAAGAACGCAACCGCGGCGCGGCCTTTACGCGCCTGGTTAAAAGCTGGGAACCCGCCTGCCCGGCAGAATGGCTGCCGCTGTTGATGCAAAGCCAGCTCGGCGGCATGGCGTGGCTCGGCGTGCGCTGGGGAATTGGCGCGCGCGAGCTGGCGCTGAGCCTCGGCTACAGCTGGATTGAGAGCGCGGTGATGGCGGGCGTCAAGCTGGTGCCGTTCGGGCAGCAGGCCGCACAGCAGCTGATTATCGACCTGAGCGACCATTTTGCCGCCGGGTTTGAACAGGCTTTTTCACGCAGCGACGACGCGCTGGGGGCCGCTACGCCGCTGTCCGCCATCGCCTCTGCGCGCCACGAAACCCAATATTCACGACTATTTCGTTCCTGAGGAGTCAACATGGCTGATTACAAACATCCCCTGCGCGTTGGCGTGGGCGGCCCGGTAGGCTCGGGCAAAACCGCCCTGCTGGAAGCGCTCTGCAAGGCGATGCGCGACACGTACCATCTGGCGGTGGTGACCAATGATATCTACACCAAAGAGGATCAGCGCATCCTGACCGAGGCGGGCGCACTTGAGCCAGAGCGCATCGTCGGGGTAGAGACCGGCGGCTGCCCGCATACCGCCATCCGCGAGGATGCTTCAATGAACCTGGCGGCGGTAGAAACTTTAAGCGAGAAGTTCGGCAATCTGGACCTGATCTTCGTCGAAAGCGGCGGCGACAACCTGAGCGCGACCTTCAGCCCGGAGCTGGCGGATCTGACCCTCTACGTGATCGACGTGGCCGAAGGGGAAAAAATTCCGCGCAAGGGCGGGCCGGGGATCACCAAATCCGATTTCCTGGTGATCAACAAAACCGATCTTGCGCCCTACGTGGGGGCGTCGCTGGAGGTGATGGAGCGCGATACCAACCGCATGCGCGGCGAGCGCCCGTGGACGTTTACCAACCTGAAGGCAGGTGACGGTCTGGGGACGATTATTGCGTTTCTGGAAGAGAAAGGGATGCTGCGGGTGTAGTGCGGTTATTGCCCGGTGGCGCTGCGCTTACCGGGCCTAGAAAACCGTAGGCCGGGCAAACGACGTGCCGCCCGGCAAAAAAACTCACGCCTCCGGCAGTTCCGCCAGCGGCCAGCGCGGACGCACGGATACGCTCAGGTCAGCCGTGGCGCCGGCTTTCAGGCGCACCATCCCGGCGTAGGCGATCATCGCCCCGTTATCGGTACAGAATTCCGGACGCGCATAGAACACTTCCCCGCGACGCTTTTGCATCATTTCCGCAAGCTTCGCGCGCAGCGTACGGTTGGCGCTGACGCCGCCCGCCATCACCAGGCGCTTAAACCCGGTCTGATCCAGCGCACGCTTGCACTTGATCATCAGCGTATCCACCACCGCGTCTTCAAACGCACGGGCGATGTCGGCGCGGGTCTGCTCGCTGTCGTCGTTATTGCGGATGGTGTTCGCCGCGAAGGTTTTCAGCCCGGAGAAGCTGAAATCCAGCCCCGGACGATCGGTCATCGGACGCGGGAAAACAAAGCGCCCTTCCGTTCCCTGCGCCGCCATTTTAGAGAGCATCGGGCCGCCCGGGTAATCCAGGCCCAGCAGCTTGGCGGTTTTATCGAACGCTTCGCCGGCGGCGTCGTCGATCGACTCGCCCAGCAGCTCGTACTTGCCAATACCCGTTACGCTAATTAACTGCGTATGACCGCCGGAGACCAGCAGCGCGACAAACGGGAATTCGGGCGGATTGTCTTCAAGCATCGGCGCCAGAAGATGCCCTTCCATGTGGTGAACCGGAATGGCGGGAACGTCCCACGCGAAGGCCAGCGAACGCCCTACCGTTGCGCCGACCAGCAGCGCACCGACCAGGCCCGGCCCTGCGGTATAGGCCACGGCATCAATATCTTTTGCACTCAACCCAGCCTCTTTCAGCGCCGCCTGAATCAGGGGAACCGTCTTACGCACGTGGTCACGAGAGGCCAGTTCAGGCACGACGCCGCCGTAGTCAGCGTGCAATTTCACCTGACTATACAGCTGGTTGGCCAGAAGCCCTTTTTCGTCGTCGTAAATGGCGATGCCGGTTTCATCGCAGGATGTTTCAATACCCAGTACACGCATGACTTGTTTTACCTCGTTTCAATACCGCGCAGTGTAGAGCCTGGGCGGATTGTTGTAAAACTTTGTTCGCCCCAGGAAGAAGCCTCGTGTATACTCCTCACCCTTATTAAAGTCCCTTTCAAAATCGCATCGGTGCTTTACAAAGCAGCAGCATTTGCAGTAAAATTCCGCACCATTTTGAAATAAGCTGGCGTTGATGCCAGCGGCAAACCGAATTTATTAAAGGTGAGAGTTACATGCCGGTAATTAAAGTACGTGAAAACGAGCCGTTCGACGTAGCACTGCGTCGCTTCAAACGTTCATGCGAGAAAGCAGGTGTTCTGGCTGAAGTTCGTCGTCGTGAGTTTTATGAAAAACCAACGACCGAACGTAAGCGCGCTAAAGCTTCCGCTGTGAAACGTCACGCGAAGAAACTGGCTCGCGAAAACGCACGCCGTACTCGTCTGTACTAATCTGTTGAGGGCCAACGCCCTCAATTGACAGACAGAGTTGTAGTCGTAAGGCCGTGCTTCCGGAAGGAATGCGCGGCTTGTTTTCGTTTATAAGTCGCTTAAATTTTTGGGGCATATGGCCGGAAGAATCCCACGCGTTTTCATCAATGACCTGCTTGCCAGAACCGACATCGTCGATCTCATCGACGCGCGGGTGAAGCTAAAAAAGCAGGGCAAGAACTACCATGCGTGCTGTCCGTTCCATAACGAAAAAACCCCCTCTTTCACCGTAAACGGTGAAAAGCAGTTCTACCATTGCTTCGGCTGTGGCGCACACGGTAATGCCGTCGATTTTTTGATGAACTACGACAAACTCGAGTTCGTTGAAACCGTCGAAGAGCTGGCGGCGATGCATAACCTTGAAGTGCCGTATGAAGCGGGCAGTGGGCCAAGTCAGATCGAGCGCCATCAGCGGCAAACGCTGTATCAACTGATGGATGGCCTGAATTCGTTTTATCAACAGTCTCTTAAGCACTCTGCGGCTGAGCCTGCGCGTCAGTATCTGAACAAGCGCGGACTGAGCGACGATGTGATTGCGCGTTTCGCTATTGGTTACGCCCCGCCCGGCTGGGACAACGTGTTAAAGCGTTTTGGCGGCAATAGCGAAGATCGTAAATCCCTCATCGACGCAGGCATGCTGGTCACCAACGACCAGGGACGAAGCTACGACCGCTTCCGTGAACGGGTGATGTTCCCGATCCGCGACAAGCGTGGCCGGGTGATCGGTTTTGGTGGTCGCGTGCTGGGTGATGCCCTGCCGAAATACCTCAACTCCCCGGAAACCGATATTTTCCATAAGGGCCGCCAGCTGTACGGTCTTTATGAAGCGCAGCAGGAAAATGCGGAACCTCCGCGGCTTCTGGTCGTCGAAGGTTATATGGACGTCGTTGCGCTGGCGCAGTACGACATTAACTATGCCGTTGCGTCACTGGGTACGTCCACTACGGCGGACCATATTCAGCTGCTGTTTCGCGTCACCAACAACGTGATTTGCTGCTACGACGGTGACCGCGCAGGACGCGACGCGGCCTGGCGCGCGCTGGAAACCGCGCTGCCGTACATGACCGACGGACGTCAGTTACGCTTTATGTTCCTGCCCGACGGTGAAGACCCGGATACGCTGGTGCGTAAAGAGGGCAAAGCGGCATTTGAAGCACGGATGGAGCAGGCACAGCCGCTCTCCACGTTTCTGTTTAACAGCCTGATGCCGCAGGTGGATTTGAGTACCCCGGACGGGCGCGCGCGGCTCAGTACGCTGGCGCTGCCGTTAATCAGCCAGGTGCCCGGCGAAACGCTGCGCATCTATCTGCGACAGGAGCTAGGCAACAAGCTCGGCATACTGGACGACAGCCAGCTTGAACGTTTAATGCCAAAGCAGGCTGAAAACGGCACGGCACGTCCGGCGCCTCAGCTAAAACGCACAACCATGCGTATACTGATAGGGTTACTGGTGCAAAACCCCGAACTTGCTCCGCAAGTGCCGTCGCTGGCGGGTTTGAACCACGAAAAATTGCCCGGACTTGGCTTATTTTCAGAATTGGTCAACACTTGTTTGTCTCAGCCAGGTCTGACCACCGGACAACTTTTAGAGCATTATCGCGGCACAAAAGAGGCCGCTACCCTTGAAAAACTGTCGATGTGGGACGATATAGCAGATAAGGATATCGCAGAAAAAACGTTCACCGACTCACTCAACCATATGTTTGATTCGATGCTTGAGCTGCGCCAGGAAGAGTTGATAGCTCGCGAGCGCACCCATGGCTTAAGCAGCGAAGAACGCCGGGAGCTCTGGATGATTAACCAGGAACTGGCGAAGAAATAAAAAATTTAACGGCTTAAGTGCCGAATATCGATCGGGAAGCCCCCGGCAGCCGCACTGAGAGGCAGCGGCAAAAATATAAGTACGCCCTCGCTTTAAAGGTTGGCAGCCTCATCGCCGACACCAATCAAACGAATTAAGTGTGGATACCGTCTTATGGAGCAAAACCCGCAGTCACAGCTGAAACTTCTTGTCCAACGCGGTAAGGAGCAAGGCTATCTGACCTATGCCGAGGTCAATGACCATCTGCCGGAAGATATCGTCGATTCAGATCAGATCGAAGATATCATCCAAATGATCAATGACATGGGCATTCAGGTGATGGAAGAAGCACCGGATGCCGATGATCTGTTGCTGGCTGAAACCTCCAACAACACTGACGAAGATGCGGAAGAAGCTGCTGCACAGGTCCTGTCCAGCGTGGAATCTGAAATCGGGCGTACCACTGACCCGGTCCGCATGTACATGCGCGAAATGGGTACCGTTGAACTGTTGACCCGCGAAGGCGAAATTGACATCGCAAAACGCATCGAAGACGGGATCAACCAGGTTCAGTGCTCTGTTGCCGAATACCCGGAAGCGATTACCTATCTGCTGGAGCAGTACGATCGCGTTGAAGCGGAAGAAGCGCGTCTGTCCGATCTGATCACTGGCTTTGTCGACCCGAACGCTGAAGAAGATATGGCGCCAACCGCCACTCACGTCGGCTCTGAGCTGTCTCAGGAAGAGATGGATGACGACGAAGACGAAGATGAAGAAGAAGACGACGACAGCAGCGACGACGACAACAGCATCGACCCGGAACTGGCGCGCGAGAAGTTTGCCGAGCTGCGTACCCAGTACGAAGTGACGCGTGACACCATCAAAGCGAAAGGCCGCAGCCATGCCGCCGCTCAGGAAGAGATCCTGAAACTGTCTGAAGTGTTCAAACAGTTCCGCCTGGTGCCAAAACAGTTCGACTACCTGGTTAACAGCATGCGCGTGATGATGGATCGCGTACGTACCCAGGAACGCATCATCATGAAGCTGTGCGTTGAACAGTGCAAAATGCCGAAGAAGAACTTCATTACCCTCTTCACCGGCAATGAAACCAGCGAAACCTGGTTCAACGCCGCTATCGCGATGAACAAGCCGTGGTCTGAAAAGCTGCACGACGTGAAAGAAGACGTCCAGCGCGGCCTGCAAAAGCTGCATCAGATTGAAGAAGAAACCGGCCTGACCATCGAGCAGGTGAAAGACATCAACCGTCGTATGTCTATCGGTGAAGCGAAAGCCCGCCGTGCGAAGAAAGAGATGGTTGAAGCGAACTTACGTCTGGTTATCTCTATCGCCAAGAAATACACCAACCGTGGTCTGCAATTCCTGGATCTGATTCAGGAAGGCAACATCGGTCTGATGAAAGCGGTAGACAAGTTTGAATACCGTCGTGGTTACAAGTTCTCCACCTATGCTACCTGGTGGATCCGTCAGGCGATCACCCGCTCTATCGCAGACCAGGCGCGTACCATCCGTATTCCGGTGCATATGATTGAGACCATCAACAAACTCAACCGTATTTCTCGCCAGATGTTGCAGGAGATGGGCCGCGAGCCGACGCCGGAAGAGCTGGCTGAACGCATGCTGATGCCGGAAGACAAGATCCGTAAAGTGCTGAAAATCGCTAAAGAGCCTATCTCCATGGAAACACCAATCGGTGACGATGAAGATTCGCATCTGGGTGATTTCATCGAGGATACCACCCTCGAGCTGCCGCTGGACTCGGCCACCACCGAGAGCCTGCGTGCCGCCACGCACGACGTTCTGGCTGGCCTGACCGCCCGTGAAGCCAAAGTGCTGCGTATGCGTTTCGGTATCGATATGAACACCGACCATACACTGGAAGAAGTGGGTAAACAGTTCGACGTTACCCGCGAACGTATCCGTCAGATCGAAGCGAAGGCGCTGCGTAAGCTGCGTCACCCAAGCCGCTCTGAAGTGCTGCGTAGCTTCCTGGACGACTAACCCAGGTAAACAGCAAAAAGCTCCCAATCGGGAGCTTTTTTTTTGTTTATTCCCTCTCGCTGTGGAAGAGGGCCAGGGTGAGGGCCTCAGGCCGCAGAGGCTCTAAAGCCCCCGCACCATCAGCGCCTCATCAAGTTCCCGGTATGCCTCCACCAGCTTATCCAGCGTCGCCCTGTTCAGCCCGCTCGGATTCGGCAGCACCCACACCTGCGTTACGCCAATAGTAATGTTTTGCTTACCCCACTGAGCACCGCGCTGGCTGAACGCCTGCTCGTAGGCCTGCTTGCCGAGGATCGCCAGCGCTGCGGGCTGATAGTCTTCAATCTTCTTCACCAGTTCCCGCCCGCCGGTGCGCAGCTCATGCAGATTCACTTCGCTTGCCTGCACCGTGGGTCGCTCGACCAGCATGGTGATACCGCAGCGCGTATCCAGCAGCTGCTGCTCTTCTTCCGGCTTAAGCTGTTTTTCGGTAAAACCGGCCTGATGGATCACCTTCCAGAAGCGATTTCCCGGGTGAGCAAAGTGAAAACCGGTGTGCGCCGATGACTTACCCGGATTGATACCGCAGAACACCACCCGCAGGCCAGGGGCCAGAATATCGTTAATCATCTCTACTCCTGTTTATGCATCATAAGATAAGTATAAAGGATTGATTATGCATTGTTTATAAAAACAGCAGGCAGGTGTGAATGGCTGGATTGCTGAGGGGAGTTACTTTATAATTCACCGCCACGGCCCCTTAGCTCAGTGGTTAGAGCAGGCGACTCATAATCGCTTGGTCGCTGGTTCAAGTCCAGCAGGGGCCACCAAATTTTAGCTTTAGAATCATCCAGTTAAGCCACTCCCGCGAGTGGCTTTTTTGTTACTTAATGCATGGGTGAGGCAAAAGTGTCGCACAAAAGTAAGAGTGCTTCCTTCCCTCAAGGTTATGACAAGCCCTCTCCACATAACTACTACGCCAAAAAGTTGCTTTCCGTAGGCTTTTGACTTTAAATTCCCGCGACAAATGAAAGGGAAAGATAAGTAATGGATAAACAAGCCAGATCAACTCATTTACGTGAATGCTTACGTCAGGAAGTAATGATGAGTTCTAAGACGTTTTCATGGTTCAGTGTGCTGCATAAAGCTATCAAATGCCCGGATCGCCGCTTCCACTTCTGGTGGCGCATCGCGTCGCACTGGCATCGCTCGGGCAACAAGTTCCTGAAAAAACGAGCCGCTAAATTAAACAGAAACCTCATTTTCAAATATGGAACTGAGATTCAGTTGGGGGCGCACATCGGACCCGGTATGGTGATTTCTCATCATCACGGGATTGTAATAAATGGTTCGGCTGTAATAGGTCATTCTCTCCGGATAAGACAAAACATCACGATTGGCATTACTGGCGCGAATGTTAATAAAGGACCAATATCCATTGTAATTGGCAACAACGTCAGTATTGGTGCGGGTTCCTGCATCATCGCAGATAAGATTCGCATCGGTGACAATGTTGTAATCGGCGCTATGTCATTTGTGAACAAAGACATTCCCAGCAACACCACCGTCTATAGCGAAAAGACTTTGCATGTCATGTCTAACAAATTACATGCAGCATGAGCAGGCACTGCTACACATTTCAGTCGAATGAAAGCCCCTCGCCTGCCCGTGTAGCTCCCTCAGCCGGCTGAACCCTGAGGTTCCCCTTCACAACCCCTAAAAACTAAAGAAATCCCCCATCGCGCCGATCATCATCCGTGTGTATTATTTCCTGTAGCGTTGACCACAACTACCCTTAACTCAAATACTTAAGCGCCAGAGCGAAAGGCATCATGAGCACACCGATCAAACGGCTAGAAATCATTAAAAATGCCATTGAGCTGGAAGATGACGACATCATCCAGAGCCAGCTGAAACGCCTCAAAGATGAAGCCTTTGACGATGGTCTCCTGTCCATCGTCGCGGCGCTTGAGCAGCAAAACTACACCGCTGCCATCCGTGCTATCACCGCCTGGCTGCAAAACCAGCGTGCCGTTGCCCCGTGGCGCGATCCGCAGCTGGCGGCCAGCAAGCTGGAGCTGAAAGCGCTGGAGGAGCGCCTGCGTGACCTGATTGACCGCCGTAACGCCCGGGTGCAGCAGCTTGATGAGTTCAACGATCTCTATTTTTCGCGCCTCGGGCCGCTGATGCAGCAGATCCTCGTCCTGCGTAAAACGCTGGCGGAGCTGAACCTGCGTCGTCAGCAGGCGGAGGCGCGTCGCCGGGAAGAGGATTACCGCCGCTGCCAGCGCTATATGGCGCAGGCCGTGGAGGTTCTGTCGACGCTCACCCAGCGCTGGCAACAACTGCCTGCGGATTCCGTTCAGGCGGCAGAGGCGCGCAAGCATCTTCAGCAGCAAAGTCATCTTATTGCCACCCTGTTGGCCGAAGCGCAGGAGCTGGAGACCGGACTAACGCGTGAAGAAGAGCCGGCGCGTCAGGCGCGCGATGAGGCCAATGAAGAGTACAGGAAGTATCGCGAACAGCATCATGATGCCGAAGTGCGCCTGCGTAAAGGCAAGGCTCTTTCTGAAGAGGATCGGAACGAACTGAAGCGGCTCTGGCGCCAGGCGAGCAGGCTATGCCACCCGGATCTGGTTGCCGATGACTTAAAAGAAGAAGCCAACCGGATGATGGTGCAACTCAACCAGGCCAAACAGCGCGGCGACGTGAAGGCCATACGCTCGCTGGTCGCCCGTCTGCAACACGGGTTCGAACCGATGATGGCGAGCGACAGGCTGAACGACCTGGAACGTATTCGTAAAAAGATGGCGCAGGTGCGTGAGCAAATCGACGCCCTGGTGAGCGAACTGGCAGAGCTGGAGAAGGAAGAATCCTGGCTGCTCGTCTCGTCGCTAAGCAATATGGAAGCCTACTTTGCCCAGCAGGAGAAAGCGCTGAAAGAGGTATGCGCCTCGCTCGAACATCAGGTGAGCGAAGCGCAGCTGGATCCCGCCGCCTGACTACTTTGCGTGCCAGTACGCGCTGGCACGCACCAGCTGCGGGTCAATCGCATCGGTTTCAAACTGACGGCTCAGGCTTTTCACCACCTTTCCCTCTCCGGTCAGCCAGATAAAGTAATCCTCTTCCGGCACGGTCAGCGCGGCCAGATGCTCCGCCACCGCCTGCTCGCTGTGGCCGATAACCCAGGTGATGTTGAACTCGCTCAGGTGCGCCAGGTAGTCTTTGTACGACGCATCGCCCACGGTGACGATGGCGTGGATCGCCGGGCGAACCGGCAGTTTTGCGATGCCTTCCAGACGACGGCGCAGCGCGGGCATGCCCGACTCGTCGCACACGTACAGCTGCCAGGCATAATCTTCCGGCACCACCAGCGAACCGCGCGGACCGCCGATGGTCAGCTTGTCGCCCGCCTTCGCCTCTACCGCCCAGTTGCTGGCAATGCCGCCATCATGAACGAAGAAATCGAGCACCAGCTCATTTTTTTCGTCATTGTACAGCGGAGTGTAGTCACGCGCCTGCGGGCGCACGCCGTCGCCCCAATTAATGCCTTCATCGGTGACGACAGGCGGCACGAAGGTCGTGCCCGGTGCCGGGAAAAAGACTTTGGTATGGTCGTCAAAGCCGCGTGAGCTAAAGCCCTCCAGCGCCTCGCCGCCTAACACAATGCGCTGAAATCCTGGGCTGACGCGCCCGGCGCGGAGCACGTTCAGCTCGCGA
Source organism: Enterobacter sp. GD03975 (assembly GCF_029838645.1). Lineage (NCBI taxonomy): Bacteria > Pseudomonadati > Pseudomonadota > Gammaproteobacteria > Enterobacterales > Enterobacteriaceae > Enterobacter > Enterobacter sp. GD03975. Next base: position 130,508 of record NZ_JAOBZC010000010.1, read on the forward strand.
AAACGCAGATCGTTGCGGACACGTTGAGGGTAACGGGTAGATGCCATAGTGATGCCCTTCTCAGGTGAATACGATATATCGGAATGAATTTTTAATGATAATGATTGCTATTAACTCAGAAATCAAGATTTTTTAGATTGCATCTGAATATATCTAAGATATAGTTTAGATATATCAAATTGAGGAAAAAACATGCGACACGAACACGACGGCGGTGGACGCAGGCCACGATTTTTTGGCCATGGTGATTTACGGCTGGTGATCCTGGATATCCTGACGCGCAGCGCGAGCCACGGTTACGAGCTGATTAAGGAGATCGAGAACCTGACGCAGGGTCATTACACGCCAAGCCCCGGAGTGATTTACCCGACACTGGATTATTTGCAGGATCAGGCGCTGATCGCCATTACCGAAGAAGAGAACGGCCGTAAGCGGATTGCGATTAACGCCGCCGGAGAGCAGTGGCTGGAAGCTAACCGGGAACAGCTGGAGCAGATCCAGACGCGTATCAAGGCGCGTTCCGTCGGGTTCCAGCTGCGCAAGAACCCGCAGATGAAGCGGGCTTTAGATAACTTCAAAGCGGTGCTGGATCTGAAGGTGAACCAGGGAGAGCTCAGCGACGCGCAGCTCAAACAGATTATCGGCGTGATTGACCGCGCGGCGCTGGAGATCTCCCAGCTGGATTAAGCCAGCACGCCGTCGCTCACGCGGAACACGCGCACCAGCTCTTTCAGGTGCATCGCCTGTTCGTTCAGGGATGCCGCCGCCGCAACAGACTCCTCCACCAGCGCGGAGTTCTGCTGGGTGGTGGCGTCTATCAGGCCAATCGCGCTGTTGATCTGCGAGATGCCTTCCGTCTGCTCGTGGCTGGCCTGGCGGATTTCACGCAGGATAACGTCCATCTCCTCCACGTTACCGACCATCCCGTTGATAAGCCCGCTGGCTTTCTCCACAAGGTTCATGCCGTCCTGCGTCTGGCTTGTCGAACTTTCGATCAGCTGGCGGATCTCACTTGCGGATGTCGCACTCTTCTGCGCGAGCTGGCGCACCTCGCCCGCCACCACCGCAAAGCCACGGCCATGCTCACCCGCCCGGGCCGCTTCGACCGCCGCATTCAGGGCCAGAATGTTCGTCTGGAAGGCAATGGCATCGATCAGGTCGATAATGTCGGACATCCGGTTCGATGTTTCGTTAATCAGGCGCATTTTGCTGGTAACCTGCTTCATCATCTCCCCGTTGTTTTTCACCACCGCAGCCGCATCGGCAGACAGGTTGGTCGCTTCCCCGGTGTGCGAGGCTGTGTTCTTCACCGTGGCGGTGATCTGCTCCATCGAGGCCGCCGTCTGTTCAACAGAACTGGCCTGCTCCTCCGTGCGCGCGGCCAGATCCTGATTGCCAGCGACAATCTGCGCGGCGGCGCTGGAGATGTTTTCCGACCCGGTCTGCACCTGCTGCACAATCTCCAGCAGGCGCGTTTTCATCTCCATCAGTGCGGTAAGAAGCAGTCCGGTTTCATCTTTACCGTGCGAGGTAATGCTGCGCGTCAGATCGCCATCGGCAATGGCTTGTGCAAAATTCACCGCGTCGTTCAGCGGTCGGGTAATGGATCGCACAATGAGCCAGCCAATCAGGCTGGCTGCCGCGACGCTGAACAGCGTAATCACGATCAGCAGGAGACGATTGGTGCGGAAATCGCCTTCCACCTGCACGCCCGCGCTCTGCATTGCCCGGTCCTGGATCGCAATCAGCGCCTGCACTTTCGCTTTGTAGGACTGTTGCAGGTTCAGGGTGTTGGTCATCATCTCGTTTATCGCAGCCGCACGGTCGTTATTCTGCACGGCCTGCAAAATGCGATAGCGCGAGTCGAGATATTGCTGACGTACGCCGCGGATATCCGCCAGCGCCTGTTGAGATTTCTTATCCTTGAGAGCGTTGTCCAGCTCGCTCAGGATTGCGGTGATGCGCTCGCTGATGGCCTTCAGGCGCTGCTCTGACTGCGTCGTGTACGTCCCCTGTTCGTCCAGCAGCATAAGCTGCTGTGTGCTTATAAATTCCTGGAAGTTGTCGATTAGCTGGTTCGCTTTAACCGTGGTTGGATAGTCGCTGGTAAGGATGGTTTGCATTCCATTGTTTGCCCGATTCAGGCTCATCAGAGACAAACTTGCGCTGACGACCATCAGGACAATAAATAATCCAAACGCCAGAAATAATTTCGTGCCGATCTTTACGTCATGTATGAACATATTTACCCCATCGATGTGATTATTTCTCAGACGATCGCTGTTATCGGAAGAAAACTTGCTAACTTTATGACTTTGATCGTTTTTTTCTTTTTCACTCGTAAGAAAGTCGGGGCGCAAGAATTAAAAATCGGCAGGTTTTTTTAGTTACTTAATATTTCATTAACAACATAACTTATACTGAAAAACAAAAAAGCCGTTTACCCCCGGGGGAATAAACGGCTTTTTCGAAGCAGGCATTTCTTAATGCAGCACGGTAACCGCATCTTCAAGGCGTCCGGCCCGATGCTTAACCATCGCGGAAATCTGTGCGCTCTCTTCGACCAGGTCCGCATTTTTCTGCGTAATGCTGTCCAGCTCCGCCACGGCACGCGTCAGCTCGGTCAATCCCGTGGCCTGCTCGGAGGTGGAATGGCTGATCTGCGCGATAAGCTGCGTGACGTTTTTCACCTGCTCGACAATATCATCCATCGTACGACCCGCAGCGTGTACCTGACTGGCACCGGACTGCACTTTGCTGGCGCTGGCGTCGATCAGCTTGCGAATATCGTTCGCCGCATTCGCGCTGCGGCTGGCAAGATGGCGCACTTCGCCAGCCACCACCGCAAAGCCTTTCCCCTGCTCGCCCGCGCGGGCCGCCTCAACCGCAGCGTTCAGCGCCAGAATATTGGTCTGGAAGGCGATATCGTTGATAAGAGACGTAATTGAGCCAATGCGCTGGGTACTGTCGGCAATGTCATCCATGGTTTTCACCACGGTCTGCATCACGGTGCCTCCCTGCGTGGCCGCGCTGCTGGCGGCCATCGACAGCTTGTCGACTTCGGCTGCGGTCTCAGAGTTGCTCTGCACCGACGCCGCCATCTGGTTCATTGTGGCCACGGTCTGCTGCACGTTCGCCACGGTCTGGCGCGTGCGGTCGTTGAGATCTTCATTGCCCTGCGCCAGCCTGTCGCTACCGTCACGCACGCTCACGACCTGGCTGGACACGTCGTTGATCAGCCAGCGGCACATCAGCCCCAGCTGTCCGACGGCCCGCAGCGTCAGGCCCAGTTCGTCGCTGCGGTTAAGATGCTGAACGCTGTTACGCTCTCCGGTGGCGACCTTCAGCGCCTGTCGCGCCACATTTTCAACCGGGCGGACGATCTGCTGTTCAAACACCAGGGTGCCAAGCAGCATCACCGCGGCCGCCGCTACCAGCGACGTCCATCCCGCAGCACTGGCAACCAGCGTTGCGGCCATCACCGCAAACAGTACCGCCATTACGCTACGCACGCGCCAGCGCAGCGGCATCGCCGGTAATCTACCGAGCCAGCCTTTGCGCACCACCAGCCCTTTATGAATGCGTTTTTTGCAGCGTCCTTCGTTGAGCGCCTTGTAAAGCGGCTCCACCGCAGCTATCTCCTCCTCCGTGGCGCGAGTACGAATCGACATATAGCCCGTCTTCTGGCCATTACGCACCATCGGTACCGCATTCGCGCGTACCCAATAGTGATCGCCATTTTTACGTCGGTTTTTGACAATCCCGCTCCAGGGCTCGCCTTTTTGCAGCGTGTACCACATGTCGGCAAATGCCGCTTTCGGCATATCCGGATGGCGCACAATATTGTGCGGCTGCCCAAGCAGCTCCTGGAGCGTAAAGCCGCTCACCTGCACAAAGGTATCGTTAGTGTGGGTCATGTAGCTGTGGAGGTCGGTGGTCGACATAAGCGTGGTGTCATCGTCCAGCGGATATTCATTCTGGGTGACATAGTCAGGAGAGGACATAGTGAGCATCCCTTGCAGGTTATTTGAATGTTAATTTTGTGGCTTATGTTTTTTCGGCGATAAAAAATTTATCTTTAGTTGTTAAATATGATTGAGATCGCAAATTCATGTTAAACCGCACTTTTCGTACGTTTTTCTAATTAATTGATTTAAAATACTTTCGTAATGAAACTACCCACAAAGCATGATCCTGTTATGCACCCTTAAGTCGCATTCCCTGCCCTGGAGCAGTGCAATTGCTGAAACCTCATCACCGGCCCGTTATCCCTTATTCCGTGCGGCGCGCAATGGCATGATTAAATATTGCGCAACTTTGATTTAACCTGGCGTTTATCCCGATTTTCGTTAAGCCCTCTGAGGTGGCGTAATCCCTGCAATACTTACCTCAGTATCATGTGATACGCGATCCCCGGGAGCATATTTTGAACAGGTTACCTTCCAGCGCCTCGGCTCTTGCCTGTACCGCGCACGCACTGAATCTCATTGAAAAGCGAACGCTCGATCATGAGGAGATGAAACAACTTAACCGAGAGGTCATTGATTACTTTAAAGAGCACGTCAATCCTGGTTTTCTGGAGTATCGCAAATCTGTTACCGCCGGCGGGGATTACGGAGCCGTAGAGTGGCAAGCGGGCAGTCTGAATACGCTTGTCGACACCCAGGGACAGGAGTTTATTGATTGCCTGGGTGGTTTTGGTATCTTCAACGTGGGGCACCGTAATCCAGTTGTGGTTTCCGCCGTACAGAATCAACTTGCGAAACAACCTCTCCATAGCCAGGAGCTGCTCGACCCGCTTCGCGCCATGCTCGCGAAAACGCTGGCGGCCTTAACACCCGGCAAGCTGAAGTACAGCTTCTTTAGCAACAGCGGTACGGAATCGGTCGAAGCGGCGATCAAGCTCGCCAAAGCGTACCAGTCACCGCGCGGGAAATTCACCTTCATTGCCACCAGCGGCGCGTTCCACGGTAAATCCCTGGGTGCGCTGTCTGCGACCGCCAAATCCACCTTCCGCAAGCCGTTTATGCCGCTGCTGCCGGGCTTCCGCCACGTACCGTTCGGCGACATTAACGCCATGCGTACCGTGCTGAGCGAATGCCGTAAAACCGGTGACGACGTGGCGGCGGTGATCCTGGAACCGATTCAGGGTGAAGGCGGCGTGATTTTGCCTCCGCAGGGCTATCTGCCCGCCGTGCGTCAGCTGTGCGATGAGTTTGGCGCGCTGCTGATCCTCGACGAAGTCCAGACCGGGATGGGGCGCACGGGCAGGATGTTCGCCTGCGAGCACGAGAACGTCCAGCCGGACATTCTGTGTCTGGCAAAAGCGCTCGGCGGCGGCGTGATGCCGATTGGCGCGACGGTTGCTACCGAGGAGGTGTTCTCCGTGCTGTTCGACAATCCGTTCCTGCACACCACCACCTTTGGCGGTAACCCGCTGGCCTGTGCAGCGGCGCTGGCGACCATCAACGTGCTGCTGGAGCAGAACCTGCCCGCGCAGGCGGAGCAGAAAGGCGATATGCTGCTGGACGGCTTCCGTCAGCTGGGCCGGGAATACCCGGACCTGGTGCAGGAGGCGCGCGGCAAAGGCATGCTGATGGCGATTGAGTTCGTTGATAACGAAATCGGCTACAGCTTCGCGAGCGAGATGTTCCGCCAGCGGATTCTCGTGGCAGGAACGCTCAACAACTCGAAAACCATCCGCATTGAACCGCCGCTGACGCTCACCATTGAGCAGTGCGAGCAGGTGCTGAAGGCGGCGCGCAAGGCGCTGGCGGCACTGCGGGTAAGCGTGGAGGAAGCCTGAAAAACGCCGGGTGGCGCTACGCTTACCCGGCCTACAATAGCCCGGTAAAAGGACAACGCGATGTTTCACGGCTTAAGTGCCTTTCCGTTAACGCCCCTGAAAGACGGGAAGTTTGACGAGCAGGCTTTCATAAAACTTTTGGCACCGCTGGTCGACGCGAGGGTGGATTCGCTGGGCATACTCGGCTCGACGGGCAGCTACGCATACCTCACTGTTGAAGAGCGCACGCAGATCGCCCGCTGCGCGGTGGAGCATGCCAACGATATTCCCGTTATGGTCAGCATCGGCGCACTCCGGCTGGACGATATTCTGCGTCTGGCAGATAACGCGCAGGCGGCAGGCGCGGCCAGCGTACTGATGGCACCGGTGTCGTATCAGCGGCTGACGTCCGATGAGGTGTATTCGCTTTATGAAACGGTGACACGACAGCTCTCCGTGCCGCTTTGCGTTTACGATAACCCCGCCACCACCGGGTTTACGTTTAGCGACGAGCTGATGGTTGCCGTGGCGGCGCTGCCCAATATCGGCTCGGTGAAATTTGGACGCGTGCCGGAGGATATTGCGCTGGTTCGTGCTCGCCTGCCGGATACGGTCACGATGGGCATCAGCGGGGACTGGCAGGCAGCATCCGCACTGCATGCCGGGTTTGACGTCTGGTATTCAGTGATCGGCGGGCTGTTCCCGCATACGGCGCTGGCGATTGCGCGTTCGAAAGAGACGGCGCAGTCCGATCGGCTGGAACCGCTCTGGGCGCTATTCCGCCGCTACGGCAGTTTGCGGGTGATAGCGGCAGCGGCCGAAATGATGGGGAAAGTGGAAGCGCCGGCGCTGCCGTTCCCGCTACGGGCGATTCAGGAGGAGCCGCGGGAGGCGCTTTCTGCGATCCTTGCGGATTTTGAGCTGTCCTGAAAAACGCCGGGTGGCGCTACGCTTACCCGGCCTACAAAATCAACACAACCCCATACCCGTAGGCCCGGTAAGCGCAGCGCCACCGGGCAAAACGTTACTCCGGCAACAACCCGACGAAACAGCGCTTTTTGCGCGGCTCCGACATCAGCTCCTCAAGCTTATCCACGCACGCCAGATAGTGCGGGGTTTGCTTGTGCGCCAGCACCGCCTCTTCGTCCTTATAGGCCTCGTAGATAAAGAATCGGGTTTTCACCCGCGGGTCCTGCAACACGTCAAAGCGCAGATTTCCCGGCTCCCTGATGGCCCCCTCGTGGTTGGCGCGAAACACTTCAAGAAACTCGTCCACCCGCTCGGGCTTGATGTTGATCTCCACTAACGTCACGTTCATTTTGCTTCTCCCTGTTTCTCTTCCTGCCAGAACTGGAACGCCTCGCGAGCGCTCATGTTCTCGTGAACCACTTTCTTCACCGCCTTCAGCATGGCGAGCGGCGCGCTGGACTGGAAGATGTTGCGCCCCATGTCCACGCCCGACGCGCCCTGGTCAATCGCCCGCCAGCACATCTCCAGCGCCTCGAGCTCCGGCAGCTTTTTGCCCCCGGCGATGACGATCGGCACCGGGCAGCTGGCGGTCACTTTTTCAAAGCCCTCGTCCACGTAGTAGGTTTTGACGAACTGCGCCCCCATCTCGGCGGCGATGCGGCTGGCGAGCGAGAAGTAGCGCGCGTCGCGGGCCATCTCCTTGCCGACGCCTGTCACCGCCAGCGTCGGCATCCCGTAGCGCGCGCCCGCGTCAACCAGCTTGATGATGTTGTTGATAGACTGATGCTCAAACTCGCTTCCGATGTACACCTGCGCCGCCACCGCGCAGACGTTCAGGCGCAGGGCATCCTCCATCGCCACCGCCACGCACTCGTTCGACAGCTCGCCCAGAATGGAGTTACCGCCGGAGGCGCGCAGCACCACCGGTTTGTTCGTCGCGGCGGGCACCTGGCTCCTGAGGATACCGCGCGTGCACATCAGCACGTCGGTTTCGCCAAACAGCGGCGCAATGGAGAGATCGATACGCTCGAGACCGGTAGTTGGCCCCTGAAAGTAGCCGTGGTCAAAGGCCAGCATCACCGTGCGGTTGCTCTGCGGATTGAAGATGCGCGAAAGCCGGGACTGCATGCCCCAGTCGAGCGAGCCGCAGCCCTTCAGGGTGTACGGTACGTTGACCTGCGGCGTACCGATGCCAAAATCCTTGCCGTCTTTGATGTCGTCTAAATCAGCCATTTGCTCCCCCGTCAGAAATCGTATTTGCTGATGTTCTCTTTGGTGAACACCACCCGCTCCGGCAGCAGCACGATGCCGTTGCCCTTCGCCTCATACTGATAGCCCTGCACGCTGTTCGGCTCCACCTTCAGCGTCCCGATACCTTTTACGTCTACGCTGTCGCCAGGGTTAAGATCGCCCTTTTTCAACAGGCGATCGGCGACGTTGACCGCAATTTTGCCCTGCCGCACCACGTCCCACAGGCCGAAGGCCTTCACCGTCCCGCGATCAACGTACGGACGCATGACGTTCGGCGTGCTGAAGCCGACAATCGCCACCCCTTCCCGCTTCAGGTTCTCCGCCGCCTGCGCCGCCGCCGGCAGGGCGTTGGCGTCCGGGGCGATGATCGCGTCCAGATCCGGATACGCTTTTAAGATCCCCTCGGCGGTTTGCAGGGATTTGGTGGCGTCGTTATAGCCAAACTGGGTGGTCACGACCTGCCACTGGGGGTGATCTTTTTCGATTTTCGCCTTCGCCTCTTTCACCCACTGGTTCTGGTCGGTGACGGTGGGGCTGGAGTAGAAGAACGCCACTTTGGCATTCGGTTTGGTGACCTGTTTGCCCGCCATCTCCACCAGCAGGCCGCCCAGCTGCTCCGGCGTTCCCTGGTTGATATAAATGCTGCGGCACTCCGGTTTGGTGTCGGAATCCCAGGTCAGTACCTTTACGCCGCGCTGCATCGCGCGCTTCAGCGCCGGGCAGAGGCCGTCCGGCGACACGGCGGAGACGATAATGGCGTTATAGCCCTGGTTGACGAAGTTGTTGATGAGCTGCACCTGGCCGGAAACGCTCGGCTCGGTCGGGCCGTCGTAGGTCACGTCCACGCCAAGATCTTTCCCCGCCTCTTTCGCGCCGTTGCCACCGCTGGTGAAGAAACCCACGCCCACCAGCTTGGGGATAAAGGCAATACGGTCCGCCGCCTGCGCCGAAGCGAAGCTGAGGGCCATTGCCAGGACGAGCAGTTTTGTTTTCATCTTACGCTCCGGATAGTTTTCTGAAGAGAGATCGCACCCATTCGCGGTGCAGACTCAGCGAACGTCCCATCACCACCACAACCAGCAGCGCCCCCGACAGCGCGCTCGACACCTGGTTGGGGATGCCGACCATCTGTAAACCCTGCTGGAGATACCCCACCAGCAGCGCCGCCAGCGCCGTACCCAGCACCGACCCTGAACCGCCGTAAATATTGGCCCCGCCGAGTACGGCGGCGGTGAGCGCGGGCATCAGCAAATCGCGCCCCAGATCCGAACGCGCAGAGCCGAAATAGGAGACCATCACCACCGCGGCCACCGCCGACGCCACGCCCACCAGACCGTACAGCACGTACGGCATGCCGTTCACCGACAGCGCCGCATAGCGCGCCGCGCGCGGGTTTTGCCCAATCAAAAACAGATGGCGACCAAAGCGCCCGCGATGGGTAATCAGCCAGAAGAAGGCGGTAATCACCGCGAACAGCACCAGCGGGATCGGCAGCCCCAGCACCGTGAGGTTAGCGAACGCGGTAAAACCGTCCGGGAAGCCGCCGATGCCCTCGTAGCCCGTCGCCCCCGCTATGCCGGAGAGCAGCAGCGCGCCGCCGCCGTAGAGGTAGAGCGTGCCGAGGGTAATGACTAAAGGGCTGATGCCGGTGTAGTGGATCAGCGCCGCATTCACCAGTCCGCACAGCAGGCCAAGCAGCAGCGTCAGCGGAACGGCGACCGCCATGGGCCACCCCGCCTGCATCATCACCCCCAGCGCGATGGCGCACAGGCCGATGGTGGAGCCCAGCGAAATGTCGATCCCGCCGCTGATAATCACCAGCGTCAGCGGCAGCGCCACGATGCCGATGCAGATGAAATCGCTGGTGCTGAACAGCAGCATATTAACGTCGAGCATGCGCGGGTTAATGGCGCCGAAGAGCAGGATCTCCAGCACCAGCAATATCAGCAGCGCGCTTTCCCAGTTGAGCCTCATTTACGCTACCTCTTTGTTGCGTTTGGGAAAGGGGGTGACGTGCTTTCCCCCTCTGTTGCCAGGCTGGAACCGGCCGTACTTCAGCGCCCGCTGATGGCGTGACAGTGCCTGGCGCAGCCGCCCGTCGAGCACCAGCACGCCCAGCAGCACCAGCCCGGCGATGAAGTCGTTCCACCAGGCTGGCAGCCTGAACAGCACCAGCACGGTGTCGATTTGAGTCAGGAAGAACGCGCCGAGGAACGCACCGACCAGCGTGCCGGTGCCGCCCAGCAGCGAAATGCCGCCGAGCACGCAGGCGGCAATGGCCTTCATCTCCAGCCCGCTGCCGGTCTGGTTGGGCACAAAGCCGATCTGCGCGGCAAAGACAATCCCGGCGCAGGCCGCCAGCATGCCGTTGAGGGTGAAGGCGATCATGCGCGTGCGGTTCACCGCCACGCCCAGCTGGCGCGCTGCGGCGAGGTTATCCCCCACCGCGTAAAAATCACGCCCGAACGCGGTGCGCGACAGCGTCCACGCGCCAACGACCACGAGCATCAACACTCCCACGCCGAGCGGTGAAATGCCGATGGCGGCAGGTTCAGAGAGAGACTTCAGCCCCGGCGGCAGCCCTTCAATCCACTTTCCGCCGGTCCAGAGCAGCATCGCGCCGCGGTACAGCCCCAGCGTGCCGAGGGTGGCGACAATCGCCGGAATGCGCAGGCCCACCACCAGAAAACCGTTGAACGCCCCCGCCAGCGCGCCAATCGACAGCGCGAAGAGAATGGAAACGGGCAGGCTGTAGCCGCCGTTGAGCGCCACGCCGACGGCAATGGCGGACAGCCCGACGGTGGAACCCACGGAGACGTCGATATTGCGGGTCAGCATCACCAGTGCGGCGCCGATGGCCAGCAGGATCAGGATCTGCGCGCTGGCGAAGATCATCCCCAGCGTTTGCAGGCTGAAGTAGGACGGATTCAGCACCACCAGCACGGCGAACAGTGCCAGAATGGCGAGAAACGCGCTCAGCTCGCGGTTTTTGAGTAAGATCTTCATCATTGACCTCCAAACGCCAGCGCCATCATCCGGTCGAGGCTGACGGCGTGGCGCGGCAGCTCGCCGCTGAGTACGCCCTGATGCATCACCAGCACGCGGTCCGCGAGGCCGGGAAATTCATCGAGATCGCTTGAGATCATCAGCACCGCAACGTTCTGCGCCGCCACGCTTTTAATGAGCTGGTAGATATCGGCGCGTGCCGACACGTCCACGCCGCGCGTCGGCTCATCGACGATCAGCAATAAAGGATTGGCCTCCAGGCAGCGCGCCAGCAGCACCTTCTGCTGGTTGCCGCCGGAGAGCGTGCGCACGGTTTGATCCGCATGGTTGAGCTTGATCCCCAGCGCCCGGTGATAGCGCTCCACCACCGCAGACTCCCGCTTTCGCTGCTGCCAGAGCGACGGCTCGTTCAGCGCCACCGTATTCCAGCGCACAGGCGCGTCGAGAAACAGGCCAGACACCTGCCTGTCTTCCGGCAGATAAACCAGCCCTTTTTCCAGACGTGAACCCACCGGATCGGTGGTGATCTCCCGGCTCTCCAGCCACACCCGCCCGCCGCGTACGGGACGCAGGCCGTAGAGCGTTTCGGCAAACTCGGTGCGCCCGGAACCCACCAGTCCGGCAAGGCCGACGATCTCCCCGGCGTAAATCTCCAGGCTGAGATCGATAAAGCCCTCTCCGGTGAGATCTTCCACGCGCAGCACCGGAAAATCCTGCGGCTGGGTGCGGCGGTTGCCCGGCAGCGCCAGCCACAGCTTTTGCGCATCGCTTAAGCCTTTCTCGCGGCTGACCGGCGTCATGGCGGCGATCAGCGCGCTGTCGTCAAACTGGGCGGTTTCGCCGCTGAGCACTACCGCGCCGTCGCGCATCACCGAAACGTGGCTCGACAACGTGCGGATTTCCGGCAGCTTATGCGAGATAAAGACAATCCCGACGCCGAGCGCCTGTAAGGCGCGGATCTGGCGAAACAGCCGCTCGGTTTCGCCGGGCGTCAGCGAGGCCGTGGGCTCGTCGAGGATCAGAATTCTGGCGTTGCGCATCAGCCCGCGCAGGATCTCCACCATCTGCTGGTCCGCCACTTCCAGGGTGCTGGCGGTGGCGTCGAGGTTAAGCTGACATTGCAGCTGCTGGAGTTTCTCCGCCAGGCGTTTTTCCCGATCGCGCTCTCGCGGCAGGCGGAACAGGATGTTTTCCCGCACCGTCAGGTTGGGGAAAAGCAGAGGCTCCTGCGGCACCAGATAAATGCCTAACCGGTGCGCCTGCGCCGGGGTAAGCCGTGCAAACGACTCGCCCGCAACCGAAAGTTCACCGCTATCCGGCGTTTCCACCCCGGCGATGATCTTCATTAGCGTCGATTTTCCCGCGCCGTTACCGCCCATCAGCGCGTGCACCTGCCCCGCAAGCAGCGTGAAATCAATGCCTTTTAAGACCGGCACGCCTGAGAACTGCTTGCTGATATTCCGCGCGTTGAGAAGTGGTGTCATCATCGCTCCGCTGTTGAACAAATGATTTTTAGATTTAATAATGTTCAAAAGCGTAGACGGTGAACTATATTTACAACCGTGCAGGGATCACAGTTTTATCGATTGAGATTCAGATTAACCAGAAACGATCTAAAAGATCCGTTTTGCCGCGTGGCTCACATTTTCACGCCGCGCCATTACGAACATATGATCTAAATTTTTATAAGAGTTCAACTATGAGCGATAAACGCACTGCGGAAGAAGGACGGTTTGCCGGGCTGGCGCTGGCGGAAGAGGAGCTGGTGGCGCGCGTCGCCTGGTGCTACTACCACGACGGGCTGACCCAGAATGATATCGGCGAACGGCTCGGTTTGCCTCGCCTGAAGATCTCCCGCCTGCTGGAGAAAGGCCGTCAGTCGGGGGTGATCCGCGTGCAGATCAACTCCCGCTACGAGGGCTGCCTGGCGCTGGAAACTGAGCTACAGCAGCGCTTTGGCCTGAAGCTGGTGCGCGTGATGCCCGCCCTCAATACCCCGCCGATGAACGTGCGGTTAGGCATTGGCGCGGCGCAGTCGCTGATGGGCGTGCTGGCGCCCGGCCAGCTGTTAGCGGTGGGCTTCGGTGAAACCACCATGAGCAGTCTGCAACACTTAAGCGGCTTTATCAGCTCGCAGCAGATCCGCCTGGTGACGCTTTCCGGCGGCGTGGGGCCGTATATGACCGGTATCGGCCAGCTGGATGCGGCCTGTAGCGTCAGCATGATCCCCGCCCCGCTTCGCGTTTCATCCGCTGAAGTCGCCGGGATCTTAAAGCGCGAAACCAGCGTGCGGGACGTGATCCTCGCCGCGACCGCCGCTGACGTGGCGGTGGTCGGCATTGGTTCCGTGGACCAGCGCCGTGACGCGACGATACTGCGCTCCGGCTATATCAGCGAAGGTGAACAGCTGATGTACGCCCGTAAAGGGGCGGTGGGCGATATCCTCGGCTATTTCCTTAACGCCGAAGGGGAATGCGTCGAGGAGCTGGAGATCCACAAAGAATTACTGGGCGTCACGCTCGATGAACTGGCGCAGCTGCCCACCATCGTCGGCGTGGCCGGAGGGGAAGAGAAAGCCGATGCGATTTACGCCGCACTGAAAGGTCGCCGTATTAATGGCCTGGTGACGGAAGAGACGACAGCCCGCGCGGTGCTGGCTCTGGCCGAATAAGAGTCGCCCTGCGCTAACAGCGAGGCAAGCTCATGAGTTACCTTTTAGCGTTAGATGCAGGGACAGGCAGCATTCGCGCCGTGATTTTCGATTTACAGGGCAACCAGATTGCCGTCGGCCAGGCCGAGTGGAAGCACCTGAGCGTGGAGAACGTGCCGGGGTCGATGGAGTTCGACCTCAACACCAACTGGCAGCTGGCCTGCCGGTGCATTCAGCAGGCGCTGGAGCGCGCGCGCCTGAGCGCGGCGGATATTCAGTCCGTCGCCTGCTGTTCGATGCGCGAAGGGATCGTGCTGTACGACCGCAGCGGCGAGGCCATCTGGGCCTGCGCCAACGTTGATGCCCGCGCCAGCCGCGAGGTAGCTGAACTCAAAGAGATCCACAACTATCGTTTTGAATCCGAAGTGTATGACGTTTCCGGGCAGACGCTTGCCCTTAGCGCCATGCCGCGCCTGCTCTGGCTGGCGCATCATCGCCCGGATATTTATCGTAAGGCCGCCACTATCACCATGATCAGCGACTGGCTGGCGGCAAAGCTTTCCGGCGAGCTGGCGGTGGACCCGTCCAATGCGGGCACCACCGGCATGCTGGATCTCTTTTCACGCGACTGGCGTCCGGCGCTGCTCGACATGGCCGGGCTGCGCGCCGATATTCTCTCGCCGGTGAAAGAGACCGGTACCGTGCTGGGCGCTATCACCAAAGAAGCCGCGCAGCAGAGCGGCCTGCGCGAAGGCACCCCGGTCGTGATGGGCGGTGGCGATGTGCAGCTGGGCTGCCTGGGGCTGGGCGTGGTCCGCGCCGGACAAACGGCGGTGCTGGGCGGCACCTTCTGGCAGCAGGTGGTTAACCTGCCGCAGGTGCGCACCGACCCTGAGATGAACATCCGCGTGAACCCGCACGTCATTCCCGGCATGGCGCAGGCGGAGTCGATCAGCTTCTTTACCGGGCTGACCATGCGCTGGTTCCGCGACGCCTTTTGCGCCGAAGAGAAGCTGATTGCCGAGCGGATGGGGATGGACACCTATTCCCTGCTGGAAGAGATGGCGGGCCGCGTGCCCGCTGGCTCCCACGGCGTAATGCCAATCTTCTCCGACGCGATGCATTTTAAGCAGTGGTACCACGCCGCGCCGTCGTTTATTAACCTCTCCATCGACCCGGAAAAGTGCAACAAAGCGACGCTGTTCCGCGCGCTGGAGGAGAACGCGGCGATCGTCTCGGCCTGTAACCTGACGCAGATTTCGCGCTTCTCCGGCGTGACGTTTGATAGCCTGGTGTTTGCGGGCGGCGGCGCGAAGGGCGCCCTGTGGAGCCAGATTTTAAGCGACGTCACCGGCCTGCCGGTGCGCGTGCCGGAAGTCAAAGAGGCAACGGCGCTCGGCTGCGCCATTGCCGCCGGAACGGGCGCGGGGCTGTTTTCGGATATGGCCTCGACGGGCGAGCGGCTGGTGAAGTGGAGCCGCGAGTTTACGCCAAACCCGCAGCACCGGGAGCTGTACGACGGCATGATGCAGAAGTGGCAGGCGGTGTACGCGGACCAGCTCGGCCTGGTGGACAGCGGGCTGACGACGTCGATGTGGCAGGCGCCGGGCCTGATGCGCGACACACGCCCCTCACCCTAACCCTCTCCCCAGAGGGGAGAGGGGACTGCTCCGTGCGGCCTTTCACCCTCTCCCCTCTGGGGAGAGGGCCGGGGTGAGGGGAAGTTCTTTGAGATCTATCACAATCATTCGATCCCGCTTTTACCTTTCTGCCGCCGCTGGCTAAATTAGTAACTCATCCGACCACATAACAATAATTTTACACTGGAAGAGACTATGAGCCGCTATCCGTCGCTATTCGCCCCCCTCGATCTGGGGTTTACCACCCTCAAAAACCGCGTGCTGATGGGCTCGATGCATACCGGGCTGGAGGAGCGTCCGGACGGGGCTGAACGTCTGGCGGCCTTCTATGCCGAGCGCGCGCGCCACGGGGTGGCGCTGATTGTCACCGGCGGCGTAGCCCCTGCCCCTTCCGGCGTGACGATGGAGGGCGGTGCAGTTCTGAATGATGCGACACAGCTGCCGCATCACCGCATTGTCACGGACGCGGTGCATAACGAGGGCGGCAAAATCGCCCTGCAAATTCTGCATACCGGGCGCTACAGTTATCAGCCAAAGCTGGTTGCGCCATCGGCTATTCAGGCGCCGATTAACCGCTTTACCCCTCACGCCCTCAGCCACGACGAGATCCTGGCGCTGATCGACGATTTTGCCCGCTGCGCCGCGCTGGCGCGTGAGGCGGGTTACGACGGCGTGGAGGTGATGGGCTCTGAAGGCTATCTGATTAACGAGTTCCTCGCCGCCCGCACCAACCAGCGCGACGACGAATGGGGCGGCGACTATGCCCGCCGAATGCGCTTTGCCGTGGAAGTGGTGCGTGCGGTGCGTGAACGTGCGGGTGCGGATTTTATTATCATCTTCCGCCTGTCGATGCTCGACCTGGTGGAAGGCGGCGGCACCTTCAACGAGACCGTGCAGCTGGCGCAGGCGATCGAGGCCGCAGGCGCCACGATTATCAACACCGGGATTGGCTGGCACGAAGCGCGCATTCCAACCATTGCCACGCCGGTGCCGCGCGCGGCGTTCAGCTGGGTAACGCGCAAGCTGAAGGGCAAAGTCTCCGTTCCGCTGGTCACCACTAACCGCATTAACGACCCGCAGGTGGCGGACGATGTGATCTCACGCGGCGATGCCGATATGGTCTCGATGGCGCGTCCGTTCCTCGCGGATGCTGAACTGCTCTCTAAAGCGCAAAGCGGCCGTGCGGATGAGATCAACACCTGCATCGGCTGTAACCAAGCGTGTCTGGATCAGATCTTCGTTGGCAAAGTCACCTCATGCCTGGTGAACCCCCGTGCCTGCCATGAAACCAAAATGCCGGTCGTCCCGGCGGTCAGTCAAAAACGCCTGGCCGTCGTGGGTGCCGGCCCCGCTGGCCTGGCGTTTGCGGTCAATGCCGCTACGCGCGGGCACCGCGTGACGCTGTTCGATGCCGCCGGTGAAATTGGCGGGCAGTTTAATATCGCCAAACAGATCCCCGGCAAAGAGGAGTTCTATGAAACCCTGCGCTATTACCGCCGGATGATCGACCTGACGGGCGTTGATCTGCGGCTTAACCAGTTTGTCAGCGCGGCGAATCTCATCGACTTCGACGAGGTGATCCTCGCGAGCGGGATCGCCCCGCGCACGCCTGCGATCGAGGGCATCGATCATCCGAAGGTGTTGAGCTATCTGGACGTACTGCGCGATAAAGCGCCCGTTGGTGAAAAGGTGGCGATTATCGGCTGCGGCGGGATCGGATTTGATACCGCGATGTATTTAAGCCAGCCGGGCGAGGCCACCAGCCAGAACATCGCCGAGTTTTGCGTGGAATGGGGCATTGATACCAGCCTCAGTCAGTCCGGGGGCCTGCGCCCGGAAGGTCCACAGCTGCCGAAAAGCCCGCGTCAGATCGTGATGCTCCAGCGTAAAGCCAGCAAGCCGGGCGAAGGGCTGGGCAAAACCACGGGCTGGATCCACCGCGCCACCCTGCTCTCGCGCGGGGTGAAGATGATCCCCGGGGTGAGCTACCAGAAGATCGACGACGACGGGCTGCACGTGCTGATCGGCGGTGAACCGCAGCTGCTGCGCGTGGATCATGTGATTTTGTGCGCCGGACAGGAGCCGAAGCGCGATCTGGCCGATCCGCTGCGCGAAGCCGGTAAAACGGTGCATTTGATTGGCGGGTGCGATGTGGCGATGGAGCTGGATGCGCGGCGGGCGATTGCGCAGGGGACAACATTGGCATTAGCGATT
>NZ_JAOBZC010000011.1:0-143947 GCF_029838645.1 Enterobacter sp. GD03975
CCGGCGACGCGCAGGCGCGACAGCCCAGCTCGGCGGCCTCCTGCAAGGAGAGCTCGTGGTTGGCGAAACGCGCGCCGATGGTCTGCACCTTACCCGCATCTTCCCCCACGGTCGGCGGCAGCGTCGCCCCGCCCGGCACCAGAATGGTCGGCAGGTCGTGCATCGAAGCCAGCGCAATCATGGTAGCGGGCAGCCCCTTATCGCAGGTGGCCACGCCGATCACCGCCCGGCGCGTGGGCAGGGAGCGGATCAGACGACGAAACACGATCGCCGCGTCGTTGCGGTACGGCAGCGAGTCGAACATGCCGTGCGTGCCCTGAGAGCGCCCGTCGCACGGATCGCTGACGAAGGCCGCAAACGGGATCCCGCCGTTGCGGGTGATCTCCTTCGCCGCCGCCTGCATCTGCATGCCGATCTCCCAGTGTCCGGTGTGGTAGCCCAGCGCAACCGGGCGTCCGTCCCCGGCGCGAATACCGCCCTGGGTACCGATAATCAGCACCTCTTTGCCGGTCAGCTTATTGACGTCCCAGCCCATCCCGGCGTTCTGCGTCATGCCGAACAGGTTGCCGCTGGGGGATTCCATCAGCATCTGCGGGGTCAGCGGCAGCGCGCCCTGCGGTCCCGCCGCATGGGTGATCACCGCATAAAACGCATCGTCCTGTGGGGTGAAAATTTTCTCAATGGTCATCGGTATCGTCCGGCTCAGCAGAGCTTGAGCTGTTGTAACAGGGTTTTCAGCTGCGCCTTACGCGGCTCGTCCAGCGCTGACGCGGGCGGTAGCACGTGCGTGGAAATCGGGCGGCCGCAGAGCACAATCGCCTCTTTAATGACGTTCACAAACGGCGTATCCAGCTGATACATCTGCGGGATTTGCAGCAGAGTCTGATGATACTCAGCCGCTTTCGCCACGTCTTTATCCCGCCAGGCTTTCAGAAGATTCACCGACACCTGCGGAGCAAAGTTGCCGCTGGCCGAAATCGCCCCGTCGCCGCCGAGCAGCAGGGTATTAAACAGATGATCGTCGTAGCCGCACAGCACGGTGAAGTGCGGATGAGCGGCTTTAACGGTGAGGATCATGCTGCGCAGGTGGGCGACGGAGTCGATGGTGTCTTTAATGCCAATAATATTGCTGCGCGAGTCGGCGAGGGTTTTGACCAGCGCCGGAGTCAGATCCTGCCCGGTCAGCGCCGGGAAGTTATAGAGCATCACCGGCAGCGCGACGCTGTCGGCCACCTGCTCGAAATAGCGGATCAGGTTAGCTTCCGACACCTTCCAGTAGTAGGGGTTGATCACCACGATGCCGTCCGCGCCCGCCTGCTGCGCGTGCTGGCTGAGTTCAATGGTTTCCCGGGCGTTGGTGCCGCCGGTGCCGATCAGCACCGGCACCCGACGATCGACGTGATCGATAGCAAAGCGGGCAATGGTCTTACGCTCTTCGGCGCTAAGCTGGGAGAACTCGCCGCCGCTGCCCAGGAAGAACAGGCCGTCAACGCCCGCTGCGATCAGATCGTCGATCAGCGCGGCGGTACCCTCCTTATCAAGCTGGCCGTCGGCGGTAAAAATGGTGGAGACAGGGGGAATGATCCCCGTGAACAACGCGGACTGCGGCATGAGATCTCCTTGTTGAATCATTTTGTTCTATATTATAGAACAGCGTTCATTAATTTAACGATCATACTATGACGCAGAAAAAGGGGAGGTAAATGGGAAGGGAAGAAGGAGTGTAGGAAGTTTAAGCTGGATCACATATTGTCCGCTAACCCCTCACCCCGGCCCTCTCCCCAAAGGGGAGAGGGTTAGGGTGAGGGGTAAAGAATTACTCCACCAGCATTTTAACAACCACTTTCCTGACCTTAGCAGGCTCCCCCACCGCGCACAGCGGCTTATGCACTTCGCCCGGGTAAAACACCACGAAATCCCCTTCGCTCAGCACCACGGTTTTCTCCTGCCCGCCTTCCGGCAGGAACGCGATGTCTTTGTCCGCCAGCCAGTCGGTGTCCGGGGTGCCGTGCGGCAGGGTGCTGAACGTCATCCCTTCCTGACCTTTCAGCACAATCTGGATATCCAGATAGCGCGCGTGGTACTCGGCGCGGCGCTCGGCGAAAGGCTGGGTCATGTCTTCTGACACCAGATAAAACAGGCGGTCGCCGTTGATGTCGTGCTTGCCGGTCGGCGTCGCGTCGGTAACGTGCGCCTTAACGTGCTCAATGGCCTGGCGCAGTTCTTCTGGTAGCCAGGACTGGAGATGATGAATGTTGCCCACGATCATGGTATAGCCCTCAAATTAAAACAGCGTTTCATTTCTATCTTTTATACGAAAATTGTTCTCCCCCCGCCAGCCCTTTTTAGGCAACTTTTGCGCAAGCGCATGTTTATCGGGAAATGTGTTAATTTGCTGTTAATCGCAGTCAGGCATTTATGCAGTGGTTATGCATAACCTCACCCGACTCTCGCCATTGAATCAATATAACCCATTGAAATTACAGCCTAAAACATAAAACCTGCGGCCACGTCACACTTTACCACTCTGGTTATTTCCTTTATAACGCCATAATTATTTATTGATTTTTCTTAAGTCCAAAATAGTTAATTGCATTAATTGCATAGCCATTCTTATCTTGATATTTTATCTTTTAAAATCAGAAGCATAACTAAATATGTCTAAATGTGCAATTCTACAAAATAATAACAACCTCAAATAATGCCACCCGTTTCCGCTTAGCTATTCATCCTTCGATAATAACAATTTAATCATTATCTGATGCGAATCATGCAAATGAAAACAAACGCCTTAATATCGTTTTTCGCGTGAGCAATGTCACAATAACCGTTATTTAAGCGCCTACTATGAATCACGAAATCAATTGAGCTTAGCCGCCATTTAATTAAACACATCACATGGCGCATGCCCTTTTTATTCTGAAAAAACAGTTAAAGGAATAATTATGGAAAAGCATTACGTCGGTTCTGAAATTGGTCAATTGCGTAGCGTTATGCTGCACCGCCCTAATTTAAGCCTGAAGCGGTTAACCCCCTCAAACTGTCAGGAGCTGTTATTTGATGATGTACTGTCGGTTGAACGGGCGGGTGAAGAGCATGACATCTTCGCAAACACGCTGCGCGAGCAGGGTGTGGAAGTCCTGCTGTTGACCGACCTGCTCACGCAAACGCTTGATATTGCAGAAGCGAAAGCCTGGCTTCTTGAAACGCAAATTTCCGACTATCGCCTCGGTCCAACCTTTGCCGGCGACGTGCGCGGCTGGCTGGCGGATATGCCGCACCGCGAACTGGCGCGGCGATTAAGCGGGGGATTAACCTACGGCGAAATTCCGGCAGCCATTAAAAATATGGTAGTGGATACCCACACGGCGAATGATTTTATTATGAAGCCGCTGCCGAACCACTTATTTACCCGCGATACCTCCTGCTGGATTTATAACGGCGTGTCCATTAACCCGATGGCGAAACCCGCCCGCCAGCGTGAAACCAATAATCTGCGCGCGATATATCGCTGGCATCCGGCATTTGCCGACGGCGATTTTATTAAGTATTTCGGCGACGAGAATATTAATTACGACCACGCCACCTTAGAAGGCGGTGACGTACTGGTGATTGGCCGCGGGGCGGTATTGATCGGCATGTCCGAGCGCACGACGCCGCAGGGCGTGGAGTTCCTCGCCAACAGCCTGTTTAAACACCGTCAGGCCGAACGCGTGATTGCCGTTGAGCTGCCAAAACACCGCTCCTGCATGCACCTCGATACGGTGATGACCCACATCGACGTGGACACCTTCTCCGTCTATCCGGAAGTGGTGCGCAAAGACGCCCAGTGCTGGACGCTCACCCCAGACGGACGCGGCGGCCTGCTGCGCACGCAAGAAACCGACCTGCTGCACGCCATTGAGAAAGCCCTCGGCATTAACCAGGTCCGCCTGATCACCACCGGCGGCGACGCCTTTGAAGCCGAACGCGAGCAGTGGAACGACGCCAATAACGTCCTGACCATCCGCCCGGGCGTGGTGATCGGCTACGAGCGTAACGTCTGGACCAACGAGAAGTACGACAAAGCGGGCATCACCGTGCTGCCGATCCCCGGCGACGAACTGGGACGCGGTCGCGGCGGCGCGCGCTGCATGAGCTGCCCACTGGAACGCGACGGAATTTAAGGAGCCATCATGGAACGAAAACCCACTCTGGTTGTGGCCCTGGGCGGCAACGCGCTGCTCAAGCGCGGCGAGCCGCTGGAAGCGGATATTCAGCGTCAGAACATTGAGCAGGCCGCCCGCACCATCGCCGGATTAACAGAACAGTGGCGCGTGGTGCTGGTGCACGGCAACGGGCCGCAGGTCGGGCTGCTGGCATTGCAGAACAGCGCCTACGACAAAGTGACGCCCTACCCGCTGGACGTTCTCGGCGCGGAAAGCCAGGGGATGATCGGCTACATGCTCCAGCAGGCGCTGAAAAACAATCTGCCGCAGCGCGAGGTGAGCGTTCTGCTCACTCAGGTAGAGGTGGACGCCGCCGACCCGGCCTTCAGCAACCCGACCAAATACATCGGCCCGGTGTACAGCGAAGCGCAGGCGAAAGCGCTGGCCGCAGAAAAAGGCTGGACGTTCAGGGCCGACGGCGCCTATTTCCGCCGCGTGGTGCCCTCTCCACAGCCGAAGCGCATCGTCGAGAGCGACGCCATTACGGCGCTGATCCAGCGTGACCACCTGGTGATCTGCAACGGCGGCGGTGGCGTGCCGGTAGTGGAAAACGCCAACGGCTATCGCGGCGTTGAGGCGGTGATCGACAAAGACCTCTCCGCTGCCCTGCTGGCGCGCCAGATCGAGGCCGATGCCCTGCTGATCCTCACCGATGCCGACGCGGTGTACCTCGACTGGGGCAAGCCGACCCAGCGCCCGCTGGCGCAGGTGACGCCGGAACTGCTTAAAGACATGACGTTCGACGCCGGATCGATGGGGCCGAAGGTCGCCGCCTGCCGCGAATTTGTTGAGGCCTGCGGCGGGATTGCCGGGATCGGCGCGCTGGCCGACGGCGCGGAGATCCTGACGGGCGAGAAAGGCACGCTGATTCGTAACTGAACTCTCATTTAAAAAGGATTTACCCATGACCATCAACCTGAAAAACCGCAACTTTCTTAAACTGCTGGACTACACCCCGGCGGAGATCCAGTACCTGATCGACCTTGCCATCGAGCTGAAGGCGGCCAAAAAAGCCGGGCGCGAAAAGCAGACGCTGGTCGGAAAAAACATCGCCCTGATCTTTGAAAAAACCTCCACCCGCACCCGCTGCGCCTTCGAAGTGGGCGCGTTTGACCAGGGCGCGCAGGTTACCTACCTCGGCCCAAGCGGGTCGCAGATCGGTCACAAAGAGTCGATGAAAGACACCGCCCGCGTGCTGGGCCGCATGTATGACGGCATCGAGTACCGCGGCTACGGCCAGGCCATCGTCGAGGAGCTGGGCGAGTACGCGGGCGTGCCGGTGTGGAACGGCCTGACCGACGAGTTCCACCCGACGCAAATTCTGGCGGATCTGATGACCATGCTGGAGCACTCCCCGGGCAAAACCCTGCCGGAGCTGAGCTTTGCCTACCTGGGCGACGCGCGTAACAACATGGGCAACTCCCTGATGGTCGGCGCGGCCAAAATGGGGATGGATATCCGCCTCGTCGCGCCCAAATCCTTCTGGCCAGAAGCCGGGCTGGTTGAGCAGTGCCGCGCCATCGCCAAAGAAACGGGCGCGCGCATCACCCTTACCGACGACGTGGAAGAAGGCGTGCACGGCACCGATTTCCTCTACACCGACGTGTGGGTCTCCATGGGAGAGCCGAAGGAGGCCTGGGCCGAGCGCGTCAGCCTGATGAAGCCGTATCAAATCAACGCGGACGTCATGAAGGCCACCGGCAACCCGAACGTCAAGTTCATGCACTGCCTGCCGGCATTCCACAACGAGCACACCAAAGTGGGCCGCGAAATCGAGGTGGCGTACGGCCTGAAGGGGCTGGAAGTGACGGAAGAGGTCTTTGAATCACCGAACTCCATCGTCTTCGACGAAGCAGAGAACCGCATGCACACCATTAAAGCGGTCATGGTGGCGACACTCGGCGACTAATCACCGCCCGGCGCGCCGCGGGGTGCGCCGGGTTTCAGGAGAACATCATGGGCAAGTTCAAGTTTCCCTCCGCTTACACCATTCTCTTTTTTCTGATTGCCGTGGTTGCCGTGCTGACGTGGATTGTTCCGGCCGGGCAGTACCATATGGCGATGAACGAGGCGCTCGGCAAAGAGGTGCCGGTCGCCGGCACCTATGCGCACGTGGCATCGCACCCGCAGGGGCTGGTGTCGGTGCTGATGGCCCCGATAGCCGGGCTGTACGATCCGGAGTCCGGCCAGGCCGGGGCGATCGACGTCGCGCTGTTTATTCTGATCATCGGGGGATTTCTCGGGATCGTCACCAAAACCGGGGCAATTGACGCCGGGATCGAGCGCGTCACCACTAAGCTGCGCGGACGCGAAGAGTGGATGATCCCGATCCTGATGGCGCTGTTTGCCGCAGGTGGCACCATTTACGGCATGGCCGAAGAGTCGCTGCCCTTCTATACCTTACTGGTGCCGGTGATGCTGGCGGCTCGGTTCGATCCGGTGGTTGCCGCGTCCACCGTGCTGCTCGGGGCGGGGATCGGCACGCTCGGCTCTACTATAAACCCGTTCGCCACGGTGATCGCCGCCAACGCCGCCGGGATCCCCTTCACCAACGGGATCATGCTGCGCATCGCGCTGCTGGTCATCGGCTGGATCATCTGCGTGGCGTGGGTGATGCGCTACGCCCGTAAGGTGCGCAAAGATCCGTCGCTGTCGATCGTGGCGGATAAACAGGAAGAGAACCGCGCCCATTTTCTCGGCAACAAGGGCGAGCAGTCCCTGGAATTTACCCCGGTGCGCAAACTCATCCTGGCGATCTTCGCCCTCGCCTTCGCGGTGATGATCTACGGCGTGGCGGTGCGGGGCTGGTGGATGGCAGAGATCTCGGCAGTGTTCCTCGCCAGCGCCATTATCGTTGGGCTTATCGCCCGCATGAGCGAAGAGGAGCTGACCTCAACCTTTATCAACGGCGCACGAGATTTGCTGGGCGTCGCGCTGATTATCGGCATCGCGCGCGGTATCGTAGTAATGATGGATAAGGGCATGATTACCCACACCATTTTGCACAGCGCCGAGGGGATGGTTACCGGATTATCGACGGTGGCGTTCATTAACGTGATGTACTGGCTGGAGGTGGTGCTGTCGTTTCTTGTGCCTTCTTCGTCCGGCCTGGCCGTTCTGACGATGCCGATCATGGCACCCCTTGCCGATTTCGCTAACGTCAACCGCGACCTGGTGGTTACGGCTTACCAGTCGGCGTCCGGCCTCGTTAACCTTGTCACCCCCACCTCTGCCGTCGTGATGGGCGGGCTGGCTATCGCCCGCGTGCCCTACGTGCGCTATCTGAAATGGGTCGCGCCGCTGCTGGGGATTTTGACGGTGGTGATTATGGTGGCGTTAAGCCTGGGCGCGTTGTTGTGATTTGCCGGATGGCGCTGCGCTCATCCGGCCTACGGATCGGTGCGGTGCCACCGGTTATTTCGGGAATTGATATGGGAACTATGATGGATTACGAAGAGTACTCTCCCAAAGAGCAACTACAGCTAACGGTCTGCCAGCGTCTGATCGCGGAAAAGAGCTATCTCTCTCAGGAAGAGATCCGCCGCGACTTGCAGGAGCGGGGTTTTGAGACCATCAGCCAGTCCACCGTTTCACGTCTGCTCAAGCTGCTCGGCGTCATAAAAATTCGCAATGCCAAAGGGCTAAAGATTTATTCGCTGAATCCCCAGCTGCGCCCTGCCCCCGACGCCGCGCGCACCGTCTCCGAAATGGTGGTCAGCGTGGAGCACAATAGCGAATTTATCCTTATTCATACCGTCGCCGGATATGGCCGCGCGGTGGCGCGTATTCTGGATTATCACCAGTTACCGGAAATTTTAGGCGTGGTGGCGGGAAGCAGTATCGTCTGGGTCGCGCCCCGGGTGGTGAAGCGTACCGCGCTGGTGCATAAGCAAATTAATTATTTACTCAGAATGCATTAATATTCATAAAGAACCGTTTGCATTGAGTAAAGCGTGCATTAAATCGCTTGATCCCAAAAACGAGGTGCGTATAATGGCCGACAATTTGCCGGGAGGAAGCATGGTCAAGCGTGTACGACATAACGTCTTACCGCGTCTGAAATCAGACGCTGGCCTGCCGTTTTTCTTCCCGTTGCTAAACCTATTCCCAGAGCCCCTCATTTGAGGGGCTTTTTTTTGCCCGGCGTCAGGAGATAAACATGAATCCGCTTTATCAAAAACACATCATTTCCATAAACGACCTCAGCCGCGAAGAGCTGGAACTGGTTCTGGAAACCGCGGCAAAACTGAAGGCCAATCCGCAGCCGGAGCTGCTGAAGCACAAGGTGATCGCGAGCTGTTTCTTTGAAGCGTCGACGCGCACCCGCCTCTCCTTTGAAACCTCCATGCACCGCCTGGGCGCGAGCGTGGTGGGCTTCTCGGACAGCAGCAACACGTCGCTGGGCAAAAAAGGCGAAACCCTGGCGGATACCATTTCAGTGATCAGCACCTACGTGGACGCGATTGTGATGCGCCACCCGCAGGAGGGCGCGGCGCGCCTGGCAACCGAGTTTTCCGGCGGCATTCCGGTGCTGAACGCCGGTGACGGCGCCAACCAGCATCCGACGCAGACCCTGCTGGATCTGTTCACCATTCAGGAGACGCAGGGCACGCTTGAAAACCTGAACATCGCCATGGTCGGCGACCTGAAGTACGGTCGCACCGTCCACTCCCTGACCCAGGCGCTGGCGAAATTTAGCGGCAACCGCTTCTTCTTCATCGCCCCGGACGCGCTGGCGATGCCGCAGTACATCCTCGACATGCTGGACGAGAAAGGCATTGCGTGGAGCCTGCACGCCAGCATCGAAGAGGTGGTGGGCAACGTGGATATTCTCTATATGACCCGCGT
Source organism: Enterobacter sp. GD03975 (assembly GCF_029838645.1). NCBI lineage: Bacteria > Pseudomonadati > Pseudomonadota > Gammaproteobacteria > Enterobacterales > Enterobacteriaceae > Enterobacter > Enterobacter sp. GD03975. Next base: position 9,057 of record NZ_JAOBZC010000011.1, read on the forward strand.
GCAGAAAGAGCGTCTGGATCCGTCCGAATACGCCAACGTGAAGGCGCAGTTCGTGCTGCGCGCCAGCGACCTCGACGGCGCGCGCGACAACATGAAGGTGCTGCACCCGCTGCCGCGCATCGATGAGATTGCCACCGACGTGGATAAAACGCCGCACGCCTGGTACTTCCAGCAGGCCGGGAACGGCATCTTCGCTCGCCAGGCGTTACTGGCACTGGTTCTGAATCGCGAATTAGCTCTGTAAGGGGAGACGACCATGACACACGATAACAAACTCCAGGTTGAAGCCATCAAGCGTGGCACCGTGATTGACCACATCCCTGCGCAGGTGGGCTTTAAGCTGCTGACGCTGTTCAAACTGACCGAAACCGACCAGCGCATCACCATCGGCCTGAACCTGCCGTCCGGCGAAATGGGCCGTAAAGATCTGATCAAAATCGAAAACACCTTCCTGACCGACGAACAGGTCAACCAGCTGTCGCTGTATGCGCCGGACGCCACGGTTAACCGCATCGACGATTACGACGTGGTGGGCAAATCCCGCCCGAGCCTGCCGGAGCGTATCGAAAGCGTGCTGGTCTGCCCGAACAGCAATTGCATCAGCCACGCCGAGCCGGTCTCCTCCAGCTTTGCAGTGAAAAAGCGCGCCAATGACATCGCGCTCAAATGCAAATACTGCGAAAAAGAGTTTTCCCATTATGTGGTGCTGGCCAACTAATTGAGGTTGGTAATGAAATCCCGGCTGTTATAATGGCCGGGAACATTCTTAACGCTGTAATTCTGGAGAAAAAATGAGCAAAGTACTCGCGACGGAAAATGCACCAGCGGCCATTGGCCCATACGTTCAGGGCGTTGATCTGGGCAGCATGATCATCACCTCTGGCCAGATCCCGGTAAACCCGAAAACCGGTGAAGTGCCGGCCGACGTGGCGGCGCAGGCGCGTCAGTCGCTGGAAAACGTGCAGGCTATCGTTGAATCTGCGGGCCTGAAAGTGGGTGATATCGTCAAAACGACGGTGTTCGTGAAAGATCTGAACGACTTCGCCACCGTTAACGCCACGTACGAAGCGTTCTTCACCGAGCACAACGCCACCTTCCCGGCGCGCTCCTGCGTGGAAGTAGCGCGTCTGCCAAAAGACGTGAAAATTGAAATTGAAGCGATCGCCGTACGTCGCTAATTTATTTCAATAAATAAAAGGCAGCGCTCGCTGCCTTTATTATTGCGACCATTTTTACTCTCTGTACGAAATGACATATTACTTGTCCGATTATTAGAATCCCCCCGCCTAGTAATATTCTCTTTTTTATGGATGAGTAATGAAACTTTCAAAAATCGCACTTGCGCTCGCAACATTGACCGTTGCGTCTTCCGCATTTGCCCACGGATATATTGAATCTCCTGCCAGCCGCGCCTATATGTGTAAGCTGGGTCAAAATATTGATTGCGGAGCCGTACAGTATGAACCGCAGAGCGTAGAGAAAACCTCCGGCTTCCCGACTGGGGCAGAGCCAGCAGACGGACACCTCGCCAGCGCGGGTATCTCACAATATTCTCAGCTGGATAAGCAGAGCCTGAATGCGTGGACTAAAAACCCAATGACCGCAGGCCCGCATGAATTTGTCTGGCACCATACTGCGCCGCACAAAACCACCAACTGGCGTTATTACATTACCAAACAAAACTGGGACCCAAATAAGCCGCTCACTCGCGATCAGTTTGAATTAACCCCGTTCTGTACAATTAACGGAAATAGCCAGGCGCCAGCCGTAACTAAATCCATGACCTGTAATGTTCCTGAGCGCACGGGCTATCAGGTCATTTACGGCGTATGGGAAATTGCAGATACTTCAAACAGCTTCTATCAGGCTATCGACGTTGATTTCGGCAATGGCGGCAACGTGACCCCGGACGAAACGCCTGCGATCGTATCCGAGTGGAGCAAAACCCTGAGCGGCCAGATTGCCGGTAATAACCTGAACGTGGGTGATAAGGTTATCGCACGCTTCTTCGACGCCCACGGCGAAGTGACCGCCATGCGCACCGAGATGACCATCGGCTCTGCTGAGCAGGGCGACGCTAACCAGTGGTCCTACGATCTGGCGCAGAAGATCAACACCGCGCAGCACGACGTGCGCGTCGGCGTGAAGGATGAGGCCGGTGACATCAGCCCGGTTCACGGCGCCAACAGCGTCTTCGTGAAAGACGGCAGCACCTTACAGTCCGTTGCTATCTCTTATGAAGAGCAGAAAGCGCAGGTGAGCGAGAGCATCGCCGTTACCGATCTGCAATACAGCAAAATCGAACATGGCAACGCGACCGTGACCTTCCACGTTAACACCCAGGGCGACGTGAATTTTGAAGCACACGTGATGAACCACCACGGTGCGGAAAAAGGCTACCTGAAGCAGGACATGAACAACAGCAATCAGGACGTCACCATGACCCTGACCGACGTGACCGCCGGCCACCACATGCTGAAATACTACGCGACCAATAAAGACGGCACGATGTTCGCGCAGGACGTACTGAACCTGATGCTGGAAAGCGATGCAGCCGCGGACAGCACCGGCCACCACGACTTTACCTTCCCTGACAATATCGCGTCTTACAAGGCAGGTACCGTGGTGCTTCAGCCTAAAGACGGTAAGACCTACGAATGTAAGCCTTTCCCGTACAGCGGCTACTGCGTGCAGTACAGCCCAACCGCAAACCAGTATGAGCCAGGCGTTGGCGCACACTGGAAAGAGGCATGGGTTCTGAAGAACTGAGTAGCCTTTACGCCCGGCGGCACTTCGTTTGCCGGGCCTACACGCCACCGGGCATGTGTGTTACTGATTCCGCGTGGCGCGTAGCAGCGTCTCCAGCGGATAGACCGCCGCAATCACCACTTCGTCCTGAATCTTCGCCGCGCTGTCCAGCTCGCTCTGGATCGAGGCTATCTCTTTGTCGTCCAGCGTCCCCTGACGCGCCACCAGATCCGTCAGCCTCAGGCCAATCGAGGCCAGCTTATCCACCTCCTGAATCACCGGCTTAATAGCCTTCAGCTGATAGCTGTTTTCGCTCAAGGCCAGCACGTCGCTGGTGTTGTTCTGCCAGCGGTTAAAGACGTGGCGCAGCGCCTCGGCGCTTTCCGTGTCTTCCGCGTCGCTGACCAGACGGTCGGCCCATTTATTCATCTGACGCACGGTAGCACTTTCAGCGTTTAGCGCGTCCGCGAGCCGGTTAAGCGGCTCGAACTGATGATAGTTTCCGGCCTGGAACTTGAGATGCTGGCGGGTGTAATACTGCGCCGGCTCGAGCGCCTGAGCGAGGATTTGCAGCGGCAGGGTATCCGCATTATTTGCCAGCCGCGTGAACTGTACCTGCTGCTGGGTATGCTGCTGTAGCCCAACCGACACCGTGGACCAGCTGTCCATCGCCTGTAGCCGGGTATACATGTTGTCGACGTCGTTCACGTCCTTCGCCGACCACAGCCGCTCCGCCACCGCAAAGGCGCGCGGCCACAGGCGGATATCCAGCACCGGCGCGACCACGTTTTCCGCCCACAGCGCGGCTTCACCGCCGAGCAGATTGGCCTCGTTCGCCGGGTCCGGCACCACGGACGGTATGCCTTTTGGCACCTCGTCCAGACGCGTTCCGTCAATCGGGTAGCGCGCGTTGCCCACCAGGAAATAACCGCTGAGCTTATCGTTCGCAACTGAAACGACCGGGCGCGTTTCACCCATCCAGGTGTCAACGGTAAACGTCACCTGGTTGTCGCCTCGCCACTGAATGTTATTCACCGCCCGACGCGATTTCCCGGCAAAATCAATGAATCCGCGCCAGCCAGCATCGCCTTTCACCAGCGTAAAGCTGCCTTCCACCGGCTTGCCCTTCAGGCGCGGCATGGAGAAAGTCCAACTCTGAGCGCTGTCGGTGTCCGCTATCACATCCACGCCATTCAGCCCCTGCGGCACGATTTCGTTGCGGTAGTGATAGGCGGTGGACTGCGGCTGGTCGAGGTAGAAGCCGGTTGAGAGAATGCCCTTATAGCCGTTCTGCGCCACCTGCCCCAGCGCGTCCTGCCCCTGCCAGGACTGGATCAGAATGCTTTTCGGCAGATCGGGATGGTAGATCTCGTCCCAGCCGACCATCTGGCGGTGGTGCTTCTCAAGGATCGTCTCCAGCTTGCGGTTGAAATACGCCTGCAACGCGTGGCTGTCCGCCAGTTTGTTGTCGCGCATAAATCGCTGGATCGCCGCGTTCGCCTTCCACTGGCTGTCGTCCACTTCATCGCCGCCGATATGCAGATACGGATCGGGGAAGATCGCCGCCAGTTCGCTGACCATCGCGTCGGCAAAGGTGTAAGTCGCCTCTTTGGTGGGATCCAGCACCGGCTTCAGCACGCCCCAGTGGCGCTCCATGGCGTACGGCCCCGGCGCGCTCATCAGTTCCGGATAGGCGACGGCGATCGCTGAGGCGTGGCCCGGCATATCGATCTCCGGCACCACGCGTATGCCGCGTTCGGCAGCGTAACGCACAATCTCGCGCATCTGCTCAGGGGTGTAGAACAGCCCGTCGCTGGCAAGCTGGGTTAATTTTGGATAACGCTTCGAGGTAAAGCGCCAGCCCTGATCGTCTGTCAGATGCCAGTGCAGGACGTTGAGCTTAGCCGCGGCCATACCGTCGATCTGGCGTTTGATATCGGGTATCGGGATGAAATGGCGCGCCGAATCGAGCAGCAGCCCGCGCCACGGGAAGCGCGGCGAATCTGCAATGGTAACCCACGGAATCGAAGTGTTTTCGGCACCGTTCTGCATCAGCTGGAGCAGGGTTTCCATTGCGCGCAATGCGCCAAAGCGGGTGTTAGCGGAGATGTTCACGCCGTTGGCATCGACCTTCAGCGTATAGCTTTCATCGCTGTCCGGCAGCGGCTGCGGCTTCACCTTTTTAGCGATGGCGATGCGGATGGTCGGCTTGTCAGGTTTTTCGGCCTGCGGCTGTAGCGTCCAGCCGGTTTGCAGCGCAATGCGCTGGCGCAGGCGGTTGACCGCATCCCCCAGATCGTCGCCGCTGACGCTCACGGAGAGTTGATTGTTAAGCACCAGCGCGCCCTGAGTCGTCGGGCGTTCCACCTTCGCAGGCCAGGGCATCAGGGGAAGGTCGCCTGCCGGCGCGGCAAAAGCGGAGGCGCCGAGCATAAGCCCGGCGGTTAAGAGACTGTACCGTAACATGAATGATCCTTATCTGACGGGCCAAATAAAGGCAAAACATTCTGTTAACATGCGTACAAATTGTCGTCAAGCGAATGCGCCGACGGAGATCACAGGTTGTTGAATTTGGGAGGAAAGCCAGATGCCGGGTGGCGGCTTCGCCTTACCCGGCCTACGTCTGGATTGTGGCAAAATGAGCTTACTGCCACCCATATCGACGCGCATAGAATCCTTTCACCATCTGCGTCAGCACCATATAGCCCGCGAGGATCGCCACCAGCCACGGGAAGTAGCTCAGCGGCAGCGCCTGAAGTTGCAGGTAACCTGCAAGAGGCGAGAACGGCAGCGCGATCCCGAGCGCCATCACAATGCCCGTCATCACAATCAGCGGCCACGCGGCACGGCTCTGAATAAACGGAATGCGGCGGGTGCGGATCATGTGCACAATCAGCGTCTGGGACAGCAGCCCTACCACGAACCAGCCGGACTGGAACAGCGTCTGGTGTTCCGGCGTGTTGGCGTGGAACACAAACCACATCAGGCAGAAGGTCAGAATGTCGAAGATGGAGCTGATCGGCCCAAAGAACAGCATAAAGCGCCCCAGATCGGCGGGGTTCCAGCGCTGCGGCTTCTGGATCTGCTCGTCGTCCACGTTATCAAACGGGATCGCTACCTGAGAGACATCGTACATCAGGTTCTGGATCAGCAGGTGCAGCGGCAGCATCGGCAGGAACGGCAGAAACGCGCTCGCCACCAGCACGCTGAAGACGTTACCGAAGTTGGAGCTGGCGGTCATTTTGATGTACTTCAGCATGTTGGCGAAGGTGCGACGCCCTTCGATGACGCCCTCCTCCAGCACCATCAGGCTCTTTTCCAGCAGGATGATATCCGCCGCCTCGCGGGCAATATCCACCGCGCCGTCCACGGAGATGCCAATGTCCGCCGCACGCAGGGCCGGCGCATCGTTGATGCCGTCGCCCATAAAGCCCACCACGTGCCCTTCACGACGCAGCAGCGTCACAATGCGCTCTTTGTGCATCGGCGTCAGGCGGGCAAACAGCGTGGTGCGCTGGGCAAGCTGCGCCAGCTCGTCGTCAGAAAGCGTTTCGATGTCGCTCCCCACCACCACGTCGCCCGCGTCCAGCCCCACTTCGGAGCACACTTTGGCCGCCACCAGCTCGCTGTCTCCGGTCAGGATTTTGACGGTAATACCGCTCGCCTTCAGCGCCTTCAGCGCGGGGGCGGTGGTCTCTTTCGGCGGATCGAGGAAGGCGATGTAACCTTCGAGGATCAGGTCGGATTCGTCGATACGCTGATAGTCACCCTCGCGCGCGGGCAGGAATTTGCTCGCCACCGCCACCACGCGCAGCCCCTGACGGTTCAGGCTATCGGTGACGCGCTTGATGCGGCGCAGCATGGTGTCGTCCAGCGGCACGATCTCCCCGTTATGGCGCACCTGCGTTGAAACGTTCAGGATCTCCTGCAACGCCCCCTTGCAGATCAGCTGATGCACGTCCGGCTGCTCGCTCACCACCACCGACATGCGGCGGCGCTCAAAGTCGAACGGGATTTCGTCCACCTTCTGCCAGCGCCCAGAGAGCATGCGGGCAGACTCTTCATCCACGCCTTCCAGCACCGCCACGTCGAGCAGGTTTTTCAGCCCGGTCTGGTAATGGCTGTTCAGCCACGCGCTGTACAGCACGCGCTCGCTGGTCTTCCCGGCAATATCGGTATGATTCTCCAGCACGATTTTGTCCTGGGTCAGGGTGCCGGTTTTATCGGTGCAGAGAATGTCCATCGCGCCAAAGTTCTGGATGGCGTCGAGGTGTTTGACGATCACCTTTTGTTTAGAGAGTTTGACCGCCCCGCGCGCCAGCGTGGAGGTAACGATCATCGGCAGCATTTCCGGCGTCAGGCCGACGGCCACGGAGAGCGCGAACAGCGCCGCTTCCCACCAGTCGCCTTTGGTGTAGCCGTTGATCAGCAGGACAATCGGCGTCATGACCATCATAAAGCGGATCAGCAGCATGCTGACGCGGCCAATGCCTTTCTGGAACGCATTCGGCTCGCTCTCCTGCTCGCTGACGCGCCCGGCCAGCTGCCCAAACCAGGTGTTGCCGCCGGTGGCGGTGACAATTGCCTGCGCCGTGCCGCTGACCACCGTGGTGCCCATAAAGCACAGGGTGTCGCACTCGAGCGGGTTCATCTGCTGCGGGTCGCGGGTCCGCGCGACCTTCTCCACGGGCAGGGATTCACCGGTCAGTGAGGCCTGGGCGACGAACAGATCCCGCGCCTGGATGATGCGTAAATCCGCCGGGATCATGTCCCCCGCCGCCAGCTTCACCAGATCGCCCGGCACCAGCTGGTCAATGGGCAGCTCAACCCAGGCGTTTTCGCCGAGATCGTTAATCACGCGCGAGACGGTCGCGGTGTTGCTGACCATCGCCTTCAGGGCGTCCGCCGCTTTGGTGGAGCGCGCTTCCTGAATAAAGTTAAGCAGCGTGGAGATGCCCACCATCAGGGCGATCACGCCTGCGGCAAACAGATCTTCAGTGGCGTAAGAGATAATTCCGAGCACCGTCAGCAGCAGGTTGAACGGGTTGCGATAGCAGAGCCACAGGTGGACCCACCAGGGAGAGGGTTTCTGCGCCGGGATTTGGTTGTCGCCATGTTCCGCGCGGCTTTTTAACACTTCTTGCGCGTTCAGCCCTTCCGGGTGGCCGCCAAAGGCGCGCCAGACTTCGTTTTCATCCATCGCCGCCACGTTCAGGCAGCGCTCGGTCAGGGAAGCGGGAATCGTCGCTCCCGCCATGGTGTTGGCATTTGGCAGCGGATCGCGCGCAATCAGGCGGCGTGGCAGATGGCGGCTCAGCTGAGTAAACAGCTGCCGGGTGATATTTTTCAGCATAGTCATTCCCCCGCATCCGCAAAGGCGGACGCAGTCTTTCCCGCAGGCGTGGCAAAGCCTTACCTGTCAGGCACTTTATTTAACAAGCAGGAACGTATGAACGTTGCTGCCTCACGCCGGTGAGACAGCAAAAGGCTGGCTTACCGGAAAGAAGGTTTTCTCCTGGTCAGGAGAGGTACGGGATCGGGATCCATGTGGCCTCCGGTAAGTAAAAAGTAGAGTGTCGGCACGCAGTATAGAGATTTATCCATACCGTTTGTGGCTAATCGGGCGGTATTATAACGCCCTGCAAATAAACCAAACGTAAACCAGACTTTGCCCATAGCGAATTCGCAGGATAGCATTAGGCTCAATTGACCATTTTATCGTTGTTACAGGGAATACAGCATGCAGAACCGCCTTACGATTAAAGATATCGCGCGTTTAAGCGGCGTGGGGAAATCGACCGTCTCACGCGTGCTGAACAACGAAAGCGGTGTCAGCGAGCGCACCCGCGAGCGCGTCGAGGCGGTGATGAATCAGCACGGTTTTTCCCCTTCCCGCTCCGCGCGCGCCATGCGCGGGCAGAGCGATAAAGTGGTCGCCATTATTGTCTCGCGTCTGGATTCCCTCTCCGAAAACCTCGCCGTGCAGACCATGCTTCCCGCCTTTTACGAGCAGGGCTACGATCCGATCATGATGGAGAGCCAGTTCTCCGCGCAAATGGTGGAGGAGCATCTGGGTATGCTTCAGCGCCGCAACATTGACGGCGTGGTGCTGTTCGGGTTTACCGGCCTGAAAGAGGACGTGCTGAAGCCCTGGCAGCCGTCGCTGGTGCTGCTGGCGCGCGACGCCAGCGGGTTTGCCTCCGTTTGTTACGATGACGAAGGGGCGATAGTGATCCTGATGCAGCGCCTGTATGAACAGGGCCATCGGCATATCAGCTATCTCGGCGTGCCGCATGCCGACGTCACCACCGGCAAGCGTCGCCATGAAGCGTATCTGGCGTTTTGTAAAAAAAACAACCTCCCTGCCGTGGCCGCGCTGCCGGGGCTGGGCATGAAGCAGGGATATGAGCAGGTCGCCAGCGTGCTAACCCCGCACACCACCGCCCTGGTGTGCGCCACGGATACCCTTGCATTAGGCGCGAGCAAATATTTGCAGGAGCAGCGCATCGGGGAGCTGCAATTAGCGAGCGTGGGAAACACGCCGCTGATGAAGTTCTTACACCCGGAGATTATCAGCGTTGACCCCGGCTACGGCGAGTCTGGCCGTCAGGCTGCCGCGCAGCTGATCGAGCAGATCAACGGTCGTGCAGAGCCACGTCAGATCGTTATTCCTGCCCACCTCTCATAACCTCCTTGAATGGATTATTGTGATCTCCGCCCGATTTCGGGAACGTTCCCATTTTCGCCGTCACGCTGAAAGAGTAGGCTTGCGCTCAGGTCATTACCCCTATCAACCGGTCATGAGGTTTCATGATGAGTAAAGTCAAACAAGCAGATATCGATCGGCTTATCGTTCTTGTCGGCGGACGCGAAAACATCGCCACCGTCAGCCACTGCATTACCCGCCTGCGCTTCGTGCTGAACGATCCGGCCAAGGCCGATCCAAAGGCGATTGAAGAGCTCAAGATGGTTAAAGGCTGCTTCACCAATGCCGGGCAATTCCAGGTGGTGATTGGTACCGAAGTGGGCGATTACTATCAGGCTCTGCTGGCGACTACCGGGCACACTTCCGCCGATAAAGAGCAGGCGAAGAAGGCGGCGCGCCAGAATATGAAATGGCACGAGCAGCTGATTTCCCACTTCGCGGAGATCTTCTTCCCGCTGCTGCCGGCGCTGATCAGCGGGGGCTTAATTCTCGGCTTCCGTAACGTCATCGGCGACGTGCCGATGAGCGACGGCAAAACCCTGGCGCAGATGTACCCGGCGCTGCAAAGCATCTATGACTTCCTGTGGCTGATTGGCGAGGCGATCTTCTTCTATCTGCCGGTCGGGATTTGCTGGTCGGCGGTGCGCAAGATGGGCGGCACGCCTATTCTGGGCATCGTACTGGGCGTTACGCTGGTCTCTCCGCAGTTAATGAACGCTTACTTACTTGGTCAGCAGGTGCCGGAAGTGTGGAACTTTGGCCTGTTTACCATCGCCAAGGTGGGCTATCAGGCGCAGGTGATCCCGGCGCTGCTGGCGGGTCTGGCGCTGGGCTTTATTGAAACGCGCCTGAAGCGCATCGTGCCGGATTACCTCTATCTGGTGGTGGTCCCGGTCTGCTCGCTGATCCTGGCGGTGTTCCTGGCGCATGCCTTTATCGGTCCGTTTGGCCGCATGATTGGCGACGGCGTGGCCTTCGCGGTCCGTCACCTGATGACCGGCAGCTTCGCGCCAATCGGTGCCGCGCTGTTCGGCTTCCTGTACGCTCCGCTGGTGATCACCGGCGTGCACCAGACCACGCTGGCCATCGATATGCAGATGATTCAAAGCCTCGGCGGTACGCCGGTCTGGCCAATTATCGCCCTGTCTAATATCGCGCAGGCGTCTGCGGTCACCGGCATCATCATCGTCAGCCGTAAGCACAACGAGCGTGAGATCTCCGTTCCGGCGGCTATTTCCGCCTATCTCGGCGTCACCGAACCGGCGATGTACGGCATCAACCTGAAGTACCGCTTCCCGATGCTCTGCGCGATGATCGGCTCTGGTCTGGCGGGCCTGCTGTGCGGCCTGAATAGCGTGATGGCGAACGGGATTGGCGTCGGCGGCCTGCCGGGTATCCTCTCCATTCAGCCCGCTTTCTGGCAGGTATTTGCGCTGGCCATGGCGGTGGCGATTATCATCCCAATGGTGCTAACCACCGTGGTTTACCAGCGTAAGTTCCGTCAGGGCACGTTGCAGATTGTTTAATTCCCTCTTTCGGGGCGCAGTTGCGCCCCTTCGCATTTGCAGGAAAGCACTATGAATACCCTTCCTCACTGGTGGCAGAACGGCGTTATCTATCAGATTTACCCAAAGAGTTTCCAGGACACGACCGGCAGCGGCACGGGCGATCTGCGCGGCGTGACGCAGCGCCTGGACTACCTGAAAACCCTCGGCATTGGCGCCATCTGGCTGACGCCGTTCTACATCTCCCCGCAGGTGGATAACGGTTACGACGTGGCGAACTACACCGCCATCGACCCGACCTACGGCACGCTGGACGACTTTGACGAGCTGGTTGCCGAGGCGCACGGTCGCGGCATCCGCATCGTGCTGGATATGGTCTTTAACCATACCTCCACGCAGCACGCCTGGTTCCGCGAATCACTGAACAAAGAGAGTCCGTACCGCCAGTTTTACATCTGGCGCGACGGTACGCCGGACGTGCTTCCCAACAACTGGCGCTCGAAATTTGGCGGCAACGCCTGGCGCTGGCACGCTGAAAGCGAGCAGTATTATCTGCATCTCTTCGCGCCGGAGCAGGCGGATCTCAACTGGGAAAACCCGGCGGTGCGTGCCGAGCTGAAAAAAGTGTGCGAGTTCTGGGCCGATCGCGGCGTGGACGGTTTGCGTCTCGACGTCATCAACCTGATTTCGAAAGATCAGACCTTCCCGGACGATCCCTTCGGCGATGGTCGTCGCTTCTACACCGACGGGCCGCGCATTCACGAATATCTTCAGGAGATGAGCCGCGATGTCTTTACCCCGCGCAACCTGATGACGGTGGGCGAGATGTCTTCCACCTCGCTGGAGAACTGCCAGCAGTACGCGGCGCTCGACGGGCGCGAGCTGTCGATGACCTTTAACTTCCACCACCTGAAGGTGGACTATCCCGGCGGCGAAAAGTGGACGCTGGCGAAGCCGGACTTCGTGGCGCTGAAAACCCTCTTCCACCACTGGCAGCAGGGAATGCACAACAAAGCGTGGAACGCGCTGTTCTGGTGTAACCACGATCAGCCGCGCATCGTGTCGCGTTTTGGCGACGAAGGTGAACACCGCCTGGCGGCGGCGAAAATGCTCGGCATGGTGCTGCACGGCATGCAGGGCACGCCGTACATCTATCAGGGTGAAGAGCTGGGTATGACCAACCCGCACTTCAGCCGCATCACCGACTACCGCGATGTGGAAAGCCTGAACATGTTCGCCGAACAGCGGGCTAACGGCCGCGATACCGATGAACTCCTGGCGATTCTGGCGAGTAAATCCCGGGATAATGGCCGTACGCCGATGCAGTGGGATGCCTCGCACGGCGCGGGCTTTACCGCAGGCGAACCGTGGATTGGCGTCTGTGATAATTACGAAACGGTGAACGCCAGCGCGGCGCTGGACGACCCCGGTTCGGTGTTCTACACCTATCAGTCGCTGATTCGCCTGCGCAAATCTCTGTCGGTGCTGACGTGGGGGGATTATGAGGATCTCCTGCCTGAACACCCTTCCCTGTGGTGCTATCGCCGCCAGTGGCAGGGGCAAACGCTGATGGTGGTGGCGAACCTGAGCCGCGAGCGCCAGCAGTGGCAGCCGGCCCCGGTAGAGGGAGCATGGCGGGTGGCGCTCAGTAACTATGAAGAGGCTCCCTCCCGACCCGATACGCTGCAACTGCGCCCGTTTGAAGCCATCTGGTGGGTGCAGGAATAAATATCAGGAGGGACAGCATGCTGTCTCTCTTTTTTTATGTTTAGCGATACGCTAAATGTACGACGATAGCTTTTACATCATGGCATGCCAAAAATAAAAATAGCCCTGCTAATTAATAACCTCGGCAGGACATGATGAAAAAGACAATTATTAAAGTAACGTGTATTAGCGCATTATTATTGAGCACACAGGGATGGTGCGGAAATACGTCCGTCGACCTTCGCTTTGGCCATAATACGCGCTCTGACGTAAATGATTCACGTATTAAGGTTATGCATCAGGCGGATAACGGTTTTTACTTTTCCGTTGAAGCTGCACAAAACCACAACGATACTTTTTTTGGTGATACCGACCGAAATAACCCTGATGACAAAGGATTAACGGAGGCGGCACAGGAGATTGAAACGCGCTGGCGCTTCAATCTGGGCAATGGCTTTGCCGTTGCGCCTGGCATGGTGACGGTTTTCACCCCCAGTAATACCCACTATCGCCCCTTCATTCAGGGCTGGAAAGCGTTCGATAACGGTCTGAACCTCTCTGCCCGCTATCGTTATAACACCATTAATGACGCACACAGCGACAAAGAACTCGACGGCAGCGGCTATACCCGCCGTCAGTCACACCAGTTCGACATTTGGTTCGCCTATAACATTGGCAAATTCGGTATGTCCTATAACCCACGCTTCCGCTGGCAGGATAACGTCGATCAGGGAACCGGGGATGACACCTACTGGGAACATACCGTCGCGTTCAACTACAGCCTTGACGACGGCTGGACGCCTTACGTTGAGCTGGTGTCACTGGATAAAACCTATATCAACAATGACGGCAACCATGAAAATGATTATGCCGTACGTCTGGGGATAGTGAAGCAACTCTGACGGCCTGGCTACACCGTATCGTGCTGTAGCAACCTACAGCCGATACGGTCCACGGCGCTTAACAGTTCAAGCTGTCCTTCCCGCTGATACAGCGATACCGCGTTAATGTCGATCACTAGCGGCCAGCATAGCGATGAGATCGCCGCCAGCGTCGACCCCTCGCGGGTAATCGCAATAATCTTTAACCCTTTTCGTAGCGCGTTACGCGCCATTTCAATCAGCGACTGCGTCTCCCCGGATTTACTGATCAGTACCAGCGTCCCCTTCGATACCCGTGTCAGCTGGTGCATATCATTCAAAATGAGGTGCGGCAGACTCGCCAGGGATAAAAAACGCGACAGGTAGTTGAGGCTGGTGAGTGAAGCACCGCGCGCGTACAGATAAATATGGCTGGAATGGGTGAGCAGCCTGGACACCTCCGCCACAATATCGTCCGCCTGCGGCCCAGCGTCGGGTGCGGCAGGCGCTGGGGTAAAATGATCGCGTAAAAAACGATACCGAAGCTCGGTATAGCTTTTATAGCCCATTTTTTTACACACTCGATTAACGGATGTTGTCGTTGTAAAGGTATCCCGGGCAATCTCTTTTGCCGATATATTAGAAATATTAGACGCATGATACTGAATGTATTCAAATATCAAACGTTCACTTCCCTGAAATGAATTCATATATTACACCCTGTTTAATCCCGGCATGATATTAACATAACAGAAAAATAGCCTCTGGAAGACGCTTCACATAATGCAGCGTCGCGTATCACGATACGTAATTAGTATTAGCAAACATTAAAAACTGTTTTAGGTTCTGTTTATACTTTCCCGGTTTTCACATCCAGGGAATTATGAAAATGACGAAACAAAAAGTTGTCGCGGTGACGGCCTGCCCGACAGGTATCGCACACACCTTCATGGCGGCAAATAAAATTATTGCATGGGCTAAAGAGCATAATATTGAGGTTAAGGTCGAAACGCAGGGCAGCGACGGCGTAAAAAATCGCTTAACAAAACAGGATATCGCCTCCGCCACGGCCATTATTCTGGCCACCGACGTTCCCATTCAGGATGCCGAACGTTTTGAAAATATTCCCCATCTTCAGACCCGCACGCAAGCGCTGATCAAGCATACCGATCGCTATCTGCGTCAGGCCTTGGCCATGGAAAAAAACGTCACCGCCTCCTCCGTAGCAGACGACGAGCGCCAGCATTCAGCTTACCAGATTTTTATCGGCCATATTATGGCGGCCATCAGCTATATGCTGCCGGTTGTGGTCATGGGCGGGCTGATGATGGCGACGGCCAAAATCACCGGCCAATTTATCAACATCGACCATTCGCCGTTCAGCGTGTTGGATAAAGTGGGCTTTATGACCATTAAGTTCATGTATCCGGTTTTCGCCATGTACCTGGCATTTTCCATTGCCGGAAAACCGGCGCTGATCCCCGGACTTATCGGCGGCATCATGTCAGACGAGGTCTACAAACGCTTCTTTGATATTGAAGGCTTTATGCCGTCCGGCTTTTTCGGCGCGATTGGCATCGGCTTTTTCGTCGGCTATCTGGTGCGCTGGCTGAATGATTCCATTCACGTCCGCCAGCAGCTCACCACCATCAAAACTATGCTGGTCGTCCCGCTGATCACCGGCATTACGCTGGTGATGGTCATGGAATATTTGATTAACCCGATTTTTGGCTCGCTTAACCAGCTGATGGTGGTCTTTTTTACCTCGGCAGGTGACACCGGGCGCGGATTCTATTCCGCGATGATCGCCGCAGGCACCGCGTTCGACCTGGGCGGCCCGGTCAATAAGGCTGCGGGTTCAGTCGCGCTCGGCCTGAATGGCATGAGCGAGACGTTTGATTTAACCGCCCGCGAACTCTCCATCGTGATCCCCTCCATTGGCGTCGGCTTTGCCGCTTTTCTTAACGGCCGCTTTGGGCTACCGGATGTCTTTAGCCAGGAAGAGAAAACCGTTGGCAGCACCTCGTTATTGCTGGGCGTGATTGGTATCTCGGAAGGCGCTATCCCGTTCATCCTGAAAAACCCACGCCTGATCCCGGTGTTCATGACCGGTGCCGTCGCCGGCGCGCTGGTCGCCATCACCCTTGGCGTGAAGCAGACGCTGCCGCTGCCAGCCATCTGGGGCTGGCCGCTGGCGACCAACGTGGCGGGCTACCTGGCGAGCGTCTTTACTGGCGCACTGATTTGCGCTCTGGGCGTGCTCTATGTCAGCCCAAAGAACGCCAGCTAAGGGGAAGGTCATGAATCAGATCCACGTCATTGCCCATACGCACTGGGATCAGGAGTGGTATTTCACCCGTCAGGACAGCATGGTGCTGGCGTCATATAACTTTGCGGACGTCATCGACACGCTGGAGCAGGACCCCGCTTACAGCTGCTACCACCTTGACGGGCAGATGGCGGTAGTGGAGGATTTTCTCGCCATCAATCCCGATTATCGCGCCAGGCTGGAAAAACTGGTCAAAGAAAAAAGGATCTTTGTAGGGCCGTGGTATACCCAGACGGACACCTACAACGTGCATGGCGAATCCATTATTCGCAATCTCAAGTACGGCATCTTCGCCGCCCGTAAGCTGGGGCATGCCATGCAGGTTGGGTATCTTCCGGACACCTTCGGTCACAATGCGCAAATGCCCACGATTTTACAGGGCTGCAATATCGACAACATCGTCTTCTGGCGCGGCATCGATCACGACAGACAGGCGAAAAGCAGCCAGTTCCTGTGGCGGGCGCCGTCAGGTGCGACCGTTATTGCCTGCGCGATGGCATTCGGTTACGGCGCGGCTAAAAACATCTCTTCAGACGCGGGTCATTTGCAGGGAAAAATCTTCCCGATGGTCAATCTCCTGCGCTCGCGGGCCGGAATAAATGACCTGCTGCTGCCCTGCGGCGGCGATCAGGTCAGTATCGACCCGGGGCTGCCGAAAATTCTACAGATCGCCAGCGCACGCTCCCCCAATGAAGACCGGTACGTTATCAGTTCGCTGGAGCGCTACGTCGACATTCTGCGCGCGCAGCGTGAACAGTTTGAACGCTGGGAAGGAGAGCTGAAATCGCCGCGCTATACCCGCATCCATAAAACGATCGGCTCCGTGCGCTACGACATCAAAAAGAAAAATGATGATGTTGAGCAGTTCATCCTGCGACAGCTGGAGCCGACAATCGCCATGGCGCGTCATCAGGGGCTCCCGGTGAACCTCTCGGTGGTCGATACGCTCTGGAAGAAGCTGTTGCGAAGCCACGCCCACGACTCTATCGGCGGCTGTAATAGCGATACCACCAACCGCGACATTCTGCATCGGCTGGAGCAAACCGAACAGCTGTGCCACAGCCTGTGGAACCTGGTGGTAAAAACCCTGAGCGCCGCCTGCGCTGGGGAAGGCGACCTGCTGATTTTCAACCCGCTGGGCACCCCAACGCGACGCGTGGTGATAACCACACTCTATAGCCGGGCTGAAAATATCGCCCTGAAATATCAGGGACAGGCCATCCCCTTCGACGTCCTGAAAAGAGACGTTCTGCCAGGCGGAACGGCAGTCTCCCTTAACGCCGAAGGCGAATGTGAAACGCCCCTTCCCCCTTATTATCGCTGGCACGTTGCTGTGAAAACACCGGTTCTGCCGCCGGTCGGCTATCTCAGCATTAACGTTGAAGATGACCCGGCGCCTTTCCGGCAGCCTGAACAGACAACGGGCAGCGAGATAGAGAATGCGCATTATCGATTAACGCTGGACGACGGAACGCTCACCCTGCACGACAAACGCAGCGGCAGATGCATCCCCTCGTTCTTTACCCTTGAAGACTGTGCGGATGCGGGCGACAGCTACGATTTCTCACCGCTCGCGGGCGATACGCCGACGCGATGCGACCATTTCACGCTTGTCGACTGCCTGAAAACGCCGCTTGTCGAAAAGCTGATCGTTGAAGCCACCCTGTTTCTTCCGCCGGATCTCGCCGGACGCCAGGGTACTGCCCGAACGCCGTTACCCCTTCGTATGGAGTGCACATTACGCGAAGACGATCCGAACCTGTATGCGGACAGCTCGCTGGAAAACAACCACTGCGATCACCGGCTACGTTTACTAATCGGCAGCGATATTCACACCCGGCACGCTATCGCCTCGCAGCCCTTCGCGATAATCCAGCGCGAAACGGGGTATGACGAAGAAAACTGGCGAGAACACTATCGCGAAATGCCCGTGGATATCGAAACCAGCGAGGGAATCATTGCTGTTGCGGAAGCGGGCAAAGCGCTGGTGGTGAATAGCCGCGGCATGAAGGAGTTTCAGATAATCGGCAGCGCACCGGCTGCCATTGCCCTGACGTTGTTTAAATCCACGGGCGTGCTCGGGCGCAACGATCTCGAATGGCGGCCGGGCCGGGCGTCCGGCATAAATAATACGGTGGTCGAGACCCCCGATGCGCAGCTGCTGAAACCGTTGTGCTTCTCGTTCACCGTCGCGCTGGCCGACAGTGCCGATCATCTCACGCTTCGCCAGCTGGAAAATCAGGCAGCGGGACAGCCTTTCACCTATCAGCGGCAAACGCTGCATACGCTCGATCACCGCCTTGAGCGCTTTTCGTTGCGTCTGCCCGACCGCAGGCTTCCGGCAGAATTCTCATTATTGAGCCTGCCGGAGCCGCTCATTCTCTCTGCCCTGCCCCATGCGCAGCAGGCCCCTGGCACGGTCGTCCGGGTGTTTAACGCCGGCACGCAGTCGGTTCCCGTCCCGACAAGTCTGGCGGGGCTTCGTCAGATCAACTATCTGGAAGAGCCCGTGCAACCGGTAACGGCGATCTCCCCTTCCGCGACATGCGATTTTTTGATTGAGGCTTAATATGAACTTGCTTGCATTGACGCACCCCGATCTGGTTTTTATCAATCCGCCGCACCGTACGCCTGAAGCGCTGATCCGCTGGTTGGCCGAGCCGCTCGCCAGGCAAAAAATCATTAACGATGAAGCGGCATTTATCCAGAGCGTTTTACAACGCGAAAGTGAAGGCCCTACCGCGCTGGGCGAGGCGCTCGCGGTCCCTCACGGAAAAGCCGAGACGGTGCAGCAGGCGGCGTTTTGTCTGGCGCTCTTTGACGACCCGATAAGCTGGCCGGGCCTGGAAGGTGATGAAGCGGTCAGAATGGTCTTTCTGCTCGCCATCCCACCAGCGGAAGCAGGCAGTACCCATATGCAGCTGTTGACGTCGCTCACCAGCCTGCTGACGGAAGACCGGGTGCGGGAGCAGCTTCTGGCGGCGCGCACTCGGGAAGAGGCATTGTCCGTCCTGAATGCTGAAGAACCGCCAGAACAGGACGATGGCCCCGACCGCTCCTTTCTCATCCCCGTGGTGCTGGGCAGTATCGCTACCGCAGCCTTTTTACAGGCAGGGTTGAGCTGGATCTGCGGGGCGAGTTAACCGTGAAGCGCTCAGCTCACGCCGTGCTGAGCGCTTGTTTTTGTTGAATAATTAATCAGATTTTTCCTGCACGTATTTACAATTGCTCCAGCGCCCGCCGTTTGTACTCTCGTCTTTTTACTTTGTTCTGAATCAAAAAAATCGCAAACATGTTTGATGCAAATCACTATATGTAGCACTTAAAATGCCTCCCAACCCAACATATTGTATCTATCGTCTACAATTCCAACAACAAGACGGCGCTTACGCTGGCCGGAATTGTGGATAACACACGCTGGGAACGCGGGAAGCCTTTGGCGCGGCGGGAAATACGCCCGGTGAATACTTCCCCACCTTTGTGGATAACCTGTTTTTAAAATGGAGTGATCATGACACCGCATGTGATGAAACGTGATGGCTGTAAAGTGCCGTTTAAATCAGAGCGCATTCAGGAAGCCATCCTGCGTGCAGCTAAAGCAGCGGGAGTCGATGACGCAGATTACTGCGCCACCGTCGCAGAAGTCGTTAGCAGCCAGATGCATGAACGCAGCCAGGTCGATATCAACGAGATCCAGACCGCGGTTGAGAACCAGCTGATGGCGGGGCCATACAAGCAGCTGGCGCGCGCCTACATTGAGTACCGCCACGATCGTGACGTCCAGCGTGAGAAACGCGGTCGCCTGAACCAGGAGATCCGCGGTCTGGTGGAGCAGACAAACTCTTCGCTGCTCAATGAAAATGCCAATAAAGACAGTAAAGTGATCCCGACCCAGCGCGACCTGCTGGCCGGTATCGTCGCCAAGCACTATGCCCGTCAGCATCTGCTGCCGCGCGACGTGGTCTCGGCGCACGAGCGCGGTGAGATCCACTACCACGATCTCGACTATTCGCCGTTCTTCCCGATGTTCAACTGCATGCTGATTGACCTGAAAGGCATGCTGACCCACGGCTTTAAGATGGGTAATGCCGAGATTGAACCGCCGAAGTCTATCTCTACCGCGACGGCGGTTACGGCGCAGATCATCGCCCAGGTAGCCAGCCACATTTATGGCGGGACCACCATCAACCGCATCGATGAAGTGCTGGCCCCGTTCGTGACCGAGAGCTTCAACAAGCACCGTAAGACGGCGGAAGAGTGGCAGATCCCGGACGCGGACGGCTATGCGCGTTCCCGCACCGAGAAAGAGTGCTACGACGCGTTCCAGTCGCTGGAATATGAAGTGAATACGCTGCACACCGCCAACGGGCAGACGCCGTTTGTCACCTTTGGGTTTGGCCTGGGCACCAGCTGGGAATCGCGCCTGATTCAGCAGTCTATCCTGCGCAACCGCATCTCTGGCCTCGGCAAAAACCGTAAAACCGCGGTGTTCCCGAAGCTGGTGTTCGCCATCCGCGACGGCCTGAACCACAAGTTTGGCGATCCGAACTACGACATCAAACAGCTGGCGCTGGAGTGCGCGAGCAAGCGCATGTACCCGGACATCCTGAACTACGACCAGGTGGTAAAAGTCACCGGTTCGTTTAAAACGCCAATGGGCTGCCGCAGCTTCCTCGGCGTGTACGAGGATGAAAACGGCGAGCAGATCCACGACGGGCGTAACAACCTGGGCGTGATCAGTCTTAACCTGCCGCGCATCGCCCTGGAAGCCAAAGGTAATGAAGAGGCCTTCTGGACGCTGCTGGACGAGCGCTTGCAGCTGGCACGTAAGGCGCTGATGACGCGCATCGCCCGCCTTGAAGGGGTCAAAGCCCGCGTTGCGCCCATCCTCTATATGGAAGGTGCCTGCGGCGTGCGCCTGAAAGCGGACGATGACGTGTCTGAGATCTTCAAAAATGGACGCGCGTCGATCTCTCTCGGCTATATCGGCATTCACGAAACCATCAACGCGCTGTTCGGCGACAAGCACATCTATGACAGCGAGGCCCTGCGCGAGAAAGGCATCGCGATTGTGCAGCGACTGCGCGATGCGGTAGACCAGTGGAAAGAGGAAACCGGCTACGGTTTCAGCCTGTACAGCACGCCGAGCGAAAACCTCTGCGACCGCTTCTGCCGCCTGGATACCGCCGAATTTGGCATTGTTGAAGGGGTGACAGATAAAGGTTACTACACCAACAGCTTCCACCTCGACGTGGAGAAGAAGGTGAACCCGTACGACAAGATCGACTTTGAGGCGGCCTATCCGCCTATCGCGAACGGCGGATTTATCTGCTACGGCGAGTATCCAAACATCCAGCACAACCTGAAGGCGCTGGAAGACGTGTGGGACTATAGCTACCAGCACGTGCCGTATTACGGGACTAACACGCCAATCGACGAGTGCTATGAGTGCGGCTTTACCGGTGAGTTCGAGTGCACCAGTAAAGGCTTTACCTGCCCGAAATGCGGTAACCACGATGCAGCCCGCGTCTCCGTGACCCGCCGCGTGTGCGGCTATCTCGGCAGCCCGGATGCCCGTCCGTTTAACGCCGGCAAGCAGGAAGAGGTGAAGCGCCGGGTGAAACATCTGGGGAATGGGCAGATCGGTTGAGCCACTGCCGCATTTATGCCCGGTGGCGCTACGCTTACCGGGCCTACAATCCGCACTCACACTGTACCCGGCTTGGTTAACCGCTATGAACTACCATCAGTACTACCCCGTCGATATCGTCAACGGCCCCGGCACCCGCTGTACCCTGTTCGTTTCAGGCTGCGTTCACGAGTGCCCCGGCTGCTACAACAAAAGCACCTGGCGCCTGAACTCGGGTATGCCGTTTACCGCTGAAATGGAAGACCGCATCATCGACGACCTGAACGACACGCGCATTAAACGCCAGGGGATTTCCCTTTCCGGCGGCGATCCGCTCCATCCGCAAAACGTGCCGGATATACTGAAGCTGGTGAAGCGCATCCGCCGCGAGTGCGCGGGAAAAGATATCTGGGTCTGGACGGGATATAAGCTGGATGAGCTGAATGCGCAGCAGAAGGAAGTGGTGGATCTGATTAACGTGCTGGTGGACGGCAAGTTCGTGCAGGATTTAAAAGATCCGGCTCTAATCTGGCGCGGCAGCAGCAACCAGGTTGTGCATCATTTGCGGTAAATGAAGGCGGATATCCTTTATCCGCCTGGCTTCAAAACCGGCTCAAACTCTCCATCGCCTCAGCCTTAAACGCTGCAAAATCCTCGCACTGGCACAGGCGCGCCATCGCGCGCTCGCGCAGGAAAGTGACGAAAATGTCGTAAATCGCCATTGCCTCTTCGTATTCGCTTTTGCTGATGGCGAGCAGGAAAATGACGTGCGCCGTTTCATCCCCCCACTGAATGCCCTGCGGGGCAAGCACGGTGTAGACCACCGTTTTTTGCGCCAGCAGGCCGAGGGAGTGCGGCAGCGCGATGCCGTCCCCGAGCATGGTGCTGACAATTGCTTCACGCTCGATGACCGAATCCAGAAACTCCGCGCCGACAAAGCCTTCGCCTTCAAGCTGCCCGCACAGTTCGCGGAACAGCGTTTGCCGATCAACGGGCTTGTCGAGAATGCGGAAATGGGTCGCGTCGAAGTATTTCTCCAGCATCCACGGGCGGGTGCGGTCCACCAGAACCAGCTTGCCGATCTGCTCCAGCTGATAATCGGTCGGGAACGGGGCGATTATCACCACCGGCTTGGATTTTTCGCTCACGCGAGCGGTGGAGATCACAAAGTCTTCACCGATGGCATCCGCAAGCTCGTACTCGCGCAGAGTGAGCGTGCGCGTCACCTCAATCTGCGGGTATTTACGCTGAAGTACCGCCTCGATCATGCGCACCATCGCGTTACCGGCGTCGCACACCAGCAGCACGCGCGGCTGGCGCTGGTAGCCAATGTTGTAGTGGCGCTCCAGCCCCACGCCGATGTGCAGCACCAGAAAACCAATCTCGTTCTCGCTGATCGCATACGGCGTGTATTTCCCCCAGCTCGACACCGCCGCGAGGGTCATATCCCACGCCATCGGGTAGTGCTGCTTGATGTTGTCCAGCAGCGGATTGGGGATCATGATTTGATAGCGCACGCGGGTGATCATGGTTTTGATGTGCGTGAGCAGATCGGCGTGCAGCTGCGCATCGCTGAGCAGGTTGTAGTTATAGTGGGTGTTGATGTAGCGCAGGATATAGTTGACCAGCGCTTCGTCGTCGTCGGCGTTAATCGCGCTGGGGGCAATCTCCTGTATCTGCCGCGCCGCGATGTGCACGCACAGCCAGCTCTCTTCCGATGGCGCAAGCGCCTTGCCCGCCAGCTCCTGGATGGCTACCGCGATATCCTTCGCCGCCTCACGCACGTTCTCTTCCACGTCTTCCGCGTGGAATTCCGGCAGCGGATACCCCTCGCTGATGCGCCGCACCGACACCGCGCAGTACAGGCGCAGGAACAGCTCGCCTTCGTCGGTCAGACGAATGTGATGGCGCGTCAGCGCATCGTGCAGCACCGGCACCATCTTTTCCGCCACGCCCGCGTTCAGCGCCACGTCGGTCACCAGCGGGTTCAGGCTGTCCTGCTGCGCCAGTTCCCACAGGAGGTCGGTCAGGCAGGCGCGGATCGCCATCTCGCTGCCAAACAGCTTCATGCCGTGGCGCGGGCGGGTTTCCAGCGTCAGGTTGTATCGATGGAACCACTCGCGCACTTCCACCATGTCGCTCTGCAAGGTGGCGCGGCTGACGAACCACTCGTCGGCCAGATCCTCCAGCTTAAGGGAAAATGCCGAGGTGAGAAAACGCACCACCAGATAGTGCACACGCTCCGGCCCGGTTCGCGGAATGCGCAGCGCGCGCGGGTGGGAGGCCTGCAATTGTTGGTAGCGCTGGGCGTCATCAATTTTAAGCTGATAGCCGCTGCCGCGGCTCAGGATAAACTGCGCCCCGTGGCCTGCCAGCAGCGCGTTAAGGGCAGTGATGTCCGCCCGGACGGTTCGCGTGGAGACCGACAGCCGCTGCGCCAGCTCGTCCTGCGGCAGCGTCTCGTTTTGCAACAGATCGAAAAGTTGCGCTAAACGTTGGTTCGGAAATCGCACGTCGTTGTCCTCTTACTGCTCAGGGTGAAATGACCATCTGGGATGGGCTGCCGACCGGGGTATAGTCTGGCTCGGCGCTCAGCTTGCCGTCCGGCGCCACGCGGAAACGGGTAATGTTGTCGCTGCGCTGGTTCATGACGTACAGCCAGCGCCCCTGCTTATCGAGCGTCAGGGTGCGCGGATAGTCACCCCGCGTCCAGACATCGTCCTGATGCGTCAGCGTCCCTTCTGCCGTTACGGTAAAGTGCCCGATGCTGTTATGCAAACGGTTAGCGACATACAGCTGTTTACCATCGGCGCTTAGCGCCAGCCCGGCAGCAAAACTGGTGCCTTTGTAACCGTCCGGCAGGGCTGAAACGGTTTTACCCTCTTTTAGCCTGCCGCTGCTGTCCAGCGCATAATGGGTGAGCGTAGAGGCCTCTTCGTTAATCAACCACAGGGCATCGCCTTTCGGCGTAAAGACGAAGTGGCGCGGGCCGGCGCCTTTCGAAGAGGCGCTGATAAACGGCGGATCGTTTGGGATCAGCTTTCCTGCTCGATCGTCAAAACGGTACTGATAGATACGATCCAGACCAAGATCGGTGGAAAAAACGTACTTCCCGCTCGGATCGGCGGCGATCATGTGCGCATGCGGGCCGTTATGATCGCTGATCGCGAAACTGCCCTCAACGGCAGCTTCCGGCTTCGCCGCGCCCGGTTCGCCCTGGTCCTGATGCGTGTCCATGGCGTCGCCCAGGCTGCCGTCTGCGTTAACGGGGAGCACCGCGACGGTTCCGCTGACGTAGTTCGCTACCAGCAGATGCTTGCCGTTTGGCGTCAGGGAGAGATACACCGGCCCGGCACCGCCGGAGGCCACCTGATTCAGTTCGCTCAGCGCGCCGTCATCGCCGATGCGCAGCGCCTGCACCACGCCCTGCTCCACTTCGCTTGCCAGATACAGCGTTTTACCGTCTTGCGAAAGGGTCAACTGCGCCGCATTCGGCAGTTTGCTCACCAGCGTTTTGTTATCGAGCGCGCCGGTTTGCGGGTCAACGGTAAAACGGTACAGCCCTTCACCGTTCGGATTATAGGTACCCACCCAGGCGTATTGCGTCTGGGCGACAGCGGCGGTGGCGAGCATTGAGAGTGAAGCGACGAGCAGGTTACGGGTGTGCATGGTGGCTCCTTTAGGTGTGTGCGGTGTTTCGCCCCTCACCCTAACCCTCTCCCCAAAGGGGAGAGGGTTAGGGTGAGGGGACAGGCTTTTACTTCACCAGCTTCTTCGTCATTTCCAGCAGCGTACGCACATCTTCTGGACGCGTATCACCGCTGGCTTTGTCGATAATTGAACTGTAGATGTGCGGTATGATTTTGCTCACGCCCGCGTCGAGGGCAATCTGCAAGATCGCCTCAAAGTTCTCCAGATCGATCCCCCCGGTCGGCTCCAGCCAGAAGTCGTGGCGGGCACAGGCTTCCGCCACCGCCTGGTATTCGTCACGGCACTTGAGGCCGCCCATCGGGAAGTACTTGATCGAGCTGCCGCCGAAGTCTTTCAGCAGGGCAATCGCCGTTTCAACCGGCACGATGCCGTCCGGCGCTTTGCTGCTCAGCGGGCCGGTGGAGATTTTCACCATGCCTACGGTCCCGGTCGGGGAGACCAGGCCGTTGACCACCGATTCATTCTGCCCCAGCAGCGCGCGGCTGGCGGCCACACCGGTAAAGACCTGGTTGACGTGCTGCGGCTGCACCTGGCGGGAGATTTCACTCACCATCGCCGACTGGTTCGGATCGCCCGCGCCCAGCCCCACGGAGAGCGCGTTATCAATCAGCGCCGCGTATTCACGCATATCCGCGACCGCGCTCGCCACGTCCGGGTAATTTTTGGAGAGCACGCCCACCAGCACGTGACCTTCCGCCGCCTCGTAAATGGCGCTGGCGTTGGCTTTCGAGCCGGCCAGCACGTTCAGGCAGACGCGGTCACGGTAAAAATTGGGGATCAGTTTCATGCGTTTTTCTCCTGTCCTAACACTTCGCTAATGCGGCGGTACACGATGTTCAGCTGGTCAGCACTCACGCTGCGCACGTCCGCTTCGATAATCCCTTCGTTGGCCTTGTAGCCACGGAAGTAAATGGCGTATTCCCCCTGCTTCAGCTGGGCGACAAGGTCGCCGGTGCCAACGCCGGTGGTGGCTTCGTCGAACTTAATCTCGGTGCGGGCGATGTCGCGACCGGCGCTGTCCCAGACCACGCGCGCGGTGACGCCGTTCAGGGTATTGAGCGCGTCGATAAACGGCGTCATCTTCGCCACCATCTCAGCACCGCTCTCTTTGGTAGCCGTCAGGTAGTGTTCGATGGCGCAGGTCAGGCCGAGGATCCCCTCTTTACCCACCTTCATGGCGCGGCCAATGCCCGCCGTCTGGCGCTTCACCCACTCAACGTACTGGGTTTTGCCGATCACCAGGCCGCTGGTTGGCCCCTCGATCGCCTTCGCGCCGCTGTAAATCACCAGATCCGCGCCGGAACGGTAGTACGCGTGCAGATCTTCTTCCGCCGCGGCATCAACGATCAGCGGCAGATCGTGTTTACGCGCCACGACCGCGGCCTGCTCGACGCTGAGCATGCTTTTCTGCACACAGTGGTGGGACTTGATGTAGAGGATCGCCGCGGTGCGCGGGGTGATGGCCGCCGCCAGCTGGTCGGCGGAGCATTCGTTGGCGTAGCCCGCTTCCACCAGCTTGCCGCCGCCCAGCGCCACCATGGTGCCGACCGGCGCGCCAAAGTTAACGTTATGGCCTTTCGGCAGGACGATTTCATTGTTCTCGATTGGCGTGACGTGCAGGTTTTCCAGCAGCCAGTCGCTGTCTTTCACCAGCACCGCCGCCACGGACTGGGCAATGCCTGCCGACGCGCAGGAGACCACCGTCGCGCCTTCCACATCCAGCAGCTTCGCGATGTATTCCCCGGTTTTGTTAACCAGATCCTTCATCTCGAAATAGTGATTCATGCCGTCCATTGCCGCCTGCACCACCTCCGGGCGCGGCGTGGAAACGCCCAGCGCCGTCATGCGGCCAGAGGTGTTGATAACCTGCTTTAAATTATACTTCTCATAAATCGAAGGCATGTTCCGTGCTCCCTTGTTCGGTCATGTAGCCCTTGCCCGCGCGGATCGCGGCAAGCGGCACCAGAATGTGTTCAGCTTGCAGAGTGTCGTTTTCAGCGTCCGTCAGCACCGTCGGCTGGCGTTTAATCGTGAATAGCGTCAGGTCGGCGTCGAGGCCAGGCTGAATGCGGCCCTTGCGCGTCAGGCGCAGGCCGTCTGCGGCGTTCGCGGTGACGCAGTCAATCACCTGCGGCAATGACATGCCGATGGCGAGGAATTTCGACATCACGCTTGCCAGCGAGCCGACCGGGCCGTTGATGCGGTTGCGGCAGTAGATATCCGAGCTGATGGTGTGCGGCAGAATGCCCATCGCGATGGCGCGTTTCGCCACCTCAAAGCTGAAGCTCGCCGTGCCGTGGCCGACGTCCAGACGCACGCCGCGCTTCAGGGCGGAGGTGATTGAGGCGCGCAGCTCGCCGGAGGGCGTCAGAATGCGGTTAGGCTTGCCGTTGTAGCAGTGGGTAATGATATCGCCCGAACTCAAGAGTTCAGCGATTTCATCGAGGTTCGGCGGGTTATTGCCGATGTGCACCATCAGCGGCAGGTCGCCGTTATCCTTTTGAATCGCTTTTGCGCGCTCCAGGGGCGTGATGCCATTCTCGCCGACCACGCTGCTGCTCATGCGCGCCTTCAGGCCGACGATAAAATCCGGGTGGCGCTTCACCGCCTGCTTCACCGCATCGGCGTCAATGTTCGCCATGTTGGCCAGCTCGTTCTGGGCAATCAGCCCCACGCGGGAGATGTTCAGCAGGGCAAAGACGTCGGTGGAGGCTTTGCGGGTGATTTGGTAAAAATCGTCCACGTCGTCGGCACCGGTACTGCCCGCGTCCACCACGGAGGTGACGCCGGTGGCAATGCCCACGCTATCCGGCTCGTCGTGGTAAATCGGGGAGTTCGGGTAGCAGTGAACGTGGGAGTCAATCCAGCCCGCGCTGACGTACACGTCACCGTTAAGCTCAACCGTTTTACGGGCGGGAGCGTCAATTTCGCCCGTCGCGGCGATCTTCCCGTCCTGAATGGCGATATCGGTCAGGGTATCGTCGGCGAGGCGCGCACGGCGCAGGAGTAAATCAAACATGGGGTTCTCCTGATAGGGCGGGCGCTGATGCGCCCGCGGGTATTAAAGGGCGACCGGGAACAGCCAGCCCAAAATCATTGCGCCGAGGATGGCGCCACCGGTAATCGGCTTCTGCCAGATGTAGAACAGCAGCGCGCCCACCAGCGAACCGACGCCGATTGGAATGGAGGCGGTCATGGCGCTGAGGATAATCAGCGGCCCGAGGAAGCGGCCGGAGGCGTTACCCGCGCCCATCATCACGTCTGCCCCGTAGGTGGAGTTGCTCTGGTTGATGGTGAACTTACGCGCCAGGATGATGACGTAGCCAATCGCCAGACCAATCACCAGGCCGGTAATCAGCGAGGCAATGAAGTTGGTCACCGGGAACATGATCCCCGCGCCCAGCAGCAGCGCCGGTACGCCGAGGCCCACGCCGGTCTGGATCGCCCCACCGATATCAAGAATACCGACCAGCGATCCTTCGATAATGCGGGCGAACAGGAAGCTCGCGCCGAACGCCGCCACCGCGCCGTAGACGCCGGTATCGATTCCCGCTTTCAGCATCGCCACGAAGGCCACTTCGTTAAACGCGCCGATGCCGTAGAGGTAGTACATGTGCGTCCCGGCGAAGACGCCGGAGGAGAGCAGGCCAACGAAGATCGGGAACGACCAGTCGGCATACCAAAAACCTTTATTCTGTTCCATGTCGAGGCTCCTGTTATTTACCGCTGAGCGAGTTGTGGATCATGTCGAGCCAGTTCGGCACGGTCAGATGGAAGGATTCGATCATCTTCATGTCGAAGCCGCGGAAGAAGCCGCTCAGCACGAACAGCAGCACGATTGCTGCCATCATCACTTTGGTGACATGGTTCCAGCCGCTCTCCTCAACGCCTTTACCGATCAGGATGCCGAGAACCAGACCCGGTACGGCGTTCCCCATGATCAGCTGCGCCGCGCCGCCAAAGATGGTGGCCCAGAAGCCCGATTTTTTACCCGCGTCGATAGCCGCCAGCCAGAAGATCACCGGCATTACGGTGTTGACCAGCAGGTTCGCGGCAGGCACCAGCACCTTCACGGCGGTGACCTGAAGTGCGGCCGGCACGGAGGAGGCGGTCAGGTTAAGGAAGGTCACGACGATCATGCCGATGATGCCGCAGGCAATCGCCATTTTGCGGGGATCGTGCAGCGTTTCGCCGACGTTACGGTTTTTGATCATCAGCGCGGCAGCACCCCAGTTCGGGATGATGCGGTGGTCAACGTCCTGTGTGAAGGCACCTGCGGCCACGGAAGAGGCCCAGGCGTTAAAGAAGAAGCCTAATCCAAAGGAGAAGTGGGAGGCCGGATCCCCTTCGCAGGAGTTCAGCTCCCCCAACGTACGAAACGCGCCCATACCCTGAGTGGTAGGCGCATGAAACATGCGTGCAGCCCCGGCTCCCACACCGACGCCAACCAGGCCGCCAATGATGAGCGATTTTATTAATATAATTAAGAACATCAGTCTGCCCTTTTATGAATAATCAGCGTTGCGTGACGAAATCCACCTGGTCGAGATTGATGGCAGTCACGTTGACGGTCACATCCAGCTCCACGCTGTAGGTGCGTCTTTCCCGGCGCAGAAAGAAGAACAGAAACGCTTCTTTTCGCACCGCTTCTTGCGCCTGAACAACCTGCACATCCTGTGGCTCAATACGCAGTAAGATATGCGGTGAGGCTTTCATCACCGCGGCCTGAACGTGGTTGAGCGCGTCGGCAAAGGCGCGCGCTTTGGCGTCGCCCTTCCCCTTCACTCTCACCGTGGTTGTGAACTGTTCTTTCATGCTTATGCGCCGTGCTTCTTCTGCCACGCCTGTACCAGACGCTCGCCCAGCTCTTCTTTATCCATAAAGCCAAAGCCCAGCACGTTGCAGCCTTCGTTGATGGCGGTCACGCCCTCATCCACGGAGCGCATGCCGTATTTGGCCTTGTAGCCATATTTGGTTTGTGCGGTGATGGCGCCCGCGCCGCCGCTGCCACAGAAGGAGATGCCGAAGGTGGCATTTTCCGCTTTCATCACGTCACCGAGCTTCATGTCTGCCGCCATGCCCGGCACGACAACCGCGCGTCCACCGGCTTTTTCCACACCCGCAGCCACTTTCTGACCTTTACCCAGGCGATCGCCAATCACGACTGTAATCTGTTCCATGTGTTGCTCCTTAAAGGTTGTCTTTCGCGACTTCGAAGTGAACGGAGAGCAGCCAGGCCTCTTCATCAGGAAGGTTGCCAAACTGCGCTACCACTTCACGGGCAAGTTGCATTGAATCTGGTGAAATTTCGTCGAAAAGCTCTGCTTCAACCTCCGGCAGCGGCTCGCCGGTCACGGACCGGTGCGCCATTGCGCGAACGTGGGAGGTCAGCATCTGCTCCTGTACCGCGTTGGGGATGATGTTGTGCCGGGCCAGCAGAGCATAAACCTGCTGAAGCATGGTGTTCGCGAGCTGCTCAGTCTGCACCGCCTGTTCCCCAACGTCGTTCATTACCGCTCCGTTACTCACTCGTCTTACCCCGTTAATGGCTCTGGAATAAAACTAACGTTGCAGGTGCAGGGTTTGTAGCGAGTTGTTTTCCACTTCGAAGTGGAAAGGCGAGCCGCGGCAGTGATCTGTGCCACATAAATGCGGTGAATTTGGATAAATCGCTGTATTTGCGTGATGAATATCACGCTATCTGGCGGCAAATAAGGGGTATGCAAAGCGGAAAAGATTACGAGCGGGCTCGTAGAAATGTGACGTGGATAAGGTTTTCTTATGGGGGTTGGGTAGAGTGGCTGCGGGTGCTTGAGACTGACCGTCTCAGGCATGGGACGGAAAGGAGCAAGGATGCGGGGGCGCGTAATGCGCCTCCGCATACGGAGAAAGGACGTACAGCTCAGGCACCCAATTAACGATACTTTTTGTGATACGCGTTGCGGGTCGCCGCAAACTGGTCGGCCGCCGCCTGGGCTTCTTTGACTTTGCCTTCGTTAGCCAGCTTCAGCGCGCCGTCGATCTGGCTTACCAGCACGTCAAAGCCGTGACGATAGTCTTTCATCTCGGCGCTGTCCGCCGCTTTGCTTTCCAGTTTCGGCGGCGTCGCTTTTTGCGCGTC
This sequence comes from Enterobacter sp. GD03975, assembly GCF_029838645.1. NCBI lineage: Bacteria > Pseudomonadati > Pseudomonadota > Gammaproteobacteria > Enterobacterales > Enterobacteriaceae > Enterobacter > Enterobacter sp. GD03975. Next base: position 40,373 of record NZ_JAOBZC010000011.1, read on the forward strand.
CAGCGCCGCTTCACGCATTTTGGTCAGCGCGTCCTTCATCTCGGCGGCATTGTCGGTTTTCTGCACCACCTTCAGATTTTCACTGAGGATGTCCATGTTGTCTTCGAGATCGGCAGCAAACGCGGACGAGCCAAGAACCAGCGTTGAAGCCGCGACGATCGCTAACAGGTGTTTACGCATTGCTCACTTCCTTTTTTATTATTAAACACGCTTTTACGGGTATTACTGACCGGCGATTTTCATCTCCGGCAGCAATACAGAACCACACTGAATATTGCTGCGTGTTTCAATATCGTTACCGACCGTAACAATATTGCGCCACATGTCCTTGAGGTTGCCGGCGATGGTTATTTCGCTCACCGGATACTGAATTTCACCGTTTTCGACCCAGAAGCCTGCCGCACCGCGAGAATAGTCTCCGGTGATGCCGCTCACGCCCTGCCCCATCAGCTCGGTCACCACCAGGCCGGTGCCCATCTCTTTCAGCATCTGCTCAAAGTTCAGGCCCTGTCCGGCAATGCGCCAGTTGTGGATCCCACCCGCGTGCCCGGTGCTTTTCAGCCCCAGCTTGCGCGCGGAGTAGTTGGTCAGCAGCCACTGGGTCAGCACGCCGTCTTTAACGATATCCCGGCGTTCCGTGCGCACGCCTTCGCTGTCGAACGGCGTAGACGCCAGCCCTTTCAGCAGGTGCGGATGCTCTTCGATGGTCAGCCATTCCGGCAGGATCTGCTTGCCCAGCGAGTCGAGCAGGAAGGTCGATTTACGGTACACCGAACCGCCCGCAATCGCCCCCACCAGATGACCAAACAGGCCGGTCGCCACTTCATTGGCAAAAATGACCGGGGCTTTCATGGTGGAGAGCTTACGCGGTGAGAGGCGTGACAGCGTGCGTTCGGCACACTCTTTGCCCACCCACTCCGGAGACTGCAAATCCCCCAGCGCGCGGCCAATGGTGTAGGCGTAGTCACGCTCCATGTCGCCGTTCTCTTCGGCGATCACGCAGCTGGACAGCGAGTGACGGGTTGAGCAGTACCCCTGCAACATGCCGTGCGAGTTACCGAACACTTTAATGCCGTAGTGGCTGTTAAAGCTGCCGCCTTCGGTGTTGGTGATGCGTTTGTCGGCCTGCAAAGACGCCTGCTCGGCGCGCGAGGCCAGCTCAATGGCTTCGTCCGGGGTCACTTCCGCCGGATGGAACAGATCGAGATCCGGCGCGTCAAACGCCAGCAGCTCTTTATCGGCCACGCCAGCGTAAGGATCCGGCGAGGTGTAGCGGGCGATATCCAGCGCCGCCTGCACCGTCCGGGCGATGGCATCCGGGCTGAGATCGGTAGACGACGCGCTGCCTTTGCGATTCTGGTGATACACGGTGATCCCCAGCGCGCCATCGCTGTTAAATTCTACGTTCTCCACTTCGCCATAGCGGGTGCTCACGCTAATGCCGGTGGTTTTGCTGACCGCCACTTCGGCGCCATCTGATTTGCCTGAAGCGAGCGTCAGCGCGGTGGAGACGGCTTCTTCCAGGATCTTACGCTGCGCTTCAACTTGTGAGGTTACTTTCATCGCAAATGCCATACTGTAAGAGAGAGTTAAGTGAAGTCTAACAGAGAACCGTTTTTCAGTGCGCGTCTTAACTGGTAACATTAGCCTCTTTTTTTAAGGAGCCTGACATGACTAAGCAGCCCGAAGACTGGCTCGACGACGTTCCCGGTGATGACATCGAAGACGAAGATGATGAGATCATCTGGGTCAGTAAAAGTGAAATTAAACGTGACGCCGAAGAGTTAAAACAGCTTGGCGCAGAAATGGTAGAACTGGGTAAAAACGCGCTGGATAAGCTCCCGCTCGACCAGGATCTGCGTGATGCCATTGAACTGGCACAGAAAATCAAGAAAGAAGGGCGTCGCCGCCAGCTTCAGCTTATCGGTAAACTGCTGCGTCAGCGTGACGTAGAGCCGATCCGTCAGGCGCTGGATAAGCTGAAAAACCGCCATAACCAGCAGGTTGCGCTGTTCCATAAGCTGGAGCAGATCCGCGATCGTTTGATCGAGCAAGGTGATGACGCGGTACCAGAAGTGCTGAACCTGTGGCCGAATGCCGACCGCCAGCAGCTGCGATCGCTTATCCGCAACGCGAAGAAAGAGAAAGAAGGGAATAAGCCGCCGAAGTCAGCGCGCCTGATTTTCCAGTATCTGCGCGAGCTGTCTGAGAACGAAGAGTAATCTGTGCGGGTTTGCGCCGGATGGCGGCGTAAACGCCTTATCCGGCCTACAAGGTCGTGCGAAGAAATGTAGGCCCGGTAAGCGCTAGCGCCACCGGGCTTTTTTTTACGCTGCGGCTGCGGCTTTCTTCGCCAGACCGTCCAGCAGCTTCTGATGGATCCCACCAAACCCGCCGTTGCTCATCACCAGAATGTGGTCGCCAGGCTGTGCGGCTTTCACCACCATATCCGCTAAGACATCCACGTCCGCACTCCAGTGCGCCGGCTGAATGCAGGCATCGGCCACCTCGGCCACCTGCCACGGAATATGCTGCGGTTGCAGCAGGAAGACTTCATCGGCACGCCCTAAGGACGGCGCGAGATCGTCTTTGCAGATCCCCATTTTCATGGTGTTTGAACGCGGTTCCAGTACGGCCAGAATGCGCGCGGTGCCGCCGACTTTGCCACGCAATGCGGCAAGCGTCGCCAGAATGGCGGTTGGGTGGTGCGCGAAATCGTCGTACACCGTCACGCCGTGGGCTTCGCCACGCAGTTCCAGACGACGACGGGCGTTGATAAACGTGCCCAGCGCACTGGCGGCATCCGCAGGCAGAACCCCCACATGACGCGCCGCCGCTATCGCCATTAGGCCGTTGTGCATGTTGTGTTCGCCCACCAGGCCCCACTTCACTTCACCGACTTTCTCACCGTCGAGCAGCACTTCCCACTCGGAAGCATCGGCGTTGAGCTTTTTCGCCTGCCAGTGGCCCTGTTCGCCTACCAGCTCCTGCTCGCTCCAGCAGCCCATCGCCAGGGTCTGCTTCAGGTTGATGTCGTTCTCCGGCAGGATGATACGACCCTGGCCCGGCACGATGCGCACCAGGTGGTGGAACTGTTTCTGGATCGCCTTCAGGTCGTCAAAGATATCCGCGTGATCGAACTCAAGGTTATTGAGGATCAGCGTGCGCGGGCAGTAGTGCACGAATTTGGATCGCTTGTCGAAGAATGCGCAGTCGTATTCATCCGCTTCAATCACAAAGAACGGGCTGTCGCCCAGACGCGCGGAAACGTCAAAATTCCCCGGCACGCCGCCGATCACGAAGCCCGGCTTGTAACCGCAGGCTTCGAGGATCCAGGTCGCCATGCCGGCGGTGGTGGTTTTGCCGTGCGTCCCGGCAACGGCGACCACCCAGCGGTCGCGCAGGACAAAATCATGCAGCCACTGCGGGCCAGACATGTACGGGATATTGCGTTCCAGCACCGCTTCAACGCATGGATTCCCACGGGTCATGGCGTTGCCAACGATCACCAGATCCGGCTGCGGCTCCAGCTGGCTGGCGTCGTATCCCTGAATCAGAGAAATTCCCTGCTTCTCCAGCAGCGTGCTCATCGGCGGATACACATTGGCGTCCGAACCTGTCACTTCATGGCCCAGCGAGCGCGCCAGCATTGCCAGTCCGCCCATGAAAGTGCCACAAATCCCCAATATATGAATGCGCATACGTCACTATCCTTCTTCAATGTGGCGCACATTTTACCCACATGTCAGCGGCTGTGAAACGCATTTCAGGTAAATCCGTATTTTGCTGGCGCGATTCACCTCTGCGCTAATATTTGAATGTTTGTTAAGATTGTTGGACATCAACCGCTTTACTCAACATAAGATGCAGGGAAAGTGTTATGAAAACGTTAGGTGAATTTATTGTCGAAAAGCAGCACGAGTTCTCTCATGCTACGGGTGAGCTCACTGCTTTGCTGTCGGCAATAAAGCTGGGCGCTAAGATCATCCACCGCGATATCAACAAGGCCGGTCTGGTCGATATCCTGGGTGCCAGCGGTGCCGAGAACGTTCAGGGTGAGGTTCAGCAAAAACTCGACCTGTTCGCCAATGAAAAACTGAAAGCAGCACTGCGCGCGCGCGACATCGTTGCGGGTATCGCCTCTGAAGAAGAAGATGAGATCGTCGTCTTCGAAGGGTGCGAACACGCGAAATACGTTGTTCTGATGGATCCGCTCGACGGCTCCTCCAACATCGACGTTAACGTTTCTGTTGGTACCATTTTCTCCATCTACCGTCGCGTTACGCCGGTTGGCACACCGGTGACGGAAGAAGACTTCCTGCAACCGGGCAGCAATCAGGTTGCTGCCGGCTACGTGGTGTATGGCTCGTCCACCATGCTGGTGTACACCACCGGCTGCGGCGTACACGCCTTTACCTACGATCCGTCACTGGGCGTGTTCTGCCTGTGCCAGGAGCGTATGCGCTTCCCGGAGAAGGGCAATACCTACTCCATCAACGAAGGCAACTACATCAAATTCCCGAACGGCGTGAAGAAGTACATCAAATTCTGCCAGGAAGAGGATAAAGCCACGCAGCGCCCGTACACCTCGCGCTATATCGGCTCGCTGGTGGCGGATTTCCACCGCAACCTGCTGAAGGGCGGGATTTACCTTTATCCAAGCACGGCAAGCCACCCTGACGGGAAGCTGCGTCTGCTGTACGAGTGCAACCCGATGGCGTTCCTGGCCGAGCAGGCGGGCGGCAAGGCGAGCGACGGTAAAGAGCGTATTCTGGATATCGTGCCGGAAAGCCTGCACCAGCGCCGTTCGTTCTTCGTCGGCAATAACCATATGGTGGAAGACGTTGAACGCATGATCCGCGAATTCCCGGACGCGTAAGGCGTAAAAAGGGGAGCCTGACAGGCTCCCCTTTTTTTATCATGCCGTTTGCGCCGTCAGCCTGAAGGAGGCCATCGCCTCCATCAGCTCGCGCGACTGCGCCTCCAGGGAACGTGTTGCCGCAGAGGATTGTTGAACCAGCGCCGCGTTTTGCTGTGCCGTTTCATCCATCTGATTAACGGCGATATTCACCTGCTCAATGCCGCGGCTCTGCTCCTGAGACGCCGTTGCAATTTCTCGCATCAGTTTGGTCATACGCAGCACTTCGGTGGCGATCTCGTCCATCGTCTCACCGGCCTGTTGCGCCAGCTCGCTGCCCTCGTTCACGTGGGTTTGCGAATCGCTGATAAGCGAGCGGATCTCCTTCGCCGCAGCGGCACTGCGGCTGGCGAGATTGCGCACCTCACCCGCCACGACCGCAAAACCCCGTCCCTGCTCGCCCGCACGCGCCGCTTCTACGGACGCGTTCAGCGCCAGAATATTGGTCTGGAAGGCGATCCCGTCGATAACGCTCAGGATATCGGCGATGCGCGCCGCGCTGCCGGAGATATCGCGCATCTTCTCAATGACGTAGCAGACCATTTCGCTGCCGCGATCGGCGGTGTCGGAGACCGACTGCGCCAGCTGGTGCGCCTGCCCGGCGTTTTCGGCGTTACGTTTCACCGTGGCGGTGATCTCTTCCATGCTGGCGGCCGTCAGCTCCAGCGACGTGGCGGTGGATTCCGTGCGCTGGGCAAGGTTCAGGTTCCCGGCCGTCAGCTCGCGGCTGCCGGTATCAATCTGCGAGCTGGCGTCGCGCACGCGCAGGACGGAGCCCATCAGCGACTGACGCATCTCTTCGATGGCCGCGTTGAGACGATTAAATTCCTGGCTCGCAGGCGCGTTCAGGGCGTAGGTTAAATCCCCTGCCGCCACGTGTTCCAGCTGGGTAATTGAGGCTGAAAGCGGCTTGAGCAGCATATGGCGCAGCACCAGCCAGGCCAGCACGATAATGCCTGCCGTCAGCAGCGCCGCGACGATAATCAGGATCAGCACGCGGGTTTTACTCGCCTGCACGGCGCTCACTTCCGCTTTGCCGCGCGCCTCGCTCCACGCCTGGAACGCCTGCATATCGTTATCAAACTGCTTCGCCACCGGCACCAGCTTGCTTTCCAGCAGATTGTAATAGCCGTCCGCGCTTTGCTCGTTCAGGGCGTTCAGCATCGGGGTGATGCCCTGCTGGTTGTACACCGCCAGGCTCGCGGCGACCTTATCCAGCAGCTTTTGTCCCTGTTCATCCGCCACGCCACCGCCGATCACGCCCTTCAGCGTTTTCTGTGCCAGCGTCACTTCCTGATTAATGGTTTTGACCGCGTTGGCCGCATCGTCCAGCAGGCCGACCTCCATCATGCGGACGGCCTGACCCGCTTCGTTACGCGCGCGCAGGATCAGCGTATAGCCGGCATTCAGCTGCACCATCTGTTCACCCTGAAGGTGATTGATGCGCTGGAGAGAAGCGGAGCTTTGTGTAAGGGCATAAATGCCGATGCCGCTGACAATCAGCAACAGAAGGGTCATAACGGCCAGTAAAGAGAGCAAGCCGGTACGAATCGATAGCGTTTTAAGCATGATGTTATTTCCGGTAGCGAGATATTTCTGGGCATAAAAAAAGAGTATCGGCCGCTACCGGAAAATGTTTAGACTTTAAGCAATTTCAGCACGTTATCGCCCTGTTACAGAGGTGTTTACACGGGTAACAGGCGAGCTTTGGCGGTTCTCCCACAGCACCGTCAGGCCGCGCTGGAGCGCGATAAAAATAAACAGCAGAATGCCAATGGCGATTTTGGTCCACCAGGAGCTGAGCGTGCCGTCGAAGTTGATGTAGGTCTGAATCAGCCCCTGGATCGCCACGCCAAATAGCGTGCCGAGCACCGTCCCCACGCCGCCGCTGAGCAGCGTGCCGCCGATGACCACCGAGGCAATGGCGTCCAGCTCAACCCCCACCCCCGCCAGCGCATAACCTGCCTGGGTGTACACCGAAAACACAATCCCCGCGAGCGTGGCAAGGCCGGTCGAAAGCATGTAGATGCGGATAGTGGTGCTGCGCGTGGAAATCCCCATCAGGTTCGCGGACGTGGCGCTGCCGCCAATGGCATACACCTGATTACCAAACCGGGTACGGTGGGCGAGGAAGATCCCGATCACCACCACGCCCAGCATCAGCAGCCCCATCGCGCTCAGGCGCCCTCCGCCGGGAATTTTCCACGCCAGGCTCGAGAGCGTGTCGTAGATCGGGTGGTTAATCGGAATCGACTCCTCCGACACCAGATAGCTCACGCCGCGCAGGAAGAACATCCCGGCAAGGGTGATGATAAACGCCGGGATTTTCAGCGCGTCGATTAAAAGCCCCATAAAGGCGCCGAACGCGCAGCCCATGGCCAGCACCAGCGGGAACGCCAGCAGAGGCGAAATGCCCCAGAAGCCAATGGCCTTGGCGAGGAACACGCCGGTAAAGGCGATCACCGACCCAACGGAGAGGTCGATCCCGCCAGAGAGGATCACAAAGGTCATGCCGACGGCAATAATCCCGAGAAACGCGTTATCGGTCAGAATGTTGCAAATCACCCGCGTGGAGGCAAACCCCGGGAACTGGGTCAGGCAGTAGAGGTAGCCCAGCACGAACACGCCCAGCGTGATCGTTAACGGCAAATTACGTTTTATCATGACCGCGGATCCCCTTAATGAGAGTGATAAAGCGCGGCGACTGCACGATAAGCACGATAAGCACCACGACCGCTTTGACGACCTGATTGAGCTCCGGCTGGAAGCCGGAGAGCAAAATACCGGTATTCATACCCTGAATAATCAGCGCCCCCACCACCGAGAGCAGCAGGTTAAACCGTCCGCCCATCAGCGATCCGCCGCCGATCACCACCGCGAGGATCGCGTCCAGCTCCAGCCAGAGCCCGGCGTTGTTGGCATCCGCCCCACGAATATCGGCGGCCACGATCACCCCGGCAATCGCGGCGCAGACGCCGCTCAGGACGTAGGTCAGCATCACCATCAGCCGGGTATTCACCCCGGCGTTTTTCGCGGCCCGAATGTTAATCCCCACCGCTTCAATGAACATCCCGAGCGCCGTTTTGCGGGTGAAAAGCCAAAAGATAACCAGCGTCACGAGGGCAACGATCACCGGCGTCGGGAAGTACAGGACGTTACCGCTGCCGATCCACGCCAGGCTCGGGGAGCTAAAGGTGACGATTTGACCGGAGGTAATAAGCTGCGCCACGCCGCGCCCGGCCACCATCAAAATCAACGTCGCGACAAACGGCTGGATCTTGAGTACCGCGACCAGAATGCCGTTCCACAGCCCGGCTAATACGCCGGACCCCAGCGCGGCGAGCAAAACTACCGGAAGGCTGTGCCCGGCAACGGTCATCGAGGCGGCGGTGGCGCCCGCAATCGCCATCACCGCACCGACGGAGAGGTCGATCCCGCCGGTGGCAATCACCAGCGTCATGCCAATCGCCAGCAGCGCCACGGGCGCGGCACGGTTTAAGATGTCGATCGGGCTACCAAACAGGCGGCCATCCTGCACGACGATCTGGAAAAAATGCGGGGCTACCAGGCTATCCACCAGCAGCACCAGCAGCAGCGCCACGATTTGCGGCGTGCCGGTCGGCCAGCTGAAGCGGCGCTTCGCTTCGCCAGTTTGCGAAAGAGAACGGGACATCACATTTGACTCCTTACGCCGCGATGGCATTCATGATCGCCGGAACGGACAGCTTATCCAGCGGGATCTCTGCCACCTGCCTGCGATCGCGCATGATGATGACGCGATCGGCATAGCCAACCAGCTCCTCCAGCTCAGACGAGATCACCAGCAGCGCCAGACCGTCGGCACACAGCGTTTCGATAAGCCGGATGATTTCGGCGTGCGCGCCCACGTCGATGCCGCGCGTGGGCTCGTCGAGGATCAGGAACTGCGGTTTGGTCAGCAGCCAGCGAGAAAGCAGCACCTTCTGCTGGTTGCCGCCGGAGAGAAACTCAATGGGCTGTTCGGCGCTCGGGGTACGTATACCGAGCTGGCGGATAAAGCGCTCGGCAATGGCGTTTTGCTCTTTACGCGGGATCGGACGCAGCCAGCCGCGCTGGGCCTGTAGCGCCAGAATGATGTTTTCCCGCACCGAGGCGGCGGCAATAATTCCGTCCGTTTTCCTGTCTTCCGGGCAGAAACCCACCCCGAGGCACGACGCCTGATGCGGCGAGCGTAGCGTTTGCGGTTTGCCTTTGATCAGCACCGTTCCGCTGTCGGCGGGCCTGATCCCGAAGATCACTTCGGCGGTTTCGGTGCGTCCGGAGCCTAACAGACCCGCCAGACCCACAATTTCGCCGGGGCGCACCTCCAGATTAAACGGCGCGATGGTTCCTTTTTTGCCGTAGTCGTGAAAGGCGGCGATCGGTTTTTCGCTCAGCAGCGTGCGGCCCGCGCGCTGGAGTGCGTTGGTCTCCAGCTCGCGGCCCAGCATCATTTTGACCAGCTCAATCTGCGGCAGCTCGCGGGTTTCCCGGCAGCCGACAAAGCCGCCGTTGCGCAGCACCGTGATGCGGTCGCTTACCTCGTAAACCTGATCGAGGAAGTGCGTAACAAAGATCAGGCTCACGCCCTGATCGCGCAGCTGGCGCATCAGGGTAAAAAGCATCTCCACTTCCTGGGTATCGAGGCTGGCGGTGGGTTCATCGAGGATCAGCACTTTCGCCGAGAGATCGATAGCGCGACAGATCGCGACGATCTGCTGCATCGCCACGGAAAAGCGGTTCAGCGGTTCACGCACGTCGAGAGAGAAACCATAAGACTCCATCAGCTTCGTGGCGCGCGCTTCCATCTCTTTGCGGCGCAGCAGGCCAAAACGTCTGGGCTCGCGGCCTATAAACAGGTTGTCCGCTACCGACATGTTTGGCAGCAGGTTCACTTCCTGGTAGACAGTGCCGATCCCCAGCTGCTGGGCATGCGCGGTATTCTTTGGCGAAATCGCATTACCTTCCAGCCAGATAGCGCCGCGATCGGCGTGATAAACACCCGTCAGGGTTTTAATCAGCGTCGACTTCCCCGCGCCGTTTTCGCCGAGCAACGCCATGATCTCCCCTCGCCGCAGGCTGAAATCAACGTTATCCAGCGCCTTAACGCCTGGGAAAAATTTACTCAGGCCCTCGGTGCGGAGGATTTCCTGGTGTTGTTCGGTGGTCATGATTTCCCCCTGCATTAAGCCGGATGACGCTACGCTTATCCGGCCTACAAATGAGCGTATCGTAGGCCGGGTAAGCGCAGCGCCACCCGGCAATGTCACTGATCAGTAGCCCATATTTTTCTTCTTCTCTAACTCTTCTTTCGCCGTGTCCGGCAGGTAGAGCGTGGATTTGGTGACCGTCACTTTTTCAGGCACCGTGCCGTCTTTCTTGAATTTCTCCAGCGCATCGAATGCCGGGCCCGCCATGTTTGGCGTCAGCTCAACGCTGGCGTTCGCTTCGCCGTCAATCATTGCTTTGTAGATGTCCGGCACGCCGTCGATCGAGCCGGTAAGGATATCTTTGCCCGGCTTCAGGCCCGCTTCTTTGATGGCCTGAATGGCGCCGATCGCCATGTCGTCGTTGTGGGCGTAAACCATGCAGATATTTTTGCCGTTATTTTCTGCCTTGATGAAGCTTTCCATGACCTCTTTACCCTTGCTGCGGGTGAAGTCGCCGGACTGAGAACGAACGATCTTAATGTTTGGCGCGCTGGCGATGGCCTGCGCGAACCCTTTCTTGCGGTCGATCGCGACGCTCGCACCAACCGTTCCCTGCAACTCAACCACGTTACACGGCTTGCCATCCACCTGCTTCACCAGCCAGTCACCAATCAGTTTGCCTTCCAGCACGTTATCGGCGGTGACGGTGGTCATATAGAGAGATTTGTCTTTTACGTCGATGGAACGGTCGAGCAGGAAGACAGGAATTTCAGCATCTTTGGCTTCCTTCAGCACCGGCTCCCAGCCCGTCGCGACAACCGGGGCGATAAAGATGGCATCCACGCCCTGGGCGATAAATGAGCGCACCGCTTTAATCTGGTTCTCTTGCTTTTGCTGACCATCGGCGATTTTCAGCGTAATACCGCGCTTTTCAGCCTCACTTTTCGCCACGTTCGTTTCAGCGGCGCGCCAGCCGGATTCAGATCCGACCTGCGAAAATCCAACGGTTAACGGTGCGGCCATCGCCATAGACGACATGGCTGCCGAAACTGCTGTAACAAGAAGTAAGCGCTTCCACATATGAACGTCCTCGTAGGGTAGGTTATTGTTGGTTAAAAGATGTTCTGCGGATGAACTATAGCCAATGGAATATGTTACGGATTGCGTTACGTCACACTTCAGAAAAGTGAATAAAACGTTAATCACAAGTTTGTAATCGCTTTCATTTCCACATTTAAAATGCGGCTGAGTTTATGGATTATCCTGTCATGGAAACGGTCTGAAAAGTGAAGGCGCGGGGGAGATAAGACGAAAACAGGCGAAGACTTTCAGCGCCAGTTGGCTATAATACTTGCCACTTGTTTACCATCCATTTTGAAGGACACCGACATGAGCTTACTCAACGTCCCTGCGGGTAAAGAACTGCCAGAAGACATCTACGTGGTTATCGAAATCCCGGCCAACGCAGATCCAATCAAATACGAAATCGACAAAGACACCGGCGCGCTGTTCGTTGACCGTTTCATGTCTACCGCCATGTTCTATCCGTGCAACTACGGCTACATCAACCACACCCTGTCTCTGGACGGTGACCCGGTTGACGTACTGGTCCCAACGCCATACCCATTGCAGCCAGGCTCCGTCATTCGCTGCCGTCCTGTTGGCGTGCTGAAAATGACCGACGAAGCGGGTGAAGATGCGAAACTGGTTGCCGTACCGCACACCAAGCTGAGCAAAGAATACGATCACATTAAAGATGTGAACGACCTGCCAGAGCTGCTGAAAGCGCAGATCGCCCACTTCTTCGAGCACTACAAAGATCTCGAAAAAGGCAAATGGGTTAAAGTTGAAGGCTGGGATAACGCAGAAGCGGCGAAAGCAGAAATCATCGCCTCTTTCGAACGTGCAGCTAAGAAGTAATTCGGCTTAACGGCTGGGGAGCAACTCCCGCTCCCCGCTTAACTTTTCAAACCTTCAATTCCCATCTCGTGCTCCATATCACTCATTTCTGCTTCACTGACATACCTTCTTTATCAGATGAAATATACGGAGTTTGCCGTTAAACTCGGCCTGCTAAATGTCGCGTTTTTTCCTATATACGGAGCGGTTTATGTTAAAAAAACTCCAGTTATCTAACGTCGGTCCGGCTCCTGAAATGGCGTTAGAGTTTGGCGATCGGCTAAATCTCATCACTGGCGATAACGGCCTGGGTAAAAGTTTTCTCCTGGATATAGCATGGTGGTCGTTAACGCGCAGATGGCCCTCAGAAATTAATCCTGCGATGAACACAGGAAAAAAAATCCTGCCACGTGCAGCTGGCGATGCGACGATTACATTTAGCTTTAGCGCAAAAAAGAAACAAGAAAAATACACCAGTAGTTTTCAGCGTCGTGAACAATCATGGACCGGCCGACAGGGCCGCCCCGCTAACCCAGGGCTGGTCCTGTATGCCATGACAGATGGCAGTTTTGCCGTCTGGGATCCCGCCAGAAATTACTGGAAAACAAAAGATAACGTCGATATCCAGGAACGACGTCCAGCTTATGTTTTTACCCCCCAGGAGGTTTGGCAGGGACTGAGAGCGGAGGATGGAAACATTCTTTGCAATGGCATTATCGCTGATTTAGCGTTGTGGCAAAAAGAAAATGGCAAGGCAATCTCTCTTTTCAACAAGGTATTACAGGCGCTTTCTCCTTCTGAAAAAGAGACGCTCGTCATGGGGGAGCTCGCTCGAATCAGCCTTGACGATGCTCGAGATATGCCCACTGTGCGTATGCCATACGGCCAGGATGTTCCTGTTATCCACGCCTCATCAGGCATTCGACGAATTCTTGCACTCGCCTATTTCCTTATTTGGGCATGGCAGGAACATCAGTATGCAGCCAACATTCTTGACGAAAAATCGACCCATCAAATTGTGTTTTTAATTGATGAAATTGAGTCTCACCTACACCCTAGCTGGCAAAGAAGTATTGTTCCCGCAGTACTGAATGTAATGAAAGAACTGACAGAACGTCCAGACGTTCAGCTTATTGCCGCAACGCATTCTCCACTAGTAATGGCATCAGTGGAACCCGTCTTTAAAGCAGAGAAAGATGCCTGGTTTGATTTAGACTTCATTGATCAAAATGTCGTGCTTTCAAAACGAGACTTCATTCGTCAGGGTGATGTCTCAAACTGGCTGACCAGTGAGGCTTTTGATCTGAATATGGCACGTTCACTGGAGGCTGAAAAAGTTCTCAGTGAAGCAGCTAAAATTTTATCCAGTGATAAAATAACGCTGACGCAGGCACAGAGAATAGACAAGAAACTTCGTTCGGTATTAAGCGATACCGATCCATTCTGGATGCGTTGGCGTTACGTTGGCGAAAAAAAGGGGTGGTTATAATATGTTATGCGTTACCCCACAGCCAGAACCCGAAGAATTTGATGCGAAAGTACGCCAAAAAGGGTTATTGCATCTGGCCGCTAACAATATTGATGTCACTCAGCCTCTTCCAGAAGGGACAAAAATCAATAGTTATTGGTTGGATTGTCTTGACGATCTCTATAACAGCTACAGCGGCGTTTGTGCCTACGTCGCCGTGCATTTTGAGCGAGTTACCGGCAATGGTTCAGTGGATCATTTTGCTGCAAAATCACTACGTGCTGATTTAGCCTATGAATGGGCCAATTACCGCCTTTCCTGCTCCCGGATGAATAGCAGGAAAAATAAGTATGATGACGTCCTGGATCCGTTTGATGTAAACGATGGTGATTTTTGCCTTGAACTGGTATCGGGTGCTATTTACCCTAACCCCTCATCTCCACGTCTTGCTGAAGTCACGGCGACTATTACCCGACTTAAGCTAGATGCCACTGATTGTCGATCGTTAAGATCAAAACATTTTGATTTATATCGAACCGGAGATATATCGGCGAACTATCTTAGACGAATGTCACCTCTGGTCTGGTATGAAGCAAACCGTCAGGGGCTGTTATGAACAACGCCACCTTACGGTGGCGTTGTCGTTTTTCAGAACTGGTCTCTGTCTAACCAGTTACCGCTTTCAATCAGCGTTAACCCGTCGACCGAACGTTGGTACACGTACATCCATGCACTGCCGTAAGGCGTCTGGATCAACTGGCGAGCGTATTCACCGCCCCTGGTGCGCAAGGCATCAAGTTCGGCCAGCGTAGCATTATCAATACGATAAACCTCACCCTGTACCGTTCCGTTCCCCGGAACCGCGCCTGGATAGTGGCCCAGACTGTACAGCTGATAGTTTTCGATTGTGTAATTTCCCAGCAACTGGGCGTTGGTCATCCAGTGGCTGTTGCCTTGCTTGGTTCGTAAACTGCCGTAAACAAATATTCGCATTGCTAAAACTCAAACTGATAGAGCAGATCAAGTGCCTGGTCTACGCCGGACACTGCTTCCAGATATAGCTTAGGCATCAGGCGGTAACGTAACGTGAGTGTAGCCAGTGAGTCAAAGATCCCCACGCCATATTTTACCTGTAGACCCGGCAGTACATAGCCGCTGACCACTACCTGCGAAGAGTCACCCACGCCCTGAGTGTCCAGCGCCAGATTGCTTACGCCAAACGTCTCGCCGATTTTACCCACAACCTGACCACTTTGTGCAACCCCCAGACCGACTAACATTGACGTCATTGCCGCACCATCGCCCTGCTGGCTATCCAGACCCTGTCCGCGCAGCAGGTAAGAGAGCGCTTCCTGTTGCGACATGGCCGGGTCAGAGAAGATCTCTGCCTTAGGTTCATCGGCGGAGCCCGTCACGCGCACGCCCGCAATCACATCATCTTCGGTGGCTTCCGGGTTACGGATCGCTTCGATATTCAGGACCGGCTGATCCGGAGGACCGGAGAACAGCAGCTCACCTTTACGCACAATCAAATCCTGACCGTAGGCATGGAAGCGCCCTTCAGGAATATTGATTTGTCCATTCAGGCCCAGCCCCTGCTGATCCTGCGCCACTTTCAGGTCACCCGTGAGTCTCGCCTTCAGCCCAAACGCGTCCAAACGCACGTTATTCCCCACGTGCACGATAAGATTACTATTGATCGGTATGCCAGCGCTCTTCTGTTCAACAGGTTTCAGATTTTCATTGAGCATAACTTCATCACTGGAGACGCCAACCGCGCTTTCCGGCACCTCGTGAACCACGATGCGCGCCCACGGGACGTCGACGCGGCCGTCCAGCGTGAAGAGGCTTGGCGTGGCCTCAAAGACCACGTCTGGCGATACGTCCAGCCGCACCATCGGCGGTACCGTGATACGCACCCTGCTGCCTTTGGCCGCAATACGGGCGCGCCAGTTATCCAGCTGGCTCCAGTCTGCGTCGCCGCTCAGGTTGATTTGTCCCTGCTGCGTCAGCACTGAACCACTGAGGGTTGAGCTTTGGCCGTTAAAGTTCATCGCAAGCTGGCTTGGCTGCATATCGAACGGCATAAAGTTACCGTCGATGTCCACGCCGCTTAGCCGCATCTGGCCAAACAGCTGCGGGCTTTGCGCATCTCCCGCCAGGCGCAGGTTGGCGCTGAGCATGCCCGCCGCTTTTTCACCCCGCGAGAAAATCGGATTCACCATCGCCAGGTTGAAGTTGCGAATATTGACGTTGCCGCCGAGGTTGCGCCGCCCTTGCGGATCGGTAATTTGCACCTGGCCGTCAAGCTGACCGTTGTTGGTCAGACGAATAAGCCACCCCAGCTCCGCGCGGTTGTTACGCAGGTCGGCATTCAGATTCAGGGTGTCGAACGCCACCGGCAGCGGCGCGTCATTGACCTCCTGCGTGACCTTCACGTTACGCCCGGAGAGACTCACGCTGCCCTGCGGCAGGCCCTCTTTGGTGGTGTCCCACGCAACGTCCGCTTTACCGCTAAAGACCCCGCTCGCCTGGGTGGTTTCCGGCATAAACGGTTTCAGCATGGCCAGGTCAAAACGGTTGAGGTTGATCTGCGCGCGTCCTTCCGCGCCCGCATCAATGGTCTGCGGCACGCACAGCTCGGCGTTCGGGTTGGTCCAGCAGTGCGGCCCAATGCTGATTTTCTGCTCTGCGTTGCGGTAGTCCAGCGCGATGGATCGGGACAGCACCAGCGGGCCAACCGGCGTGCTGAAGCGGGTGTTGTCCAGTTGCCCTTTCCAGCGCGTCGCGTTGCGGTCAAAGCTGCCGGTCAGGTGCAGCTGCCCGGAGACAGGCTCGCCCTGCACGCGCAGCTGGAGATCGTGCTGCTTCTCGTTACCTTTCGCCGCCAGCGTCACCAGGCTGATGTTCACGTCCGGCTGAGAAATACGCTCCACGCGCAGGTCGAGGCTACCGCCGATCTGATCGGTGGATTTCACGTCCCCTTCGACGCGCACGCGAGCAATGGAGAGTTCCTGCCAGCGCAGGTTGTTAGCGGTAATGTCCGCCAGCAGCTGCGGCGCTTCCACCGTACCGCGAACCTTCACTAACCCTTTCGCCGTACCGCCAAGGCCCGGCAGGGCGTTATCAAGGTTTGGCGCGTCGATGGTGGCATCCAGATCGAGGTCTTTTATCCCCAGCTCGCCTTTGATATCCGCCGTGTTGCGGCCCAGCGCCACGTGCAGGCCCGGGATCACCCACTGGAGATAGCTGTTGCCCTTAACCGAGCCCTCTACATTGACTTTGTTCTGCTTTACGTTGCCGGTCAGCTTGATTTCCGGCACGTCCATCTGCCAGGTGCCGCCGTACAGGCTGCCGCGGGTTTTGATCAGGCCGTCGAGTTTTGACGGCCAGTCCGGTACCTCTTTGGCGGTGTTGATCCCGGTCAGCTTCAGCTCGCCGCGCCAGCTGATCGCCTGCTGCCAGTCGAGCAGTGCGGTCAGCTCGGTTTTTCCTTCCAGGGCTGCCACGGTCAGCTTGTCGAGGTTTACCTGCAACTCGTTACCCTTCGCATCCAGGGTGATATCGGCGGGCGGTACCCCCTGCCCCTTCACTGCCGTGCGGAACGACAGCGTGTAATCGGTCATTTTGCCACTCAGCTTCAGCTTCAGATCGTCGGCCTGGAACTGCTTTTCCCCGGTGAATGGCCAGTAAAGCTGCTTGCTGACAATCTCAAGGTTGAGCGGTAAACCGGCCTCTGCCAGCTGGGTTTGCCCGCGCAGCACCATATCCACCGGGCCGGACAGGTTCACGCCGAACTCAAGCTTCTCGCGCAGCGCACCGCCGACCTTCACCTTCACCTTTTCGCCCTTCAGCGGATCGATGTTCAGGGCGCTGTTCAGCGTAATATCTACCGGCCAGTTGTCGCGCAGCTGCGCGTTGCCTGAGGCGTTCACCGAGCCCTGACTGGAGTCGATATCCAGCGCGTCGAGCTTCATGTTGCCGTCGATGCTGCTGACTTTAAGCAGCATGTTGTAGACCGTCAGATCGGTGTCACCCGTCAGACGCAGCTGCTCGCCCTTAAACTCTTCGATATTGAGGTTCAGCGGCAGATGCACGTCGGTCATCTCCGGCAGCACCGGTTTCGAGAAGAGATGTTTCAGCGTTTCACCCAGCGGTTTTTCTTCCGGCTGCGGGTTCTGGATCTTCGGCTCGACGATCTCTTCCTGCGCCACGTCGGCCACCTTCGGCAGCGCAATCAGCAGCCCTTGCAGGGAGGTTGGGGTCAGGGTGAGGTTTTTCTCCTGCCAGCGCAGACCGGAGGTGAAATCCATCACCGATACCGTCGTATCGTCGATTTTGATGTTGACGTTATCCAGTGCAACCCGGTAGAGCGCAATCGGGTACGGCGTGGAGAGGTTAAGCGGGCCGCTATCCTCTTCCTCGACGGGCTCAGACTTCGGCATTTTTTTGGAATCTATCGCCACGTTTACGTCTTTTAACGACAGATCGTTTACGCACAGCCTGCTGTCCCGCAGGCAGCCCAGCTTCACCGCCAGATGAAACTCGCCCGCGTTCACCGCCACGCCGGGCTGTTCATAGCGGATATTTTTCAGGCGCAGATCGCGCCATCCGCCCGTCACCTGGCCGATTTCCAGCCCCGGCACCCAGCGGTTCGCGGCGTTAAACAGCAGATGCAGGCCCGTGGTGGTGCCCACCAGAAACGACACCGTGCCCAGCAGCAATACGATAAAAATCAGCACTCCGAGGCTTATCTTCTTCCATAAACTCATAATTCAGGCCCCAGACCGATGTAAAACTGTAAACCGTGTTCTTCTTTGTCACCCACCGGAACGGCGAAATCGAGCTTGATCGGCCCGACCGGTGACTGCCAGCGCACGCCTACGCCCGCGCCGGTTTTGAAATCGCTGCGGCGGATGTCGTTTACCGCTTCCCCGCTGTCGACAAACATGGCGCCCCACCATTTGCCGCTGACGTTGTACTGGTATTCCAGCGAGCCGGTCGCCAGTTTGGATGCCCCGGTCAGCTGGCCTTTTTCGTTTTCAGGTGAGATCGATTTGTACTTATACCCGCGAATGCTGCGGTCGCCCCCGGCGAAGAAGCGCAGGTCCGGCGGAACGCGCTCGAAATCACCCGTCTCAATCCAGCCGAGATTGCCGCGCATCACAAAGCGGTGTTTGTCATACAGCGTGCGGATCCAGACGTTTTGCGCCTGAAAGACGGAGAAGTCCACGTCGGATCCCCAGGCGGTGTTGGAATAATCGATGGAGTAGCGCTGGGAATCGCCCCAGGTTGGCATCAGGCCGCCGCGCGAGCGGGTGCGGCTGATCATCACCCCCGGATAAAGCAGCATGGTGGTGTTGGTGACGTTGGCCTGGGTAAAGTGATCGAGGCTCCAGCGCAGGTTAATGGCGCGCTGCCAGCCGCTGGAGAGATCCCAGAAGCGTGAGACCGCAAGCGTTGTCGAGTCCTGCTCGGTATCGTTCAAATCGGTACGCTTAAAGCCGCCCTGCACCAGGTAATATTGCTCAAGCGGGTTTTTCAGGAGCGGCATTTTGTAGCTGAAGTCCAGCTGCTGTTCAGGCGCAGAGAGGCTGACGCTGGTGGTCAGGCTGTGGCCGTAGGAGTTCATCCACGGTTTTCTCCACGAGGCCTTCACGCGCGGGCCGACGTCCGTGGAGTAGCCGACACCGGTCTCAATGGTGTTCTCGGTGCGCGGAGAGACTACGCCATGCAGCGGTAATACCTTCGTTTTACGGGATTTTTCAAATTCAGGCGCCACCACCACGGAGTTAAACCAGCCGGTAGCGGACAAACGACGGTTCAGCTCGCCGAGGTCGCTGGACTGGTAGTAGTCGCCCTTTTTGAACGGCACCAGGTTTTGCAGATACTCGTCACGGATCTGCGATCCTTCGAAGGTTACTTCGCCAAACCGATAGCGTTCGCCGCTGTCGTAGTCGATATCCCAGAATGCCTGACGTCGCTCAAGCGCAACGCCCAGCTGGCTTTTGTTGAACTTGCTGTCGAAATAGCCTTTACGCAGGGAAACGTTGGTCAACGACTTTTTAAAGCGATCGTAATCCCCGTGATTGAGCACGGTGCCCACTTTCGGGCGGTTGCTGAGCAGATCCAGGTAGTCCCGATCCGTGCGCGCACCGCCGCGCAGCACCACGTTCGTGCCGCCAATCAGAACGGGTTCGCCCGGCGAAACGCGGGCAATCAATACCTGACGCCCCTTCGCCGGCGGCGGGCGTAAGTCGAAATCGATGGTGGGTTCGTAGTAACCCAACGCCTTTAAGCCTTCGCGAATGGAGTCATCCACGCGCGCGCGAAAACGCCGATCCGGCGTCACTTCATCGCTCTGGATGGTAGAAAGCTGCGCACGCACGTTTTTTTCCAGCGCCCCGGATAACCCCTCAACCTGCAAACGGACATTCGCCGCGCTGGCAATCCCGCTTGTCAGCATTAAACTGACTAAACATAACTGGCGGATCTTTGTCACGTTTTCTCCTGAATATCCCTGTTTCCACCCTGGAAGCAAATGCAGTGCCGCTCCGCGGCAAAATACGGCCTGCTGGCCAAAAACCCAAATTACGGGTTGAAAAAGGGTGCAACACCCAAATATTTCTTATGATTAAATCTAGACTCATTCATCGCATTTATTGTGTTCAATTAAACGCTTCGTGACAACCTTAACCGAAACAACGCTACCCGGGAGGCCCCACCGTGAGTTTATTCGATAAAAAGCATCTGGTATCACAAGCCGATGCGTTACCGGGACGCAACACCCCTATGCCAGTGGCGACATTACACGCCGTAAACAACCATTCAATGACAAATGTTCCTGATGGAATGGAGATCGCCCTGTTTGCCATGGGCTGCTTCTGGGGCGTAGAGCGCCTGTTCTGGCAGCTGCCGGGCGTTTACAGTACCGCTGCGGGCTACACCGGAGGGTATACGCCTAACCCAACCTACCGCGAAGTCTGTTCCGGCGAAACCGGGCATGCCGAGGCGGTCCGTGTGGTGTATGACCCGAGCGTTATCAGCTATGAACAGCTGCTCCAGGTGTTCTGGGAAAACCATGACCCGGCGCAGGGCATGCGTCAGGGTAACGATCACGGCACCCAATACCGTTCGGCTATTTATCCGCTCACCCCAGAGCAGGAGGCCGCGGCCCACGCCAGCCTGACGCGTTTCCAGGAAGCAATGCAGGCGGCCGGCGATAAACGCCAGGTGACGACCGAAATCGCTACCGCGAAACCGTTCTACTATGCCGAAGACGATCACCAGCAGTATCTGCATAAAAATCCGTACGGCTACTGCGGGATTGGCGGCATCGGCGTTTGCCTGCCTCCACAGCACGCCTGATTACTGCATCAGCGCCACGCGAGCCGCGTGGCGCATAACTCAACCACACTCCCCGCCGCAGGCCCACCTTATTTGTCGAAAACGTGACCTCTGGCAGATTTACACGCCTTTACGCTATACTACCGCTGAAATAATCGGCTCAACGCTACGAGCTGACTTCAATGTGTCTTCACACGAATGGTATCAACTCCCCTTCTGAGGATCTGGCGAGAAGCCGGATAAACTATGTTAAACAGTATTTTAGTAATACTTTGTCTTATTGCCGTCAGTGCATTTTTCTCGATATCGGAGATCTCGCTGGCTGCCTCCCGTAAAATCAAACTGAAGCTGCTTGCCGACGAGGGCAACATCAACGCATCACGCATTTTGAAAATGCAGGAAAATCCCGGCATGTTCTTTACCGTGGTGCAGATTGGCCTGAACGCGGTCGCCATTCTTGGCGGTATCGTGGGCGATGCAGCGTTTTCTCCGGCGTTTTATAGCCTCTTTGTAAAGTACATGTCCGTAGAGCTGGCCGAGCAGTTGAGCTTCATCCTCTCCTTCTCGCTGGTCACCGGTTTGTTCATTTTATTCGCGGACCTGACCCCGAAACGCATCGGTATGATTGCGCCAGAAGCTGTGGCTTTGCGTATCATCAACCCGATGCGCTTCTGTCTGTACGTCTTCCGCCCGCTGGTGTGGTTCTTTAACGGCCTGGCGAACGTCATTTTCCGCATCTTCAAGCTGCCGATGGTGCGTAAAGACGACATCACATCCGATGATATTTACGCCGTGGTGGAAGCCGGGGCGCTGGCAGGCGTGCTGCGCAAGCAGGAACACGAGCTGATTGAAAACGTTTTCGAACTGGAATCCCGTACCGTTCCCTCTTCCATGACCGGCCGTGAGAACATCATTTGGTTCGATCTGCATGAAGATGAGCAGAGCCTGAAGACCAAAGTGGCGCAGCATCCGCACTCCAAATTCCTGGTCTGTAACGAAGATATCGACCATATCATCGGCTATGTGGACTCCAAAGACCTGCTGAACCGCGTGCTGGCAAACCAGAGCCTGGCGCTGAACAGCGGCGTACAGATCCGCAACACCCTGATTGTGCCGGACACCCTGACGCTCTCCGAAGCGCTGGAAAGCTTCAAAACTGCGGGTGAAGACTTCGCGGTGATCATGAACGAATATGCGCTGGTGGTGGGGATTATCACCCTCAACGACGTCATGACGACGCTGATGGGCGACCTGGTCGGCCAGGGGCTGGAAGAGCAAATTGTGCAGCGTGACGAGAACTCATGGCTGATTGACGGCGGTACACCTATTGAGGACGTGATGCGCGTGCTGGATATCGACGAGTTCCCGCAGTCCGGAAACTACGAGACCATCGGCGGCTTTATGATGTTTATGCTGCGTAAGATCCCGAAACGTACCGACTCGGTGAAGTTCTCCGGCTTCAAGTTTGAAGTGGTGGATATTGATAACTACCGCATCGACCAGCTGCTGGTGACACGCATTGATAGTAAACCGACCGTGCTGGTACCGAAACTGCCAGATGCGGAAGAGAAGGTGTCGGCGTAATCCTTCGCCTGCCCCACAAACATCAACGGCTCCCATCGGGAGCCGTCTTTTTAACGACTACTGCATAGCACGTTGGTTAAGCCATCTCAGTTTGCAGACGCATAACCTGACGGTTGACTTCGGACATCACAGACAAGTGCTGTTTGTCCTTCACTTTTGGGATAAGTATTTTGCCCTTATCGAACTCAAAAGCGCCAACATCCTTGATATACAACCGTCCACGGAACAGGATCTTCACGTACTTCGCCACCTGAAGCGGGTTGTAGCGTTGGAAAATTTTCATTCTTGTATCTCCTGCGAATCATACGCCCTTGCGGTGCCACAATCGGCCCGACTGTCCTGAGCGCAAATTTTGATGCCCAATGACTATAGACCAGAACCTCGTACTTACCCAGTGTGCATAAGTTTATTTACCGTTTGATTACAATTATTCAGAATAATCTTTGCAAAGCGTGATGCAGAGCAGTATATGCCGTCGTTTTTGCGTGGATATGTGCGTTCGCCCGCAAACTGGCATCGGGATTGCGGGAAAAGCCCATTGATCGCACTTATGATTAAAAGCGCATGACCAAGTGGTCGGATCACCTGCTCACAATAAGGAAACACCATGACCCTACGTAATCTCCTGGCAGCAGCTTGCCTGTTCCTGCCGCTGATGGCTTCCGCACACAACATTGAAAAAGGAGAACGTGTTCCGCCGGTCGGTATTGCTGACCGGGGAGAATTGATTCTCGACAATGATAAGTTTAGCTATAAAGCCTGGAATAGCGCGCAGCTCGCGGGCAAAGTGAGAGTTGTACAACATATTGCCGGACGTACATCCGCAAAAGAGAAAAACGCGACCCTTGTGGAGGCGATCAAGACCGCAAAACTCCCGCACGATCGCTACCAGACCACCACCATCGTGAATACCGACGATGCGATTCCCGGCTCCGGGATGTTTGTGCGCTCAAGCCTTGAGAGCAATAAGAAGCTCTATCCGTGGTCGCAGTTTATTGTCGACAGCAACGGCGTGACGCGTAAGGCGTGGCAGCTGGAAGAGGAGAGCTCAGCGATTATCGTGCTGGATAAAGCGGGCCGCGTGCAGTGGGTTAAAGACGGGGCGCTGACGCAGGATGAGGTGCAGCAGGTGGTTGCCCTGCTGCACAAGCTGCTGGATCAGTAGAGTGACACCCGGAAGCCCGGGTTCAGGAATGACTCGCGCGGGGTATAGTCCAGCGGCTTACCCTGCCAGTCATGCACATGCGCGCCCGCCGCTGCGGCAACGGCGTGGCCTGCTGCGGTATCCCAGACGTTAGTCGGCCCAAAACGGGGGTACAGCTGCGCCTGCCCTTCTGCCACCAGGCAGAACTTCAGCGACGATCCGATCGACGTCGTCTGGTGTTCGCCCAGCTGTTGCAGGTACTCTTCCAGCTCGCTGTCGCTATGCGAGCGGCTGATCACCACCAGCGGAGGACGGGCATCGCGCACCTGGATCTGCTTACGTACGCCGCACTCTTCCTTCCAGGCTTTGCCTTCCGCCGCGCTGTACATCACCTTCATCACCGGGGCGTAGACCACGCCGAGCACCGCCTTTCCTTTTTCAATCAGGGCGATGTTGACGGTGAACTCACCGTTACGCTTGATGAACTCTTTCGTGCCGTCCAGCGGATCGACCAGCCAGTAACGCTGCCAGTGCTGACGTTCGTCCCAGCTCTGGGGCGCTTCTTCAGAAAGAACCGGAATATCCGGCGTCAGGGCCTGCAAGCCTTTCAGGATCACCGCATGCGCCGCGATATCCGCCGCCGTCACCGGAGAGTCGTCCGCTTTGCTGACAACGTCCATCGGTTTTGCACCGTCGTACACCTGCATAATGGCATCACCCGCATCCCGTGCAAGCTGACAAATTTTATCTAACATTCTCCACCTCTTCGTTAACGCAGTGGGCATAACTTATTGTTTTAGTTATATCGTAATGTGAACAATTCCGCTATCTGTGAAGCAATTCTGGTTTCAGCGCTCTTTTTTCTGGCAGCATTCACACTTCTGTAAGCAACAAATACTACATACATATTCTTTTGTGGCTTGGATCGAAAAAAGGACTCCTCAGATGATTAAGTTTAGCGCAACGCTCCTGGCAACGCTGATTGCGGCCAGCGTTCAGGCAGCGACGGTGGATCTCCGTATTCTGGAAACGACCGATCTGCACGGCAACATGATGGACTTCGATTACTACAAAGATACGCCTGTCGAAAAATTCGGACTGGTACGTACGGCAAGTTTAATCAACGCCGCCCGCGGTGAAGTAAAAAACAGCGTGCTGGTGGACAACGGCGATCTCATTCAGGGCAGCCCGCTCGGCGACTATATGGCGGCGAAGGGGCTGAAGAAAGGCGAGATCCATCCTGTTTATAAGGCAATGAATACGCTGGACTATGCCGTCGGCAACCTCGGCAATCACGAATTTAACTACGGTCTGAAATACCTGCACGACGCGCTGGCAGGCGCAACGTTCCCGTACGTTAACGCCAATATCATCGACGTTAAGACGGAGAAGCCGCTTTTTACCCCTTACGTGATTAAAGAGACCGAGGTGGTCGATAAGGACGGTAAAAAACAGACGCTGAAAATAGGCTATATCGGCTTTGTACCGCCGCAAATCATGACGTGGGATAAAGCCAACCTCGACGGGAAAGTGACCGTCAACGACATTACCGAAACGGCGCGCAAGTACGTGCCGGAAATGCGTGCGAAAGGCGCGGACGTGGTGGTGGTGGTGGCCCACTCAGGCCTGTCGGCAGATCCGTATCGGGCGATGGCTGAGAACTCGGTGTATTACCTCAGCCAGGTACCGGGCGTCGATGCGATCCTGTTCGGCCACGCCCACGCCGTCTTCCCGGGTAAAGACTTCGCCAGCATCAAAGGCGCAGATATTGAAAAAGGCACGCTCAACGGCGTGCCAGCGGTGATGCCGGGGATGTGGGGCGATCACCTCGGGGTGGTGGATCTGGTGTTGAACAACGACAGCGGAAGCTGGAAAGTCACCCAGTCGAAGGCGGAAGCGCGCCCGATCTACGACGCGGTGGCCAAAAAATCACTCGCGAATGAAGACAAAGCGCTGGTCGACGTCCTGAAGCACGATCACGACGCCACGCGTGAATTTGTCAGCAAGCCGATCGGTAAATCCGCCGACAACATGTATAGCTTCCTGGCGCTGGTACAGGACGATCCGACCGTGCAGGTAGTCAACATGGCGCAGAAAGCCTACGTCGAGGACTATATTCAGGGCGATCCGGACCTGGCCAATCTGCCGGTACTGTCTGCCGCGGCGCCATTCAAAGTGGGCGGACGTAAGAACGATCCGGCCAGCTACGTTGAGGTGGAAAAAGGCCAGCTGACCTTCCGTAATGCCGCGGATCTCTACCTCTATCCCAACACCCTCGTGGTGGTGAAAGCCACGGGAAAAGAGGTGAAGGAGTGGCTGGAGTGCTCTGCCGGGCAGTTCAATCAGATCGATCCGCACAGCAGCAAGCCGCAGTCGCTGATTAACTGGGACGGTTTTCGCACCTACAACTTCGACGTGATCGACGGCGTGAAGTATCAGATTGATGTTACCCAGCCCGCGAAATATGACGGCGAATGCCAGGCCATTGATCCGCAGGCGGAGCGCATTAAAAACCTGACCTTCAACGGCAAGGCCATTGACCCGAATGCCACCTTCCTGGTGGTGACCAACAACTACCGTGCCTACGGCGGTAAGTTTGCCGGTACGGGTGACAGCCACATCGCCTTTGCCTCGCCGGACGAGAACCGCTCGGTGCTGGCGGCGTGGATTAGCGCAGAGTCGAAAAAGGCGGGTGAAATTCATCCGGCGGTGGACAACAACTGGCGTCTGGCGCCAATCCACAGCGACACGACGCTGGATATTCGCTTTGAGACATCACCGTCCGATAAAGCAGCCGCATTTATCAGGGATAACGCGCAGTATCCGATGAAAAAGGTCGCGACGGATGATATTGGGTTCGCGATTTATCAGGTGGATTTGAGCAAGTAGCGAAATTGCCGGGTGGCCGCTTCGCCTTACCCGGCCTACGGGATCGAGGTTTGCGCGCCACCCGGCTTTTACGCCGCACGCTCATCCCGATTCGCCATCACCTGCGGCGTATTCACCTCAATCCAGTCCGCCAGCGCGGCGACTTTCTCGCTGACCTCGATACCCATCGGGGTCAGACTATACTCCACGTGCGGCGGCACAACCGGATAAGAAACGCGGTTAACAAACCCGTCCTGCTCCAGCGCCTGGAGCGACTGGGCCAGCATTTTCTCGCTGACGCCGCCCATCTTGCGGCGCAGGTCGCTGAAGCGATGCGTGCCCTGACGCAATGCCACCAGGATCAGCACGCCCCAGCGGCTGGTAACGTGTTTGAGCACCTCCCTTGACGGACACTGTTCCGCAAAGAGATTGCCATCACGCATTTGCTCGCTGAGCGTCGGTACCGTTGTTTTCATACTTACCTTTTTGTACGTACTTACTAAAAGTTAGTGATGGTGATAGTGTGCCACAACACCAGACAAACACGAAGGAGATTCATCATGATCGCGATTACCGGCGCAACCGGCCAGCTTGGCCAACTCGTTATTGAAGAACTGCTGAAAACCGTTCCGGCCAGCCAGATCGTGGCTATTGTGCGTAACCCGGCAAAAGCCGACGCCTTAAGCCAGCGGGGAATGGTGGTACGTCAGGCGGACTATACCGACCAGGCCGCGTTCACCACCGCCCTGAACGGCGTGGATAAGCTGCTGCTTATCTCCTCCAGCGAAGTGGGCCAGCGCGCCGCACAGCATCAGAACGTGATTAACGCCGCCAAAGCCGCTGGGGTGAAACTTATCGCCTACACCAGCCTGCTGCATGCGGATACCTCCCCGCTGGGTCTACACGTTGAGCACGTAGAAACCGAGAAAGCGCTGGCTGAATCCGGCGTGCCTTATACCCTGCTGCGCAACGGCTGGTATACCGAAAACTATCTTGCGAGCGTGCCGCCTGCCCTGGAGCACGGCGTATTTATTGGTGCCGCAGGTGAAGGCAAAATTGCCTCGGCGACCCGTGCGGATTACGCGGCGGCGGCAGCGAAAGTGATTTCTGAAGAGGGTCATGCCGGCAAGGTGTATGAACTGGCGGGCGACAGTGCCTGGACGCTGAGCGAACTGACGGCGGAGCTGAGCAGACTGAGCGGCAAGCCGGTGGCGTATCAGAACCTGAGCGAAGCGGATTTCGCCGCCGCGCTGAAGGGCGCAGGCCTGCCTGCCGGGCTGGCGGATATGCTGGCGGATTCCGATACCGGCGCGTCCAAAGGCGGCCTGTTTGACGACAGCCGTACCCTGAGCAAACTGATCGGTCGCCCGACCACGCCGCTGGCGGAGAGCATCAAAGCGATTCTGTAATTGTTAAGAATTGGTTATTTTTGGTGGCATCCCTTCGGGTCATCTCTGATAATGAGGCGATGACCCACGAGGAGGCTCACCGTGCAAGGCGTACCGGAACAGTTTACTGATGAGAGAGACAGCGCGCGCTTTCGCCATCTGGCGCAGCTGCCGGGTCTGGAGCTTTATCACGCCCATATCTCTGACTACGCCTTCGAGCCGCACACTCACGAAGCGTTTGGCATCGGCACCATTGAAACCGGCGCCGAACGCTTCCGCTATCGCGGTACCCAGCATCTTGCCGCGGAAAAATCCGTCGTGACCATGAACCCGGACGAGATCCACACCGGAGAATCCGCCACCGAAGGCGGCTGGCGCTACCGGATGGTCTATATCGAACCCGACCTGCTGGAAGAAGTCACCGGCCTGCGCCACTGGTGGTTTAGCGACGTCACGCGTCACGATCCGCTGCGCTCGCAACAGATAGGCCAGTTGATTTATGGCCTGTGGCACACGGACGATCCGCTGGCACAGAAAGGATTGCTGCTGGATCTGATTGAGACGTTCCAGCCGCTGGCCCGTCATGCGCCGGTAGCCCGGGAGGGCGCGCACCGCTTCGAGCGCGTTCGCGACTATCTGCATGACAACTATATGCGCGCGCTCACCCTGGACGAGCTGGCGAGCGTCGTTTCGCTCAGTCCGTACCATTTCCAGCGCCAGTTTAAGGCCCATTTTCACGTCACCCCACATCAGATGCTGATGGCCATCCGACTATGGCGCGCAAAGGCGTTTCTCACTCACGGCATGCCTGCCGCCGAAGTCGCCGCCGCAACGGGGCTGACCGATCAGTCTCACCTGACCCGCGCCTTTACCCACCGCTACGGCATTACGCCCGTGCGTTACCAGAAGCAGGTTTCGCCGCGCTAATGCGCAACCTCATACAATACGCACGCATCTGTGCCTCCTACACTGGCTACAACATGTATTACTGTGGATGGAAAGATGATTAGCGGCGTGTTGTATGCCCTGCTTGCAGGGTTGATGTGGGGGCTGATTTTCGTCGGCCCGCTGATAGTGCCGGAGTACCCGGCGATATTGCAGTCGACCGGACGCTATCTGGCGCTGGGGCTGATTGCCGTGCCGCTGGCGTGGCTGGGGCGTGCGCGCCTGCGCCAGCTGAGTCGCCAGGACTGGCTCACCGCGCTGGCGCTGACGATGATGGGCAACCTGATCTACTACGTCTGCCTGGCCAGCGCCATTCAGCGCACCGGCGCGCCGGTTTCCACCATGATTATCGGCACGCTGCCGGTCGTCATTCCTGTGTTCGCGAACCTGCTGTACAGCCAGCGTGACGGCAAACTGGCGTGGTCAAAAATGGTGCCCGCGCTGGTATGCATCGCCGTGGGGCTGGCTTGCGTGAATATTGCCGAACTACGCCGTGGTCTGGAAAATTTCAGCATGTGGCGTTACGGTTCAGGGATCTTTCTGGCGGTTATTTCGGTGGTCTGCTGGGCCTGGTATGCCCTGCGCAACGCACGCTGGCTGCGGGAAAACCCGGATAAGCATCCAATGATGTGGGCCACGGCGCAGGCGCTGGTCACGCTTCCCGTCTCGCTGCTGGGCTATGCGGGTGCGTGTGTCTGGCTGGGTAGCGAGCATCCGGATTTCGCCCTGCCCTTCGGACCGCGCCCGTGGGTATACGTCGGGTTAATGGTTGCGATTGCTGTGCTGTGTTCGTGGGTGGGCGCGCTGTGCTGGAACATTGCCAGCCAGAAGCTGCCGACGGTGATATTAGGGCCGCTGATTGTCTTTGAGACGCTGGCCGGGCTGCTCTATACCTTCCTGATGCGCCAGAGCGTGCCGCCGCTATTAACGGCCTGCGGGATCGCGCTGCTGGTCGTTGGGGTAGTGATTGCGGTGAGAGCGAAGCCGGAAAAACCGAGGGTTGTTCCAGCGTCGGAGGGGTGAGCTTTTCGCCCAGCGGCGCTTCGCTTGCAGGGCCTACAAAACCGTAGGCCGGGTAAGCGTCAGCGCCACCCGGCACAATGTCAGAACGTTTCCCAGTTCGCTTCAGACGCCGTTGCTACGGGCTGCGCCTTAGCCGCGTAAGCCTTCACGGGCGCGGCTTTAACCGCCTGGTTGCGGGTGATCTTAAATACCGCCACCGCTTCGTTCAGGCGCGCGGCCTGATCTTCCAGCGCCGCTGCCGCTGCCGCAGACTCTTCCACCAGCGAAGCGTTCTGCTGGGTAACGCGATCCATCTCCGCTACCGCCTGGCCCACCTGATCGATACCGCGGCTCTGCTCGTCGGAGGCTGAGGCAATCTCGCCCATGATGTCCGTCACGTGCGTAACCGCATTGACGATTTCCGCCATCGTCGCCCCCGCTTCATTCACCAACTGAGAGCCCGCGTTAACGCGCTCGCCGGAATCATCGATCAGCGCTTTGATCTCTTTCGCCGCCTGCGCGCTGCGCTGAGCAAGGGTTCGCACTTCGCCCGCGACAACCGCGAAGCCCCGCCCCTGCTCGCCCGCACGCGCCGCTTCGACCGCCGCGTTCAGCGCCAGAATGTTGGTCTGGAAGGCGATACCGTCAATCACGTTGGTGATCTGCGCAATCTTGCTGGAGCTGGTGGCGATTTCATCCATCGTGCGCACTACGCCCTCGACCACGTTTCCGCCCTTCTTCGCGGTGGAAGAGGCATCCAGCGCCAAACGCGACGCCTGACGCGCGTTATCGGCGTTTTGCTTCACGGTAGCGGTTAGCTGCTCCATGCTGGCTGCCGTCTCTTCCAGGGAGGCGGCCTGCTGCTCGGTACGGGACGAGAGATCATTACTGCCCGCCGAGATTTCACCCGCGCCGGTGTAGATTGTATCTGCGCCTTCGCGCACCACGCCCACCGTATTCGCCAGCGCGGTTTGCATCTCCTGAACGTTACGCGCCAGGATCGCCATTTCGTTTTTACCCTCAGCGTGAATCGGCTGGGTTAAATCGCCTGCCGCAATGGCGCGGATGTGGTTGATCACCTCTTCCAGCGGCAGCAGCAGCACGCGGCGCATGGCAATCCAGCTGGAGATAATGACGGCTACCACCAGCAGCATGACCGCAGAAAGGATCCACAGAATTCGCTTGTAGTCGCTTTCATTGTCCTTGATGCCTTTGTCGGTGAGCGCGGCCTGCGCCTCGCGCCATTCGCGGTAGACCTTTTGCATCGCGGTCTGCTTGTGTTCGGCATTTTGTTTGAACATCTCTTCCAGGTTGCCCTGACTCAGCAGAACGTTCATCTGCGTCAGCGTGGCGGAGTAGATGCGATACTGCTCTTCAAGCCTGTCGGCCAGGTGCTCGTCCATGCCCGGCGTTTCCGGCAGCGCGTAGTATTTATCGTAATGGGTCTGGGCATCGGCCAGCAGGTTTTTCGCGGTATTGACCAGCTCGTTCAGCTGCCCGCCGTTAATCTGAGATGCCATGCTGCTTTGCAGACGCAGCATGCCGCGGTTGAGGGTAACGCGCGCCTGGTTAAGGCTGATCCAGGCGTCGGTCAACTCCGCGACGTTCTGGCTGGAAAGCTGAGAAACGGTGAAGTTCTCTTTATCGTTATTGAGCGCATTAATGAAAATGCCGGCTGAGATCAGCTGCATGATGCCGAGCACGAGCAGCACCGAGATGAGAAGAGTAATGACTTTTATACGTTTGAACATGCGTTGCCTTTTGATATGCAGGTATTGTCTGACCTGTATCTATCGGCACGTGCGGCAGGTTGTTTACTGTTTCTCCACCTTTAAAAACTTTCGAAAGCTTTTTTCTGCATTCAATCAGCAGGTTAAAAGCACGCTTTTTTTGTGATCGCCCTCTCACTTTTACCCTTGCCTCTAAAGGGTTATAGTATCGTCTTAAAGATGCATTTAAAATGCATCTTATATTTCTGATGATGAGGTAACTCCTATGGCCTTCCGCGACCAACCCCTGGGCGAGCTGGCGCTCTCCATCCCTCGCGCTTCTGCGCTGTTCCGTAAATACGATATGGATTACTGCTGCGGCGGTAAGCAAACGCTGGCGCGCGCAGCGTCGCGTAAAGAGCTGGATGTAGAAGCTATCGAAGCGGAGCTGGCTAAGCTGGCAGAACAGCCTGTCGACAAAGACTGGCGCACCGCGCCGCTGGCTGAAATCATCGACCACATCATCGTACGTTACCACGACCGTCACCGTGAACAGCTGCCGGAGCTGATTTTACAGGCCACCAAAGTAGAGCGCGTTCACGCCGATAAACCTTCCGTACCGCGCGGCCTGGCGAAATACCTGACCATGCTGCACGAAGAACTTTCCAGCCACATGATGAAAGAAGAGCAGATCCTCTTCCCGATGATTAAACAGGGCATGGGGAGCCAGGCGATGGGGCCCATCAGCGTGATGGAAAGCGAACATGATGACGCCGGCGAACTGCTGGAGGTGATCAAACACACCACCAACAACGTCACGCCGCCGCCTGAGGCGTGCACCACCTGGAAAGCCATGTACAACGGCATTAATGAGATGATTGACGATCTGATGGAGCACATCAGTCTTGAGAATAACGTGCTGTTCCCGCGGGCATTGGCTGATAGATAAAAAAGCCCGGTAGCGCTAGCGCTTACCGGGCCTACAACGTCCTCGAACGTAGGCCGGGTAAGCGTCAGCGCCACCCGGCAACATGCTTAACGCATGCCTGCCATACGTTTCTTACCGATAAACAGCCAGCCCAGCCCCAGCGCGATAAACCACAATGGCGTGACGATCAGCGCCTGACGGGTATCGTCTTCCAGCGTCAGCAACACCAGCACAAAGACGAAGAACGCCATGCACACCCAGCACATCAGCTTGCCCAGCGGCATCTTGTAGATCGACTTCTCGTGCAGGTGTGGACGCTGCTTGCGGTACACCAGGTACGAGCAGAGGATGATGGTCCAGACGAACATGAACAGGATCGCCGACACCGTGGTGATCATGGTGAACGCGCCGATTACGCTCGGGTTGACGTAAAGCATCACCACGCCGCCCAGCAGGCAGATACAGGAGAAGGTCAGCCCTTTTGCCGGCACCGCGCGTTTTGAGAGTTTGGCAAACGCGCTCGGGGCAACGCCCTCCTGCGCCAGTCCGAACAGCATACGGCTGGTGGAGAACACGCCGCTGTTCGCAGACGACGCCGCAGAGGTAAGCACCACGAAGTTAATCAGGCTTGCCGCCGCCGGCAGACCGACCAGCACAAACAGCTCAACGAACGGGCTCTTGGTTGGCACCACCGAGCTCCACGGCGTCACGGACATAATGATAATCAACGCGAATACGTAGAACATAATGATACGCAACGGGATGGAGTTAATCGCGCGCGGCAGGGATTTCTCCGGATCTTTGGTTTCCGCCGCCGTAGTGCCGACCAGCTCAATCCCCACGAATGCGAACACCGCAATCTGGAAGCCGGCAAAGAAGCCGCTGATGCCTTTCGGGAACCAGCCGCCGTCATTCCACAGGTGGGCAAACGACGCCTGAACGCCGGTTGGCGACTGGAAGTGCGTCAGCACCATCACCAGCCCGACGACAATCAGCGCGATGATGGCAACGATTTTGATCATCGCGAACCAGAACTCCATCTCACCGAACATTTTTACGGTGGCGAGGTTAAGGCTCAGCAGCAGGATAATCACCGCCAGCGAGGCCACCCAGTCCGACAGCCCGGGGAACCAGAACTGCGCGTAGGCCGTGATGGCGACAACGTCCGCCATACCGGTGACCACCCAGCAGAACCAGTAGGTCCAGCCGGTGAAATAGCCTGCCCAAGGACCGAGCAGGTCGGACGCGAAATCGCTGAAGGATTTATATTCGAGGTTCGAGAGCAGCAGTTCACCCATTGCACGCATCACGAAGAAGAGCATAAAACCGATGATCATATAAACGAAGATGATCGACGGGCCGGCAAGACTGATGGTTTTGCCCGATCCCATAAACAGCCCGGTGCCGATGGCGCCCCCAATGGCAATGAGCTGAATGTGACGGTTTGTGAGATTTCGCCGTAGCGACTGTTCAGACGTCGCCTCTTCCGCGGCGGCGACTTTGACCTGATCTACCATGTGATATTTTCCTGTTTATGCCTGTCTGTGTTGTTACGGCTCTTCTGGCCTTTAAATACGCCAAATAAATGACGGTCCCTTTGTAAGGACTAATCGATAGTAGGTAAGAATCGGCGGGATGAATACTATGATTTGGATATTATGTTAATAATATGTTGAAAGTGAGTGTCATATCACTCATACAGCGCGAAACAGCTCACAAAAATACACGTAACAGTTTCGTTTGCAATACAAAATATTGATTCTGTCGTAACTCCAGGTTTTATCGCTATTTTCCCCTCCCCGACTGGAGAGAGGAAAATAAGAAAAACCGATTACAGGATTTCCAGCAGCTCGACTTCAAACACCAGGGTGCTGAATGGCGGAATGGATGCGCCAGCGCCGCGCTCGCCGTAAGCCAGGTTGTGCGGGATGGTCAGTTCCCACTTTGAGCCTACCGGCATCAGGGTCAGGGCTTCTATCCAGCCTGGGATAACGCCGTTAACCGGGAACTCAGCCGGTTCGCCACGCGCAACGGAGCTGTCAAACACGGTACCGTCGATCAGCTTACCGGTGTAGTGCACGCGAACGTGGTCGGTACGCGCCGGGATGGCACCATCTCCCTGATTGATTACGCGGAACTGCAAGCCGGACTCGGTGCTGTTCACGCCTTCACGCTCGCGGTTCTCTTCCAGATATTTAACGCCTTCTGCCGCCATCTCTTCGAAACGCGCGCGACGCACGGCGTCAGCACGTTCGTGAATTTCACGCAGCGCACGGTGCACAACGTCAACCGGCACGGCGGGTTGCTTGCCTTCCAGCGCATCAGCGATACCCGCCACCAGCGCTTCCGGTAACAGACCTTCCAGGCCGGATTCGCTCAGCTGCTGTCCTACCTGCAAGCCGATGCCGTAGCTTGCCTGCGCTTCGATAGTGTCAAAAGTCGGGGTGGTCATGGGTTTTCCTTCCATCACATTTAAAGTAGCGGGCAGCATATCAGCCATGCCCTTATGGGTAAAACTTTGTCTTAAGTAAAGGTGACAAACAGCGGCGAAACGGAAACAATAGTAGCCGTCAGGATTTTCCCAAATATATGTCACGAAAGCTGGCTTTGTTACGCCCATCAGGCAGTTAGCAAACTACACTTCTCAGGACAGGATAAAAAGACGCGGAGCAGGAGGAGAGCCATGCCCGGGCGATTTGAACTGAAACCTACCCTGGCGAAAATCTGGCATGCGCCGGATAACTTTCGCATCATGGACCCGCTGCCGCCTTTGCACCGCAGAGGCATTATCATTGGCGCGCTGCTGATCGTCATCGGCTTCCTGCTTCCTTCCGGCAGTGACAACGTTGATACCGCGCCGGTCAGCCGGAATGCGGAGCTGGATATCCAGTCGCAAAGCCAGCCGCAGCCGGATTCACAGCCGATGCAGACGCAGCTGGTCACGCCCTCTAACGATCCGGGCCAGGTTGCGCCGGTTGAACCTGAACCCGTTCAGGAAGATCAGGAGCAGGCCGCCGCTCCTTCAGAGCCGCAGGCGCAACAGCCGACCGGCATTGAGCAGCAGTGGCGTTCGTATCGCGTAGAGTCAGGGAAAACCCTTGCCCAGCTGTTCCGCGACCACAATCTGCCGGCAACGGATGTGTATGCCATGGCGCAGGTTGAAGGGGCAGGCAAACCGCTCAGCAACCTGCAAAATGGTCAGATGGTGCAGATCCGCCAGAATGCCAGCGGCGTAGTGACGGGGCTGACCATTGACACGGGGAATGGTCAGCAGGTGCTGTTTACCCGTCAGCCGGACGGCAGTTTTATCCGGGCACGCTAGTTCCCGTAGGCCGGGTCAGGCGAAGCCGCCTCCCGGCACGTCATTTCTCAGGCGCTCCGCTTGTTCACCCACCCGATCCCCGAACAGACCAGCACCAGGGCAATCGCGTATTTGATGTCCAGAATGTTTTCGCCGAGGAAGATGGCGGAAAGCACCGTCCCTGCAACAGGAATGACAAAGTTGAACGGAGCAATCATGCTCACGCGGTTCACCTTCAGCAGCGCGCTCCACAGGGCGAACGCCACGGA
The DNA here is from genome assembly GCF_029838645.1 of Enterobacter sp. GD03975. NCBI lineage: Bacteria > Pseudomonadati > Pseudomonadota > Gammaproteobacteria > Enterobacterales > Enterobacteriaceae > Enterobacter > Enterobacter sp. GD03975. Next base: position 76,311 of record NZ_JAOBZC010000011.1, read on the forward strand.
TGAGAGCAGGGTCAGGTAACCCAGCACGGCGACGGCCTTCATGCTGTGCACCTCCAGCGTCCCGCCCGTGATATAGCCTCCCGCAACCAGTGCCGCCCCGCCTATCGCCAGCTGCCAGCCCGTCATCACCGTCGGGTCAACGGTCTGGGAAATGCGTTTCCCGTAAAGCGTGGCGGCAGAGAGAATAAAGGCCGCCAGCACGACAAATCCGTCACCCTGCCAGACAAACTGGAAATCACGTAACCCGCCGTGGAAATTCACCAGCATCACCCCGGCGAAGCCCAGAACGCAGCCCAGCGTTTTGTTGTAGCTGAGTTTGTCATTGTGGTAGATAAAGTGCGCCAGCAGCACGCTGAAGAAGGTGCCGGTGGCATTCATGATCGAGCCGTTCACCCCGGTGGTGTAGGCCAGGCCGATATAAAAGAAGGTGTACTGGATGGTGGTCTGGGTAAGCCCGAGGATCGTGAGCTGGCCAAACTGCGTGGGCGTGAGCCTGCCAATCGGTTTTCGCTGGGCCAGGGCAAAGAGCAGCAGCAGCGCACCGGCAAACAGAAAACGGTATCCGGCAAAGACGACTTTGGACGGGATATCATCGGTCGCGATCTGAAAGAGTTCGTAGCCGCTTTTAATGGCCGGGTAAGAGCTTCCCCAAAGCAGACAGCAGAGCGTGGCGCAGGCATAGGCCACATTTCGACGGGCAAAGACGGGCGTGGGCAGAGCGGTATCCATGACAAATCTCATAAATAAAATTGCGTTTCAATTTATTATCAGAAAATGCGTCAGGAATAGCGACCTTACAATAGCAAAACATGACGTAGGGTCACGCTAAAAAGCAAAACGCCGGCACAAGGCCGGCGCTTCGACGTGAGCAGAGTAAAAAATTACTCAGCTACTACGTTAACAACCAGTTTAGCGAACACTTCGCTGTGAACCTGGAAGTCAACTTCGTGCTCACCAGTGGTACGCAGAACGCCGTTCGGCATGCGAACTTCGCTCTTAGCCACTTTAACGCCTGCCGCAGTGACTGCATCAGCGATATCGCGGGTACCGATGGAACCGAACAGTTTACCTTCGTCGCCAGCTTTAGACGCGATGGTAACGGTGCCCAGTGCGTTGATTGCTTCAGCGCGAGCGTTAGCAGCCGCCAGAACGTCAGCCAGTTTGGCTTCCAGTTCAGCACGACGTGCTTCGAAAAACTCTACGTTTTTCTTAGTAGCTGGAACAGCTTTACCCTGTGGTACCAGGAAGTTACGAGCGTAACCCGCTTTAACGTTTACCTGATCACCCAGGCTGCCCAGGTTTGCTACTTTATCAAGCAGAATAACTTGCATTACCTTATCCTCTTAAAGTCGTATTAATGGACCGTGCCCGATTACTGATGACGATCAGTGTACGGCAGCAGAGACAGGTAGCGAGCGCGTTTGATAGCGCGAGCCAGCTGACGCTGATATTTTGCACGAGTACCGGTGATACGGCTTGGGACAATCTTACCGCTTTCGGTGATGTAGTTTTTCAGCGTTGCGATATCTTTATAGTCGATCTCTTGAACGCCTTCCGCGGTGAAACGGCAGAACTTGCGACGACGGAAATAACGTGCCATTTGGCTAGTCTCCAGTATCTATCAAATCAATCTGCTCGGCATGCAGAACCATTTTGCTCAGGCCGTTCTTTGCCTTGTGGCAAGAGATGAACCCCTGAACGATTACTGCGCTACCGACCGTTAAACTGTGAGTAATGGCCTGGTTTTCGTGTCCGCTAATAATAACGGGCATTTGGCACCACGCCTGCCGGTGAAACCCGGCTTCCTCTTGCACAGAACGATGCTCAAGCACGAACTGGCAATGCGGAATTCCTGATGGGCTGACCTTTCGAAGGGGGGTCCTGCACACGGTGCCGGACAACACCAGACGGTTGGTCATCAGAAATTACTCTTCAGAATCCCCAGCATCAGAATCATCTGCGGTTTCGTTTGCGAAATCATCGCGACGCTCACGGCGCTCGTCTTTCGCTTTAACCATCGGAGATGCTTCGGTCACTGCGTGTTTGGTACGCATAACCATGCTGCGGATAACGGCATCGTTGAAGCGGAAGGTAGTTTCCAGCTCATCAATCACTTCCTGCGGCGCTTCAACGTTCATCAGAACGTAGTGAGCTTTGTGCAGTTTGTTGATTGGGTAAGCCAGCTGACGGCGGCCCCAGTCTTCCAGACGGTGGATCGTGCCTTCTGCACCAGTGATGGCAGCAGAGTAACGCTCGATCATACCCGGAACCTGTTCGCTCTGGTCAGGATGGACCATAAAAACGATTTCGTAATGACGCATCGAATTGCTCCTTACGGATTATTCAGCCTCCTGTCTGGGTCAGCCGAGGCCCGGGGAGGCAAGGAACGTGTTAAAGGTCGGCTGAAAAATTGACGCGTCATAATACTTGCGCCCCCCGCTAAACACAAGGTGATTGCACAAATAATTCGCACAAAGCGTAAAGCTGATCTAAGTGGGTGATTTAAAATCACTCGCATCAGAAGCGCTGTTTTTTTGAACAACACCATCAGAAATGGTCACCCATCGCAACCAGAGGAGCGATTACACTTTAATCAGAATCCCTTAAACAGAGAAGGAGCGCATTACCCCGTATCACCGCACGCAGTCGTGGAGCGCATATCATGAAAAGAATCGCAATCGCCATTTTGGCTGCGCTTTTGCTCAGTGCAAACGCAATGGCAGCCATCAGGATAGACAGCCGACAGGCCAGAAACATGGATAATGTGCACAGCTTAGGCGTAATTTACATCAATCATAACTTCGCCACTGAAAGTGAAGCAGATCGGGCGCTGAATGAAGAAACCGACGCGCGGGGCGCAAAATACTATCACGTCATCCTGACACGTGAGCCCGGCAGCAACGGCAATATGCACGCCAGTGCAGATATTTACCAGTAACGCTTTATCGCCAGCACCAGGAAAGCCAACCAAAATCAAAGCAATATATGACTTGCCCCCTGCGCGGGGGCTTTTTTTATGAATGGCCCCGGAATACCACCGGTTACAGCTGTTTCGGTATTCCAGAGCACATATTCACTTCTGCCCGTAATAAGCATTGGGTCCGTGCTTACGCATGAAATGCTTGTTCATCAGGTAATCATCAATGCCCTGAAGCTGCGGGTTAATGCCGCGCGCAATCCACGCCATTCGAGCCACTTCTTCCATGACCACCGCGTTATGCACGGCGTCATGCGCATCTTTACCCCACGAGAACGGACCATGCTGGTACACCACAATCCCCGGCGTGTGCAGTGGTTCCGTCTCACCCAGCGTGTCGATAATGACCCTGCCGGTGTTGAGTTCGTACTCACCTTCGACTTCAGCCTGCGTTAACGCGCGCGTGCAGGGAATATCACCGAAGAAGTAGTCCGCATGGGTTGTGCCCAGCGCCGGAATTGCCAGCCCAGCCTGCGCCCAGGCGGTCGCGTGCGTGGAGTGGGTGTGAACAACGCCCCCCAGAGACGGATAACGCTGGTACAGCGCCAGATGGGTTGCCGTATCTGAAGAAGGACGCCATTTGCCCTCAACGACGTGTCCTTCGAGGTCAACCACCACCATATCTTCAGCGCGCATGGCGTCATAGGCTACGCCGCTCGGCTTAATCACCACCAGCCCCTGCTCGCGATCGATGGCGCTCACGTTGCCCCAGGTGAACGTCACCAGGCCATAGCGCGGCAGATCCATATTGGCCTCAAAGACCTGCTGTTTTAGCTTAAGCATGTTCCGCCTCCAGCAGGCCTGCCCGCGCCATCCGCTCGCGCACCCAGTCCCTGGCTTTCGCCACTTCTGCCGCCGGGTCGTCCGCAGTTTCGCTCCACATCTCAATCAGATAAGGCCCACAATAGCCGGTCTGTTTGAGCGTCTGGAAGCACCGTTCGAAATCCACCACCCCGGTGCCGAACGGCACGTTTTTAAACACGCCGGGACGGGTATCTTTAACGTGCACCGCCACGATATGCCCGATGCCCGCCTGAAGCTCCATCTGTACGTCGTTATCCCATGCCGACAGGTTGCCGATATCCGGATACAGCTGGAACCACGGGTTGTTCAGGTAGTGTGCATAGCCCAGCGCCTTGCTGATGGAGTTCATCAACGGGTAGTCCATGATCTCCATCGCCAGCGTCACCTGCGCGCGGCTTGCCATCTCAACGCTCTCTTTCAGGCCGTCCCGGAAACGACGGCGCGTTTCATCGTTGGCGTCCTGATAGTAAACGTCGTAACCCGCCAGCTGGATCACGCGGATGCCGACATCCTGCGCAAAACGAATGGCTTTGCGCATGATCTCCAGCCCTTCAGCGCGCACGGCATCGTCTTCACTGCCAAGCGGAAAACGACGGTGCGCGCTCAGGCACATGGATGGCACCCGCACGCCGGTTTCGGCAATGGCGCTCACCAGCGCCAGACGCTGCTCGCGGGTCCAGTCCAGGCGAGAAAGGCGCTCGTCCGTCTCATCTACCGACATTTCGACAAAATCAAAACCCAGCTGCTTCGCCAGCTGTAACCGCTCCAGCCAGCACTCCCCCGCAGGGAGTGCCTTTTCATAGATGCCAAGCGGGACCTGTTTTGACAACATACCCGCTCCTTAGCCCCAAAGCTGAGCGATGGAGCGTTTGAACTGACGCGCCGCTTCCACCGGAGATGCCGCGTCGCGAATGCTGCGGCCGGCAATAAAGACGTGGATTGGAATACCCTTGAACAGCGGCAGATCTTCCAGCGCCAGGCCACCGGTAACGGTGACTTTGAAGCCCATATCGGCCAGGCGTTTGATCGCGCTGATATCGGCCTCGCCCCACGCCACGCCTGCGGCCTGCGCATCGCGGCTGCGGTGATACACCACCTGCTGAATACCCGCGTCGCGCCACGCCTGCGCCTGCTCCCAGGTCCAGAAACCGGTCAGCTCTATCTGCACGTCGCCGTTAAACTCTTTTGCCACATCCAGGGCACCTTTCGCGGTGTTGATATCCGCACAGCAAATCACGGTGACCCAGTCAGCGTTGGCTTCGAAGCACATGCGAGAGAGAATTTTGCCCGCATCGGCGATTTTGGCATCTGCGAGCACGATTTTATGCGGGTAGAGCGCTTTCAGGTCACGAACGGCGCGCACGCCTTCGCCTACGCACAGAATGGTGCCCACTTCGATGATGTCGACTTCTTCCGCAATCAGGCGGGTGGTTTCGTAGGCGTGAGACAGCGTCTGGTTATCCAGCGCGACCTGCAACATTGGTAATGACATATTCAATTCCCTCTTAAACTGCCGCCGCAGTGGCGTGATCAATTAAATCCAGTACTTCCTGCGCGGTACGGCAGGCGCGTAAACGGTCGAAATTGGCTTCGTCCTCAAACAGATTGACGATTTGCATGATTCCCACCTCCTGGTGGGTGTTGGCATCGACAGCCGCCATGGTGATGAGGATATCGACCGGGTCGTTATCTTCGTGGTTGAACACCAGCGGCGTTTTCAGCGTCACCAGCGAAAAACCGGTTTTCCTGACGCCCTCTTCCGGACGTCCATGCGGCATGGCCAGCCCCGGGGCAATCACAAAATAGGGGCCGTGCTGCGCCACGCCGTCCAGAATGGCCTGGTAATAACGCGGCTCGACAACGTCCGCCTTAACCAGCAGATCCACGCTCAGCTTCACCGCGTCCTGCCAGGTGCTGGCGTCGGCCTGTAGAAGGATGGAGTTATTCTCTGCCAGCGAATCACGTAGTTTCATGTGGCGTCCTTACTTCACGTCCTGTGGGAAGTGTTCTTTGATCACGTCCAGCAGTTTTGGTCCAAAATCCGCAGGCGACAGCATGTTGCGCACGCCTACCACGTATTTGTTACCCGAGACGCTAATCTCACCGGCAATGTGCGTTGAGGCGATGATGATGTCCGCGCCGTTCAGTTCACTTTTGTATTCACCCACTGCGCAGCTGTTCACCGTGTGGTCAATGTTTGACTGGGTTAAAAACTGGTCCACTTTCATTTTCATGATCATGGAGCTTCCTTGCCCATTGCCACACACAGCCAGGATACGTACGGTCATAATCGAAACTCCTTAGTGAGCAGAAACTTCTGCTGTTTGTTTTTCCGCATCTTCTTCAGCCCGCAGCGAACGGCCAGCGAAGAACATATAAGTCAATGCAATCAGGATGATGACGGCCATAAAGACCAGCCCGACGGAGGCAAAGCCCTGCATCATCGGCGGTGCCAGAATTGACCAGTCCGCCATGCCCATCCAGGCGCTCATACCGGTGAGCTTGACCGCCCACACGCAGCCGAAGATTTCAACCATGCCCATCGTCAGGCAGATCTTGAGCGCGGCGCGCCATCCGCCGAAGTGGTTCGCAAACACGCCGATGGTGGCGTTGGAGAAGAACATCGGGATAAAGCCGGGAATAATCAGGATGGAGGAGCCACAGCCCACCAGGATGCCGACCGCAATCAGCTGGCCGATGGTGCCCCACATAAAGCCCCAGACCACGGCGTTTGGCGCAAAGCTATAGATAGCCGCACAGTCAATCGCCAGTACCGCGCCAGGGATCAGGCGCTGGGAGATACCGTTGAACGCCTCAGAGAGTTCGGCGACGAACATGCGCACGCCCTGGGTGATGATGAAAATGGCCACGGCGAAAGAGAAGCCGGTTTGCAGGATATAGACCGTCCAGTGGGTTTTAACCGCCATGGCCTGCACCACGTCAATGCCGAAGGAGAGCAGAATGGCACCGAAGAAAAGGGTCATCACAATCGCCGTTGAGACGATGTTGTCGTGGAAGATATTCAACCAGCCAGGCAGCTTGAGGTCTTCGACACTCTCCTCTTTTTTGCCCAGATAAGGCGCAACTTTGTAGGCAATCCAGGAGGCGAACTGCTGCTGGTGACCGATGGAAAAGCCGCAGCCATCCGTGACGTCCTGCGTGGGCTTGTACATCATGTTGGAGGTGATGCCCCAGTAAAGCGAGACCAGCACTGCCGTGCAGATGACCGTGGTCCACATTGGGTAGCCAAAGATATAGAGAGAAACGGCAATCAGCCCCGCCTGCTGGAACATGATGTGCCCGGTAAGCATGATGGTTCGAATGCCGGTGATGCGACGCAGGAGCACGTAAATGATGTTCAGCGCCAGCGCGAGCAGTACCGCATACCCAACCCAACTGTACGCATCACCCATGCGATCGATAGTGGCCATCATGGACGCGTAAGTGTCAGAGATGGCGCCGTTAATGCCGTACACCTCGGACATTTTGGCAACGACCGGCTTAAACGTGCTGGTCAGAATGCCAGACCCCGCCTGCAACAGCATAAAACCAATGATGGTTTTGATGGTGCCTTTGATAATCACGCTGACGCTTTTGCGCAGCAGGATGTAACCCAGGCACGTCACGATACCCAGCAACAGCGGGGCGTTGGTCATTACCTGATTAAAGAACACGGTAAAGACGTTGTAGAGGATCTCCATAACTCTCTCCAGAAAGTGAGAACACAAGGGGTAATCCCTGTGTGGTTGGTGCCATCACTCTATTAATCACAAATAATCATCACAAGATTGAATTTGATTATTTGTGACGGATCACGCAATTTATTTCCATAGCTTTTGTAATGATTTTCACTACCGATGAAACACAGCAAATTAATTCTTAAAATTCATCATGTTAATGATATATAGCGGTTATCTTAACAACGAACAGACGGTTTTTCTGTGATGTGATGAGGGGAATTTTCCGCACACCAGCCATTGCAAATCGATGCAAACAGTGCCAGCATTAATCACAACAAATCACATAATGATTATTTTTGATTAAAAGCAGGAGTCAAACGATGAGTAAAGTGGAAACCATCACCCGTGAATCATGGATCCTGAGCACCTTTCCAGAGTGGGGTAGCTGGCTGAACGAAGAGATCGAGCAGGAACAGGTTGCTCCTGGCACCTTTGCGATGTGGTGGCTGGGCTGCACCGGCATCTGGCTGAAGTCAGAAGGCGGCGCCAACATTTGCGTCGATTTCTGGTGCGGCACCGGCAAGCAGAGCCACGGCAATCCGCTGATGAAAAAAGGCCACCAGATGCAGCGTATGGCCGGGGTGGAAAAACTTCAGCCGAACCTGCGCACCACGCCTTTTGTGCTTGATCCTTTTGCCATTCGCCAGATCGACGCCGTGCTCTCTACCCACGATCACAACGATCACATTGACGTAAACGTGGCGGCCGCGGTGATGCAAAACTGCGCGGACGACGTACCGTTCATCGGGCCGCAGACCTGCGTGGATTTGTGGATCGGCTGGGGCGTACCAAAAGAGCGCTGCATCGTGATGAAGCCGGGCGACGTAGTGAAAATCAAAGACATTGAAATTCACGCGCTGGATGCTTTTGACCGCACCGCGCTGATTACCCTGCCTGCCGACCAGAAAGCCGCAGGCGTACTGCCAGACGGGATGGACGAGCGCGCGGTGAATTACCTGTTCAAAACGCCTGGCGGCTCCCTGTATCACAGCGGAGATTCCCACTACTCTAACTACTACGCGAAGCACGGCAACGAGCATCAGATTGACGTGGCGCTCGGCTCCTACGGGGAAAACCCGCGCGGTATCACGGACAAAATGACCAGCGCGGATATGCTGCGCATGGCGGAAGCGCTGAACACCAAAGTGGTGATCCCGTTCCATCACGATATCTGGTCAAACTTCCAGGCCGATCCGCAAGAGATCCGCGTCCTGTGGGAGATGAAAAAAGACCGCCTCAAGTATGGCTTCAAGCCTTTCATCTGGCAGGTTGGCGGCAAATTCACCTGGCCGCTGGATAAAGACAATCTTGAGTACCACTACCCGCGTGGCTTCGATGATTGCTTTACTATTGAGCCAGACCTGCCGTTTAAATCCTTCCTCTGATTGTGAAGCCCAGTCGCCAGACCCTGCGTCTGGCGATGTCATTTTTATTTTAGTAATTTCACGCTATTTCAAATATTATCTTTTCAAATCAATTCTTATCGGAATAGCTCATGACGGAAGCGCAACGGCATCAAATTTTACTGGAACTCCTGGCGCAAACAGGGTTTATCACCGTCGAGAAAGTGATCGAACGTTTAGGGATCTCACCCGCCACCGCGCGGCGGGACATCAACAAGCTGGATGAGAGCGGCAAGCTGAAAAAAGTCCGCAACGGCGCAGAGGCCATCAGCCAGCAGCGTCCACGCTGGACGCCAATGAACATCCACCAGGCGCAGAATCACGATGAAAAGGTGCGGATTGCCCGAGCGGCGTCACAGCTGGTGAATCCCGGCGAGAGCGTGGTGATCAACTGCGGCTCGACGGCGTTTCTGCTGGGCCGCGAGATGTGCGGCAAACCGGTGCAAATCATTACTAACTACCTGCCGCTGGCCAACTATCTCATTGACCAGGAACATGAAAGCGTGGTGATCATGGGCGGCCAGTACAACAAGAGCCAGTCCATTACCCTCAGCCCGCAGGACAGTGAAAATAGCCTTTATGCCGGGCACTGGATGTTTACCAGCGGCAAGGGCCTGACGGCGGATGGCCTGTATAAAACCGATATGCTCACCGCAATGGCGGAACAAAACATGCTTAACGTGGTAGGCAAGCTGGTGGTGCTGGTCGACAGCAGCAAGGTCGGTGAACGCGCCGGCATGCTTTTCAGCCGCGCCGAGCAAATCAGCATGGTGATCACCGGCAAAAACGCCAACCCTGAGATCCTCAGCAAGCTTGAGGATCAGGGTGTTAAGGTGCTCCGCGTTTAAAGATGCTGGCGGAAAAACGCCACCGTTGCCTCCAGTGCTGCCGGGGTAATGCGGTGCCGGACGCCGGCTCCCCACTGGCAGGTCAGATTGCTGTCCAGCCCTTCGCGCTGTAGCGCCTGTTGCAGACGGAACGTTTCACCGGGCGGTACAACGTCGTCGGCATCTCCATGCCAGAGCAGCAGCGGACGATCGGCCAGCCGCGAAAGCGCGTGGCTGACGTCCCATTCAGACAACAGAGCCTCAATCTCCTGAGGTGCCTGCGGCGGAAACAGCGTCTTTGCCAGTGACGTAAAGTAGCCCGACCCCATCAGGCAAGCCACGGACGCTACCTCAGGATGCCTGGCCATGATCCCCAGCGCCGTCATTCCGCCCATTGATGCGCCTGCGACCGCCAGCCGTTTCCCCTCCACCAGCCCCGCCTGTAAGAGCGCGTCACGCAGCCCGGCGAACTCGGTCAGATTGCCGTGCAGCGTTTGCCAGAACAGCCCCAGCCGCGCCTGCTCATCGCCATTAAAGCGTGCACCATGGTTCGGGGCATCAGGCATGACGACGCGAAAACCGGCCTGCGCCAGCGCGACGGCAAAATAGCTGTAGACCAGCTTCGAGGAGAGAAAGCCATGATAGAAAACCACCGCTGGCAGCGGTTGTTCACCTTTACCTGCCGGAAAAGCATGGAGGATTTCATGGTCATTCAGGCGGCGCGTTTCAATTTCAATCATTGTCGATCCTGTGCTGATGAATGATTCATAATGTTGAGAGCTGGATTACGGTTTCACGATATTTTCATTCGAAATCTACGTTCCAGATAACACTTCGGGAACATTCCCCCAAAACTAAATTCACAGACAACTACACTATGGCTATCAGGAAAAGAGACAGGGCTATGCGCAGGCTTACCGCTTTATTGCTGGTCACACTGCTCGGCGGATGTTCCGTATTGCAGGGTACGCCAGAACCGGCACCGCCGGTTACCGATCATCCCCAGGAAATACGTCGTAATCAGACGGAAGGATTACAACGCCTGGGAACCGTATCCGCGATGGTTCGCGGTTCACCGGATGATGCAGAAGACGCAATTGAAGCGCAGGCCGTTGCCGCAAAAGCAGATTATTACGTCATCATTATGATTGATGAAACCATTATTACGGGACAGTGGTACGCGCAGGGAATTTTGTACCGTAAGTAGGCATCATCATTTGAACGACCTTTACACTGCTTTTCGTCCGTAGACATTTTCCTGTCCACAATAAACTGCATGCCAGCAACAATGGAAATGCGTTTATTCGCGAAGGATTGCCCGGCGGATACCGGAGACACGTGAAAAGGAGCTGACGATGAAACGAACCCTTGCTTTAACGACGCTATTACTTTCAGCAGGCCTGCTGAGCACCACGGCGCAGTCAGCCGAATTTGCCAGCGCGGATTGCGTCACGGGCCTGAACGAGATTGGTCAGATCTCCGTTAGCAATATAACGGGGAGTCCGCAAGACGTGGAACGTGTCGTCGCCCTGAAGGCTGATGAACAGGGTGCCTCCTGGTATCGCATCGTCCAGATGCAGGAAGATCACCATGTTAATCTCTGGCGCGTGCAGGCCATTCTTTATGCATAATCCCTTCCGATAAAAGCCACTTAATTTTAGTGGCTTTTCACTTTTGCAAATTTTTTATCTCTCCAGAAACGCAATAAAAACAATTCTGTAACATTCGGTTACAGTAAAAAGATAAACGTTCTCTCCGCTCTGCCGTTGAACAGCCATACCTTTTCAATGATGAGCAATTTATGATCACTTTTTTCCGTCGGGCAGGTCTGGGCACGAAGCTATCGCTGCTTACAGGTGCAAGTGTCGCCACGCTTTTTTTGCTGTTCACTTTCCTGTTGAGCCACAACGCCAGCCAGCAGCTTGAAGATCTTGCGGTTGAAGACCTGCATAACCAGTCTACCGGCATGGTGGATATGGTAGAGATGTTCAACACCAGCCTGAGCGAAGAGGTCGAGAGCTATACCCGTCTGTTCACCACCTTTTTGCCACAGCCACTGAACAGCGACAGCAGCCAGAGCCGGACCATTAACGGCCTTACCGTTCCTCTGCTGAAGGGCGGTGAAACGGAGTTGCATGAAAACAATACGCTTTCTGATGACTTCCTGAGCCGAACGGGGGCTATCTCGACGCTGTTTGTCCGCAGCGGTAACGATTTTATTCGCGTGGCAACGTCGCTGCGCAAAGAGAACGGTGACCGCGCGATCGGAACCGTTCTGGATACCACCAGCCCGGCATTTGCCGCCGTCACGAAAGGGGAAGTCTATCGTGGTCTCGCTCTGCTGTTCGGCAAGCGTTACATCACGCAATATCAGCCTGTTAAGAACGCGGAAGGTCAGGTTATCGGGATTATCTTTGTCGGCGTGGACATCACCCATTCGTGGAACGTCATGCGCGAGAAAATCCTTAACCGTCGTCTGGGCGAGAGCGGTCATTTCTACGTGCTGGACCGCAGCAGCGGTAAAACGCGCGGACAGTACCTGTTCCACGCCAGCGAAGAGGGCAAACTGCCCGCCTGGGACGCCGCGACGCAGCAGCAGCTTCTGAGTGATAAACCCGGCACGCTGGAACGCGTGAGCGCGGATGGCCGTACGCTCAAAGTCGCCTACACGCCGCTGGCGGGCTGGAACTGGACCATCGTGGGTGAAGTGGACAAGGCCTTACTGCTTTCAAGCGTCACCACCCTGCGCGATCGCTTCCTGATGGCGGGCGTGGTGTTATCCGCGCTCTTCGCGGGCCTGTTCGTTATCCTCATTCGCCGGATGCTGACCCGCCCGCTGCGCGCGGTAATCGAGCTTGCCCGGCAGTATGCCGCAGGCGATCTGCGTGCCAGCCTGCCGGTCACGCGACAGGATGAAGTCGGCCAGCTGGTTGACGCCATTAACGGCATCGGCGGCGGTCTGCAAAAAATCGTGTTGCAGGTCCGCGAGGCCGCAGGCGAGATCCATCTGGGAACTAACGCGCTGGCTTCAGACACCGGCGAGATCTCTGAGCAGATCAACAAGCAGGCCAGCAGCGTTGAGGAGACATCCGCCAGCATGGAGCAGTTAGCCGCGACCGTGCAGCAAAACGCCGCTAACATGGAACAAACGCAGCAGCTGGTGGGTGAAACCTCGCGCGCGGTGCATCAGGGTGGAGAGACGGTGACCCACGCGGTATCCACCATGGATGATATTCGCGACGCATCAAAACGCATTGAAGACATCACCCGCGTGATTGAGTCCATCGCTTTCCAGACCAATATTCTGGCGCTCAATGCGGCGGTAGAAGCGGCGCGGGCGGGCGAACACGGCAAAGGTTTCGCCGTGGTGGCGCAGGAAGTGCGCGCCCTGGCGGCACGCAGCGCCAACGCGGTTAAAGAGATTGAACAGCTGATTGGCGACACGCTGAACAAGGTAAGCGAAGGCCACGCGCTGTCTGAAAAAACGCGCCTGGCGATGGACTCCATCATTGTTCATATCGATAACATCAGCCAGCTTGTCACCGAGATCAATCACGCGTCCCGCGAGCAGTCTGCGGGGATTCGCCAGGTGAATCTGGCGATGACGCACATCGGTGAGGCATCGCATATTAATGCCGATCGTATCTCACGCAGCGAGCAGACGGCACAGACGCTGCGCGAGAAGGGGTCGCACCTCACCCGGCTGGTGAGCCTGTTCCAGCTGAAGGCTTAACCGACCCGGCCCGTGGCGCGCAGCAGCAGGTCGTTTTGCACCTGCTCGCTCATCAGCGTGCCGCCCCGGGCATCCAGCATCATGCGGCACCACGCCTGCGCCACGGGCGGCGATGCGTGCCGCAGCATCTGGCTTCCGGCGCCCAGTAAAAAGAGCTGCTGCGCGATCTCCCTGCCCTGCGCTTCCTGTGGTTTGCGTAGCTTCTGCTGTAGCTGCCGCCAGCTGCGATCGAAGTGCCTGTCCTGGCCTTTTACCTGCGCAAAATCATCGGCGAGCAGGTCGAGAATGCCTGGCTGCTTCGCCAGCACGCGCAGGACATCGAGGCACATAATATTGCCAGAGCCTTCCCAGATGCTGTTAACGGGCATTTCACGGTACAACCGCGGAAGCTCACTCTCTTCGCAATAGCCTGCGCCACCCAGCACCTCCATTGCCTCTGCCACAAACGGTATGCCCGCTTTGCAGACGCTGTATTTTGCCGCCGGCGTGAAAAGCCGCGCCCATGCGGCTTCCTGCGGATCGGTACGGTTGTCCCACGCCCGGGCGAGTCGGAACAGCAGCGCCGTCTGCCCTTCCAGTACCAGCGCCATCCGGCTTAGCACCTCGCGCATTAACGGTTGGTCGATCAGATTCTTGCCGAAGGTCTGCCGCTGATGGGCATGATAAAGCGCCACCGAGAGCGCACGGCGCATCAGTCCGTGGCTGCCAAGCGCGCAGTCGACGCGCGTCAGCCCGCCCATCTTCAGAATTTGCCGGACGCCTTCTCCCTCTTCGCCCAGCAGCCAGCCGGAAGCATCGAGAAACTCAGCCTCACTGCTGGCATTCGAGCGGTTGCCGAGCTTGTCCTTCAGACGCTCCAGACGCACCGCGTTGCGCTGCCCGTCGGGCAGGAAACGCGGGACAAAAAAGCAGGACAATCCGCCTTTCGCCTGTGCCAGCACCAGATGCGCATCGCTCTGCGGTACGGAGAAAAACCATTTGTGCCCCACCAGCCGGTAACTGCCATCGCTGCATTTTTCTGCTCTGGTGGTGTTGCTGAGCACGTCCGAACCGCCCTGCTTTTCCGTCATCCCCATGCCGATCAGCAGGCCGCGCTTTTGCGCGCCCGGGGCGAGATGGGGATCGTAACGATCGCTCATCAGCGGGGTTAACCAGTCCTGAAAGGGGTTGGGCAGCAACTGTTGCAGCAGCGGCGTGGCGGCAAAGGTCATGGTCACCGGGCATAGCGTTCCCGCCTCCACCTGAGCATGCAGCACGAAACGCGCGGCCCGGGCGACGAACGATCCTTTTCGCGCCGCCTCTTCCCACGCCAGGTTGTGTACCCGGTTGGCGCAAAGCCCCTGCATCAGAAGATGCCATGCCGGATGAAAGCGGACGTCATCCAGCCGCGCTCCCGTGGCGTCATAACGCAGCAGTTCCGGCGGGTTAACGTTCGCCAGCCTGCCCAGTTCCAGCGACTCCGCCGTGCCCAACTGCTGTCCGATGCTGGCAAGAAGATCCAGATCCCACTCAGCCCCTTCACGCGCTACCGCATCGCGCAGGGCGCAATCAGAGAGGAAAAGGTTGCTGTTCGATAGCGGTGCAGGTTGATTAAAAACGGTATGCGTCTGCCAGTGCATGCTGTCTCCCTCCTTTCATTGGCAATAAAGGTAAGTATGGACAGAGGGCAAACACGCTGCATGGGAGTGGAGTCACACGATGGCGATCGTGTTGATATCATCCGTGAAATAGCTCACAGAACATAAGAATAAACTATTTCATTACTTCGCTAATGCTGAATAATTTATTCTTACCCCGTTTTTGTGAGGATCGTTATGCAACAGGATGCGCACAAGCGTGCATTAATTGCAGGCTCCATCGGCAACTTCATTGAGTGGTATGAATTTGCGGTTTACGGTTTTATGGCAACCGTCATTGCCAGAAACTTCTTCCAGCTTGAAGGGGAAGCGGAGCTGACCAGCCTGATCTTCACCTGGGCCTCGTTCGCCATCGCCTTCTTCTTCCGCCCGCTGGGTGCGGTGGTCTTTGGCCGCATTGGCGACAGGATTGGCCGCAAGCCGACGCTGATTATTGTGCTGATACTGATGACGCTCGCCACCGCCGCTATTGGCATTGTACCGGTCTACGCCAGCATCGGCATTGCCGCGCCGCTGATCGTCACGCTCCTGCGTATTCTCCAGGGACTGTTCGCGGGCGGAGAGTACGGCGGTGCGGTTTCGTTAATGACAGAGTTCGCCCCGCGCGGCAAGCGCGGCCTTTACGGGGCATGGCAGTCCTTCACCGTGGCGCTCGGGCTGTTAGCGGGCGCAGGCATTGTAGCGTTGCTCTCTGCCCTTCTCTCTCCTGACGCCCTGCACGACTGGGGCTGGCGCATTCCGTTCTTCCTGGCGTTGCCGATGGGTGCGGTCGCGCTATGGCTGCGGGTGAGCATGGAAGAGACGCCGAGCTTTGTGCAGCAACGGGAAAACCCGGTTATGACTCAGGCCAGCACCGCCGCCACGTTCAAAACCATTCTGATGGGCATTGGCCGGGTGATGGTCTGGTCTGCGGCGGGGTATACCTATCTGGTGATTATGCCGACCTATCTGCAATCTGCGCTGCACACCGGTTTTAACCAGGCGCTGCTGATTGCGGTGATTTCTAACATTGGATTTGCGCTTACTATCATTCCGTCGGGCATGCTGAGCGACAGGATCGGGCGGCGAACGGTGATGATTATCGCCACCGTGCTCCTGCTGATCCTCGCCCTGCCGCTGCTGAAAATTTTGCAGGCAGAATCGAGTACGCTGGCAGTTAAAGCGATGGTGGTACTGATTGCGGGCGGTCTGGTGGGGATGCTGGCAGGGCCGGGACCGGCAATGCTGTCTGAGATGTTCCCCACGCGCGTGCGTTATACCGGGCTGGGGCTGGCCTATTCGTTATCGAACGCGATTTTTTCGGGCTGTGCGGGGTTAATCATTACCGGGCTGATTAAGCAGACGGGCAACCTGGACATTCCGGCCTACTACGTGATGGCAACGGCGGTGGTGAGTATTTTCGCGCTGATGACGCTGAGGAAGGATGACCATTTGCGGTCGTTAGAGGAGTGAGGTAAATGCCCGGTGGCGCTGCGCTTACCGGGCCTACGGTACCGTGCCTTTGTAGGCCGGGTAAGGCGAAGCCGCCACCCGGCATAACAGGCTATCCGCGCTGGCGCACCGCTTCAAACAGGCAGATGCCCGTTGCAACGGAAACGTTCAGGGATGACACGCTGCCCGCCATCGGAATGCTGATCAGCTCGTCGCAGTGCTCGCGGGTCAGGCGACGCATGCCTTCACCTTCTGCCCCCATCACCAGCGCCATGCGGCCGGTCATTTTGCTCTGATACAGGGTGTGATCCGCTTCACCGGCCGTGCCGACGATCCAGATATTCTCTTCCTGCAACAGACGCATGGTGCGCGCCAGGTTAGTCACGCGGATCAGCGGAACGTTTTCCGCCGCGCCGCAGGCCACTTTTTTAGCGGTCGCGTTAAGCTGCGCGGAACGATCTCTTGGCACAATCACCGCATGCACGCCTGCTGCATCGGCGCTACGCAGGCACGCGCCCAGGTTGTGCGGGTCGGTTACGCCATCAAGGATCAGGAAGAACGGGTTATCCAGCTCAGCGATCAGATCCGGCAGATCGTTTTCCTGATACTGACGGCCCGGCTTCACGCGGGCAATGATCCCCTGGTGCACCGCGCCTTCGCTTTTCTCATCCAGATACTGGCGGTTCGCCAGCTGGATCACGACGCCCTGCGCTTCCAGCGCGTGGATCAGCGGCATCAGACGTTTGTCCTCGCGCCCTTTCAGAATAAAGACTTCCTGAAAACGCTCCGGTGCGCGCTCCAGCAGGGCCTGCACCGCGTGGATGCCGTAAATCATTTCACTCATTGATGGTTCTCGTAATAAATATTTCCCCTCTCCCGTTGGGGAGAGGGTCAGGGTGAGGGGAAATTACTCCGCCTGCTGTTTCTTCGCCGCGCGCTTCGCTTTGGTCGCGGCCGCTATTTTCTGGGTTTTAGTCGACGGCTTTTTCGCTTTTCGGGCGTCTTTTTTTGCCGCCTTGGGCTTCTGCTTCTTTTCACCACGGAAGGCGCTGTCTGGCTCAAAGTTTACTCTTTTACCTGCCTGACGTCGCTTGCCGCCCGCTTTACCGTTGCCGCCTTTTTTCGCTTTCTCACGCTCGGTTTTGCCGACGTTACGCGGAGCACGCTCGCTGGAGATGAGGCTGAAGTCGATCTTACGGTCGTCCATATTTACGGCTTCAACCTTCACTTCCACCCGATCGCCCAGACGGTAGGTCTGGCCGCCGGATTCGCCGATCAGACGTTGACCGACCTGATCGAAACGGTAGTAATCATTATCGAGGCTGGAAACGTGCACCAGACCGTCGATAAACAGCTCATCCAGACGCACGAAGAAACCAAAGCCGGTGACGCTGGCAATCACGCCTTTAAAGACGTTACCAACCTGATCCAGCATAAAGTCACACTTCAGCCAGTCCGCCACGTCGCGCGTCGCTTCATCCGCACGGCGCTCGGTCATGGAACAGTGCTGACCCAGTTGCAGCATCTCTTCCATGGAGTAGTGATACCCACCGGTTTCAGTCGTGTTGCCTTTATGCCCCTGCTCATGCGCCAGCAGATACTTGATCGCACGGTGCAGCGACAGATCCGGATAACGGCGGATCGGCGAGGTAAAGTGCGCGTAAGACTGCAACGCCAGGCCAAAGTGGCCCCGATTTTCCGGATCGTAAATCGCCTGCTTCATGGAGCGCAGCAGCATGGTTTGCAGCATTTCCGCGTCAGGTCGATCGCTGATGGATTCCAGCAGCTCGGCGTAATCGCGTGGCTCAGGCTTATTGCCGCCAGGCAGCTCCAGGCCGAGTTCAGCCAGTACGGAGCGGAATGAGGTCACGGCTTCCGTGGTTGGCTTGTCGTGGATACGGAACAGCGCAGGCTCTTTGGCTTTCTCAACGAAACGGGCCGCCGAGATGTTCGCCAGGATCATACACTCTTCAATCAGCTTGTGAGCATCGTTACGCTGGGTCTGCTCGATACGCTCGATGCGACGCTCGGCGTTAAAGATGAACTTGGCCTCTTCACTCTCAAACGAGATCCCACCGCGCTCTTCGCGCGCCTGATCCAGCGTTTTATAGAGGTTGTGCAGTTCTTCAATGTGTTTGACCAGCGGCGCGTACTGTTCGCGCAGATCCTGATCGCCCTGCAACATATGCCAGACCTTGGTGTAGGTCAGGCGCGCATGGGAGCTCATCACCGCTTCGTAGAACTTGTAGCCCGTCAGCCGACCTTTGCTGGAGATGGTCATTTCGCAGACCATACACAGGCGGTCCACCTGCGGGTTGAGGGAACAGAGGCCGTTAGAGAGCACTTCCGGTAGCATCGGTACCACCTGCGACGGGAAGTACACCGACGTTCCGCGGCTGCGCGCCTCGTTATCCAGCGGCGTGTGCGGACGCACGTAATAGCTTACGTCAGCGATAGCCACCCACAGACGCCAGCCACCACCGCGTTTTTTCTCACAGTACACGGCGTCATCGAAGTCGCGGGCGTCTTCACCATCAATGGTGACCAGCGGCAGGGAGCGCAGATCGACGCGGCCAGCTTTGGACTCTTCCGGCACTTCTTCACGCAAGTTTTCAATCTGATCTTCAACCGCTTTCGGCCAGACGTACGGAATTTCATGGGTACGCAGCGCCATATCGACGGCCATGCCGGTGCCCATATTATCGCCCAGCACTTCGACGATTTTACCCACCGCTTTGGTGCGACGGGTTGGGCGCTGGGTGAGTTCTACCACCACCACAAAGCCCATGCGCGCGCCCATCACCTCTTCAGGTGGGATCAGAATATCGAAGCTCAGACGGCTGTCGTCCGGCACCACAAAGCCGACGCCCGCATCGGTAAAATAGCGGCCCACAATCTGGCTGGTTTTTGGCACCAGCACGCGCACCACGCGCGCTTCGCGGCGGCCTTTACGGTCAGCGCCCAGCGGCTGCGCCAGGATCTGGTCGCCGTGGATACACATCTTCATCTGTTCAGATGAGAGGTACAGATCGTCTTTACGGCCTTCCACGCGCAGGAAGCCAAAGCCGTCGCGGTGACCAATAACGGTGCCTTTCAGCAGGTCGAGGCGTTCCGGCAGCGCGTAGCACTGGCGGCGGGTAAAGACCAGTTGGCCGTCGCGCTCCATGGCGCGCAGGCGGCGGCGAAGGGCTTCAATTTGCTCTTCACCTTCAATGTTTAATTCAACGGCAAGTTCTTCACGATTGGCGGGTTTTTCGCGTTTTGTTAAGTGTTCAATGATGAACTCGCGGCTGGGGATAGGATTCGCGTATTTTTCGGCTTCGCGTTCCTGGAAAGGATCTTGTGACATGTCGGTTCCTCCGTTGTCAGCTCCGGTGGAAATTTTCTTCATTCCACCAGCAATAATTTATAAAGTGGTTGATTCTCTTCAACCAAATCAGCCAGCGTGTAGTTATCCAGTTCCATGAGAAAACTTTGCACGGCCTTTGAAAGCGCCTGTTTCAGGCGGCAAGCGGGCGTAATGTGGCAGAACGCGCTGCTACAGTTCACCAGAGATAGTGGCTCCAGTTCACGTACCACATCGCCAATACGGATACTCTGTGCCGGTTTACCGAGACGGATCCCTCCATTCTTCCCGCGGACGGCAGCAACGTATCCGGCACGACTAAGTTGATTGATTATTTTGACCATATGATTACGGGACACACCGTATACCTCTGTGACTTCAGAGATACTGGTCATCTTCCCATCGGGTAACGACGCCATATAAATCAGCGCGCGTAAGCCGTAATCGGTGAAACTTGTTAACTGCACATCAACCTCAGGAAAAAGGGAAAACGCGGTTAAACCGCAGAGATATTCATTAATGATGATAAACCAGCCAGATAGTTAGCGGCTAATTTATTTGACAGACGGGGCGAAAAAGCGGAGATCCAGGAGCGGTCGCCGGATGGCGCTGCGCTTATCCGGCCTACGGGTCTCCCCGCAGGCCAGCAGTCACGAAGATTATGCGTCGAACGGGTCGCGCAGGATCATCGTTTCAGTACGATCCGGGCCGGTAGAAATAATATCGATCGGCACTTCGGTCAGTTCTTCAATACGCTTGATGTAATCCAGCGCAGCTTGTGGCAGGCCGCTACGCTCTTTCACACCGAAGGTGGTCTCAGACCAGCCCGGCATGGTTTCGTAGATTGGCTCAATGCCTTCCCAGTCGTCAGCGGCCAGCGGCGTGGTGGTCACTTCGCGGCCATCCGGCATACGGTAGCCTACGCAGATTTTCACTTCTTTCAGGCCGTCCAGTACGTCCAGCTTGGTCAGGCAGAAGCCAGACAGGGAGTTGATCTGCACGGCGCGACGCACAGCAACCGCGTCCAGCCAGCCGGTACGACGACGACGACCGGTAGTCGCGCCAAACTCGTTACCCTGCTTGCACAGGAACTCGCCGGTTTCATCAAACAGCTCGGTCGGGAATGGACCCGCACCCACGCGAGTGGAGTACGCTTTGATGATGCCCAGAACGTAATCCACATAACGTGGGCCCAGGCCGGAGCCGGTTGCCACGCCACCCGCGGTGGTATTAGAGGACGTTACGTACGGATAGGTACCGTGGTCGATGTCCAGCAGCGTACCCTGCGCACCTTCAAACATGACGAAATCGCCACGCTTGCGCGCCTGGTCCAGCAGATCGGACACATCAACAACCATACCGGTCAGAATGTCTGCGATCGCCATGACGTCATCCAGCACTTTCTGGTAGTCAACAGCGTCAGCTTTGTAGAAGTTCACCAGCTGGAAGTTGTGATATTCCATCACTTCTTTCAGTTTTTCAGCGAAGGTCGCTTTGTCGAAGAGGTCGCCCACGCGCAGACCGCGACGTGCAACTTTGTCTTCGTAAGCCGGGCCGATACCACGACCGGTGGTGCCGATGGCTTTCGCGCCACGCGCTTTTTCACGCGCCACGTCCAGCGCCACATGATAGTCCAGGATCAGCGGGCAGGCTTCGGAGAGCAGCAGACGCTCACGAACAGGGATACCACGGTCTTCCAGACCTTTCATCTCTTTCATCAGCGCAGCGGGAGACAGCACAACGCCGTTACCGATGATGCTGGTGACGTTTTCGCGAAGAATGCCTGATGGAATAAGATGGAGGACGGTTTTTTCACCGTTGATTACGAGAGTATGGCCTGCGTTGTGACCGCCCTGGTAGCGTACAACATATTTAGCCCGTTCAGTCAGAAGATCGACAATCTTCCCTTTACCTTCGTCACCCCATTGGGTGCCCAGTACGACGACGTTGTTACCCATTTTTTTCAAAATCACCGTTTGCTTAAAAATGGATTCTACCATCGCTTTTTCAGATATACAGCACTTTTTGACCCTAAAATATGCCAATTGCGGTTAGTTTTTGATCAGCCAATCGTTTTCCTCAACATGTAGTAGATAACGATACCGGCAACCACAAGACCGCCGCCGAAACGACGCAAAATAGTGTCCGGCAGTTGGCTCATTGTCGCGATCATCCGACGCCAGGCGCGCGGATAGAGCATCGGGCCGAGGCCTTCCAGCACCAAAACCAGAGCCAGCGCGAGCCAGATCGTAGAATTCATTTTTCATCCTCATAAAAGAAAACCACCGCTCCGTGA
This sequence comes from Enterobacter sp. GD03975, assembly GCF_029838645.1. Lineage (NCBI taxonomy): Bacteria > Pseudomonadati > Pseudomonadota > Gammaproteobacteria > Enterobacterales > Enterobacteriaceae > Enterobacter > Enterobacter sp. GD03975. The sequence goes on from NZ_JAOBZC010000011.1 coordinate 98,505, forward strand.
AGAGCGGTGGTTTGAATACTCAAACGAGCCTGAGTTTATCGCGTTGCGTTGGCCGGCGTCTTCATATAACGGAAGAAATCGCTGTCCGGGCTGAGCACCATCACATCCTGGTTGCTCTTGAAGCTATTCTCGTAAGCACGCAGGCTACGGATAAAGGCGTAGAAGTCTGGATCCTGACTGAATGCATCGGCAAACAGCTTCGCCGCTTCGGCATCACCTTCACCGCGCAGGATACGACCCTGACGCTCAGATTCCGCCAGCGTCTTGGTGACTTCATAGTCCGCTGCCGCGCGCAGTTTTTCCGCTTCTTCCTGACCCTGTGAACGGTGACGACGGGCTACCGCTTCACGCTCGGCGCGCATACGGTTGTAGATCGCCTCGGATACTTCCGCTGGCAGGTTGATCTGCTTGATACGCACGTCAACCACTTCGATACCCAGTGCCGCCATACTGTTCGGGTTGATCACCGGCACTTTACCGTTGGTTTCAGCCTGAACGCGTTCAGCCGCTTTGGCAATCGCATCATCAGCCGCCGGGGTTTCGACTTCATCTTCAGTGCCCGCAGAACCGGAGTTCAGCGCATCACGCACTTCCAGCGTCAGACGACCGCGAGAGTCTGTCACGATGTCTTTCACATCCAGACGACCAATCTCAGAACGCAGACGGTCAGAGAACTTACGTTTCAGCAGCACTTCTGCCTGAGAAACGTCACCACCGCCCGTTGCCAGGAAGTAGCGGCTGAAATCGCTGATGCGCCATTTGATGTAGGAATCAACGATCAGGTCTTTTTTCTCTTTGGTCACGAAACGGTCGGCCTGGTTATCCATGGTCTGGATACGCGCATCGAGCGTTTTCACTGACTGAATGAACGGGATCTTGAAGTGCAGACCCGGCTCATAAATCACCGGACGCTTGTCACCGTCACGCACGACGCTGCTGAACTGGAACTTGATCCCACGCTCGCCCTCTTTCACCACAAAGATTGAGGTGTAGAGCACGACCAGTGCGATGATGATGATCGCAATAACTGACTTACGCATCCTTATTCCCCCTGACGCTGGTAGTCGTTACGCTGCGCGTTAGCGCGGCGTTGGTCCATAATGTCACCATCGTTCGAAGAAGGCGTTGTGTTCGCGCTGGTGCTGCCAGACGAGGCTGGCGGCAGACGCAGCAGGTTGTTCGCACCGCTGTTGTCTTTCGCTGCCGGTGCAGAACCGCCTTTCAGCATCTGATCCAGCGGCAGAACCATCAGGTTTCCGCCCTTGCTGTCATTAACCAGCACTTTGCGGGTGTGGCTCAGCACTTTTTCCATGGTCTCGATATAGAGACGCTCACGGGTAATTTCCGGAGCCGCTTTATATTCCGGCAGGATGCGCGCGAAGCGAGCCACTTCACCCTGTGCTTCCAGGATGGTCTGGGTCTTATACGCACGCGCTTCTTCCAGAATACGCTGCGCCTGACCGTTAGCACGCGGCTGAACTTCGTTGGTGTACGCTTCCGCTTCACGGATGTACTGCTGTTCGTTTTCACGTGCTGCAATCGCATCGTCAAACGCGGCCTTCACCTCTTCCGGCGGACGTGCAGCCTGGAAGTTGACGTCCAGCAGAGTAATACCCATGTTGTACGGACGGATGGTCTCTTCCAGCTCGCGCTGGGTATCGCTACGAATAACGGTACGACCTTCGGTCAGAATACGGTCCATGGTGTATTTACCGATCACACCGCGCAGGGCGCTGTCGGTCGCCTGACGCAGGCTGTCATCCGCGCTGGTCACGCTAAACAGATAACGTTCTGGATCGGTCACGCGGTACTGCACGTTCATTTCAACGCGCACCACGTTCTCGTCAGACGTCAGCATCACGCCGGAGGCGGCCAGTTCACGGACGGACTCCACGTTAACCGCGGTCACGTCATCAATGAAGGTCGGCTTCCAGTTCAGGCCCGGCTCAACCAGATGGCTGAACTTACCGAAACGGGTTACCACGCCGCGTTCTGCTTCTTTAATGGTGTAGAACCCGCTGGCTGCCCAGATGATTACCACCGCAGCGGCGACAATGCCCACCACGCGGCCACCCATCGGCGGGCGCGGACTCTGAGTGGAATTACCACCCGAGCCAGAACCTTTTCCTCCGCCAAGGCCACCAAGCTTTTTGCTCAGTTTGCGGAAGATATCATCCAGATCCGGCGGCCCCTGCTCGCGACCACCTTTGTTGCCATTTCCCCCAGAGTTGCCGCCTTGATTATTGCTGCTTCCCCACGGGTCGCGGTCTTGTCCGTTATTACCGGGCTGATTCCACGCCATGTATATGCTCCATATTTGTTATGCAAGGGCGAATTTTTCAGGCTTCCCCTTTCTGATCAGACGATATAGTCCGCCAGCGCAGGTTCTTGTTTACAGAGGCGACGCCAGTCAACGATCGGCATACGCACCTGCATCCCCACGCTGCCGTCATCCTCCATCCACTCTTTTTCTATCGCCTGAAGCTGATAAAACCGGCTGCGCAGCCTGCCTTCCTGTGGCGGCAGGCGCAGCGTGTGCTGAGCTACCTCACCGGAAAGACGTTCTGTCAAAGCCTGGAAAAGCAGTGGCACACCAATCCCGGCCTGAGCAGACAGCCAGACCCGAATCGGTTTGTTCTCTTCATCTCGGTCGATACGCGGCTCGAAATCGTCCAGCATATCGATCTTGTTCATCACCAACAGGGTGGGAATTTCGTGGGCGTCGATCTCTTCGAGCACCACGTTCACCGCGTCGATGTTTTCCTGCACGCGTACGTCAGCCGCATCAATCACGTGCAGCAGCAGGGTCGCCTGGCGCGTCTCCTGCAACGTCGCTTTAAACGCCGCAACCAGATCGTGCGGCAGATGGCGGATAAACCCGACGGTATCCGCCAGCACCGTTTCACCGACGTCTGCAACGTCAATACGGCGCAGCGTTGGGTCCAGGGTCGCAAACAACTGGTCTGCGGCATACACCTGGGCCTCGGTTATCTGGTTAAACAGGGTGGATTTACCGGCGTTGGTATAGCCCACCAGCGACACCGTTGGAATGTCGGCTTTGGTTCGCGCCCGACGCCCCTGCTCGCGCTGTTTCTCTACACGTTCCAGACGTGAAAGGATCTGGGTAATACGCCCACGCAGTAAACGGCGGTCGGTTTCGAGCTGGGTTTCACCCGGGCCGCGCAAACCAATCCCGCCTTTTTGTCTTTCAAGGTGTGTCCAGCCACGCACCAGACGCGTCGCCAGATGGCGCAACTGCGCCAGCTCAACCTGCAACTTACCCTCGTGGGTACGCGCACGCTGAGCAAAAATATCTAAGATCAACCCCGTGCGATCGATAACACGGCATTCGCAGAGAGCTTCCAGGTTACGTTCCTGAGCCGGAGACAGCGCATGATCAAACAGCACAACAGATGCGCCGGTTGCTTTTACGGCATCCGCAATTTCTACTGCTTTACCTTCACCAACAAAATACTTCGGGTGCGGCGCTTTACGGCTACCGGTAATCACCTGCATTGCTTCGACACCGGCGGAAGAGACCAGAGATTCAAACTCCTGGAGGTCTTCCATATCTTTGTCTTGCGAAAAATAGATGTGTACCAGCACCGCCTGCTCACCGGCGTCATAACGGTCAAACAAGCGTAAACCTCTCTAAAAAGATCAGCGGGGAACGCAGGATCCCTGGCTCCCCGTGTGGAAAACAGCCCAAAACCTTATTCGGTTTCTTCGCTGTCCTGCGCAGGAGCAGATGAACCCTGCGCGTTGCTGCCATGATGGTAGTTACTGCCAGTGCCGCCGCCAGCGTTATTGCTGTGATGAGATACCGGACGGGACGGAACAACAGTAGAAATCGCGTGCTTGTAGACCATCTGGCTGACCGTGTTTTTCAACAGGATCACGAACTGATCGAAAGACTCAATCTGACCTTGCAGCTTAATACCATTCACCAAATAAATAGAAACTGGAACACGTTCCCGACGCAATGCGTTCAGGAACGGATCTTGTAAAGATTGCCCCTTAGCCATTCTATCTTTTCCTTATATGCTTGTTTTGTACTTAGAACCTTGCGATTCTGAAAAATTGCGCACGATACGGCTTAATTGTACACATTCAGTCAGCGATATCACCAATAACCTCAATCACTTCGTTTAACGCCTGTTGTGGTTTTTCACTGTCTAACCAGTGAACGCCCTCCCAACCGCGCAACCAGGTGATCTGGCGCTTCGCTAACTGTCTCGTGGCGCAAACACCTCGATAAACCATTTCATCGTATGAAATCTCGCCTTCAAGGTACGACCACATCTGGCGGTATCCCACACAACGAATGGAAGGCATGTCCGTATGCAAATCTCCACGGGCAAAAAGCGCCCGCACTTCTGCTTCAAAATCTGAAGCCAACATCTGATGAAAACGCTGCTCAATTCGTTGATGGAGCAGTTCACGGCTCGCCGGGGCGATGGCGAACTGATGCACCTGATACGGCAGAGCGTCTCCTGACGTTTGCGTCAGTTCCGTTAAAGTTTTACCCGAAATGAAAAAAACTTCCAGTGCCCGGGAAAGCCTTTGCGGATCGTTTGGGTGGATCCGCGCTGCGGCAACCGGGTCAATCTCTTCCAGTTGCTTGTGCAAAACGTCCCACCCCTGCTCAGCCGCCTGCTGCTCAATCTTCGCTCTTACTTCCGGATCGGCCGATGGCAGAGGCGATAACCCCTCCAGCAGCGCCTTGAAGTAGAGCATCGTGCCGCCCACCAGCAGCGGTATGCGTCCCGCAGCGGTAATCTCGGCCATCTCGGCCAGGGCGTCGCGGCGAAAATCTGCTGCGGAATACGCCTGTGCCGGGTCGAGAATATCCAGTAAACGGTGCGGCGCCGCACGCAGTTCGTCTGCGTTGGGCTTCGCCGTGCCGATGTCCATCCCTCGGTAAATGAGGGCTGAATCTACGCTAATCAACTCTACTGGCAAAACTTTACGTAACTCAATGGCTAACGCCGTTTTGCCGGAGGCCGTTGGCCCCATCAAAAAAATCGCCTTTGGCAGGCTCGCCTTACTTACGTCAGTCATGTTTCAGGGCGGTCATCGCCGTTTGTAAATCAACAGGTTGTAACAAACCACCCGGCGGCGCTTTCACCAGCTGCGGGCAGAGGCGTTCTACCTCCGCCAGCACGGTAATCGCCTGCGCCATACTCCACGGTGAATGTTCGCTGGCCAAATGGCGGGAGATCCACTGCGCGGTGTCGGCGGCATCAAACGTCGTTTGCTGCGCCAGGTAGCCTATCAGTTCAGGAATCAAGTTTTGTAAATTTTGTTGGCGTAAGGGTAAAGGCACTGCGCGAATTGTCACATGCTGCGCGTCCAGTACGATTTCTATCCCCATTTCAGCCAGCTGAGACTGTACGCGCCGCAAAACCCCTGTTTCTTCAGGGGATACTTTCAGGCGCACGGGGATCAGCAGCGGCTGCGCGCAGGCGGCATTGACCCCCGGGGTTAGCTGCGCCTGTTTGAGCCAGCGCTCCGCCACGGAAAGCGCCAGCAGCAGCAGTTTGCCCTCGCGTTCAAGCAGCGCCATGTCGGGAGCAACAATGGTCAGAACCCGACCAAAACTCTGGCTATGTCCATCCAGCGAAGGCGTTGAAACTGTAATGTGCTCTTTATGCTCAACGGACGGGGTATCCAGCAGCTTGCGGTACAGCGCCCCCTGCTGTTTTTGATAGCCCGGCTGGGCGTTGGGATAGTTAGCGCCGGTCGGTCGCGGCGCGTTGCCCGTCGAGGCTAAACGCGGCGCAGCCGGCTCGCGCGCTACCGCCGGTTCGGCAAAATGGTTACGTCCCGCCGCCACGCGGTTTTCCGGCAACGGACGCGGCGCGGGCGCTTCTTCTGCCAGCGGCAACGCCGGCTCGCCCCGCTGCTGCAATACCGCAGCAACGCCCTGATAGATAAAATCGTGCACCAGGCGCGACTGGTGGAAGCGCACCTCATGCTTGGCGGGGTGTACGTTCACGTCGACCTGATGCGGGTCGATCTCCAGATAAAGCACAAAGGCGGGCTGCTGATCGGCGCCAAGCTTGTCTTCGCAGGCCTGGCGAATGGCGTGGTTAATCAGGCGGTCTCGCATCATGCGACCGTTGACGTAGCAATACTGGATCTCAGCAAAGGCGGCGCTGTTGGCGTTCGGATCGGCAACCCAGCCGCGAAGAGCCAGATCGCCATGCTGCCACTCAATGGCCAGCGCTTTTTCCAGGAACGGTGCGCCGCAGATAGCGCCCAGCCGACGCTCTTTTTGCCCGCCTTCCGCCACCGCGCGATACTGGCGCATCACCTTGCCGTTATGGCTAAGGTTGATCGTGACATCAAAGCGCGCCAGCGCGATGCGGCGGATGATCTCGTCGATATGTCCGAATTCGGTCTTCTCGGTTCGCATAAACTTGCGGCGAGCGGGCGTGTTATAGAAGAGATCCAGCACTTCCAGCGTGGTGCCGACCGGGTGCGCCGCAGGTTTAACCGTGACGTCCATATCGCGCCCTTCGGCGTAGGCCTGCCAGGCTTCCTGCTGGTCGGCCGTGCGGGAGGTCAACGTTAAGCGAGAAACGGAGCTGATACTGGCCAGCGCTTCGCCGCGAAAACCCAGGCTGATAATCGCTTCCAGATCGTCAAGGGAAGCAATTTTGCTGGTGGCATGACGCGCCAGCGCCAGCGCCAGCTCGTCCTTTTTGATGCCACAGCCGTTATCACGAATGCGGATGAGCTTAGCGCCCCCGCGTTCAATATCGATATCAATGCGGGTCGCCCCGGCATCAAGGCTGTTTTCTACCAGCTCTTTCACCACCGATGCAGGGCGTTCAACCACCTCACCGGCGGCGATTTGGTTCGCGAGCTGCGGCGGTAGAACCTGAATCGGCATGAACTCTCCTTAATTAGTCGCGGTCATCTCACCCGGCAGCGCGGCGCTCGCCGTCTGGGCTGCCCCACCCTGCGGCGCAGACTGAAGCGGATGCGCGTCAAAGTATTTACGCAGACCGTTGTAAATCGCTTCGGCAATTTGCTGCTGATAGCTGTCGCTGCCCAGTAAACGCTCTTCACCGTGATTACTGATAAAGCCCGTCTCGACCAGGATCGACGGAATATCCGGGGAGCGCAGCACGCCGAGGCTTGCATGTTCCGGACGACGCTTATGTAGCGATCCGACGCTTTGCAGCTGGTTCAGTACGTTAGTGGCGACATCATACCCGACGCGCTGAGAATGACCGAACTGTAAATCCAGTACCGCCTGGCTGAGATACGGATCGGCCTGGCTGTTTGCCAGCACATCGCCCGCCCCGCCTAACAGTTCTGACTGCTTCTCGTGCTCTTCAAGCCAGTTCGCCATTTCACTGTTGGCGCGGCGGTTGGACAGCACCCAGACCGACGCGCCGGTGGCGTTACGGTTCGGCGCAGCATCCGCATGAATCGAGACCAGGAAGTTGGCGTTTTGCTTACGCGCCACATCCGAGCGTCCCATCACCGAAATAAAGTAATCTCCATCGCGGGTCATCACCCCTTTAAACATCGGATCGTCATTCAGAAGCGCACGCAGCTTACGGGCAATGGCGATGGTGACATTTTTCTCCCGCGTACCGCCCGGGCCAATCGCGCCAGGATCTTGCCCGCCGTGTCCGGCATCGATGGCGATAATCACCTTATCGCCACTCACCGGCGTACGCCGCGCGCTAACCGCCGGACGCGTCACCGTGTTGCTGCTGGTCACCGCGGTAAGACGATCATTCTGTGATTTGAACGGATTACGGGCCGGCTCAGACGGCCTTGGGGTATAAACCGGCGCTTCCACGCGTTTTGCCACAACGGGTGCAGGCGGAGGCGGCGGCGGAACGTCAGCATTAATGGTAAAGACCACCGTATAATTCGCGCCGTTTTGCTGCTTAACCGCCTTCGTTTTGCCTTTTTCGGTGAGATCGACCACCAGCCGCAGAGACTGCGCATCTTTCGGCGTTCCCGAACGGATGCTTTTCACCAGATTGTTGCCGCTGAACTGGAGCGGCAGCCCCTGGATCACCCCGGACTGTTTAATATCGAGCGCCACGCTGCGGCTGTCGATTTGTGAGAAAGCATATTCAGGATCGCCCATAAAGCTGAACGTAATGCGGGCCTGGCTATCGCCGTTCGACACCTGAATATCCGAGAGGCTGGCCGCCCCGGCCTGCGCGCACAGCAGGACCGTGGCAGCAAACACCCAACCTTTAACGCGATTAATCATCCCGTTATCCCTACGCTCAACCGGCTAAACGCGCCAGTAAGGAACAGCCTGATGAGGAAACCGCACTGATGCGCGCCTCACGCCCTTGTGCCTGGTAATCTAAGTGAATTTCGACATCCGGGTCAGGCAGCACACCCGCACCTTGTTGCGGCCACTCCACCAGGCAAATGGCGTCGTTGGCAAAGTAATCGCGGATCCCCATAAATTCCAGCTCCTCCGGGTCCGCAAGACGATATAAATCAAAGTGGTACACCATGATATTTTCAAGCGTGTACGGTTCTACCAGCGTATAGGTCGGGCTTTTTACGTTCCCGTTATGGCCTAACGCCTGCAAAAAGCCACGGCTGAAGGTTGTTTTACCCGCGCCTAAATCTCCATACAGATAAATGACGGTCGCCCCCTGACAGGCCTGCGCCACGCGCGTGCCGAGATCTAAAGTGGCTTGTTCATCAGGTAAAGGAATCGCTCGATTAGTCATTTTCTACGTCAATCACATCCGGGTTAACAACACGCCGCAGCGTGCAAAAAAGATCGGTGGCCAGCATACCGCGCGTTCCATAACGAGCAGCCAGGCCGTCAGCCGCCGCACCATGGGCCACGCAGCCAGCACAGGCTGCATCATAAAGGGGAAGTTTCTGTCCGAGCAATGCGCCAATGATGCCGGAGAGCACATCGCCCATGCCACCGCTCGCCATGCCTGCATTACCGGCATCAATAATGCCCATGGCATCATCGCTGGCGATAACGGTCCCCGCCCCTTTCAAAACGGCAACACCTCCGTAACGTTTTACCAGACGTTGGGCAGAAAGTAAGCGATCGCTTTCAATTTCTGCCACGCTACAGTTAAGCAGCCGTGCGGCTTCGCCGGGGTGCGGCGTCAGAATGCGATTGTGACGCTTATCCGGATTTATTGCCAGAAGGTTAAGCGCGTCGGCATCCCATAACATCGGTTTACGAAAATTCTCGGCCTTTTGCAGGGCCTGTTTACCCCAGCTCTGTTGCCCAAGCCCCGGACCAATCACCACCACGTCCGCCCACTCCAGGCCCTCTTCAATCGCCTGCGGGGTAAGCTCGTGGACCATCAGCTCCGGCCGCGCAGTAATAATGGGGGGAATGTTTTCGCTGCGGGTCAGCACGCGCACTAATCCGGCGCCGCTGCGCAACGCGGCCTCTCCTGTCATACGAATCGCACCCGCCGTACCATGATCGCCACCAATAATCAGCAGTCGGCCATGGTCACCCTTATGGGAGGTAGGACGACGCGGCGGTAGCCACTGTGCAAGCTGAGACGCATCAAAGCGGGTGATGCGGGTATCCTGTCCCGCCAGCCAGTTTTCAAGCCCCAGGGCGTTGTGGTGTAACGTGCCCACGACATCCCGCGCTTTTCCGGTAAGCAGCCCCGGCTTCAGGGCGATAAAGGTCACGGTGCGCGCAGCCTCAATCGACACGCCCGGCGTCGCGCCGGTTTGCGCCATCAGGCCGGAGGGAATATCCAGCGCCACCACCGGTGCGGGGTGCGCGTTGGCGCGCGTAATCAGCGCGGCGACGTCATCGCGAGGCGCGCGCATCAGTCCCGTCCCCAGCAGACCATCAACAATCACGTCTACGTCATCGGGCCAGACGATATCAGGCGCATGGATAACGCCTCCCGCATTCAGCCAGGCTTCTCTCGCCATGCCTGCTTCTTCCGGTAGCGGCTTGTCGCTCTCCAGCGCCAGCAGGGTGACGCGCAGCCCCGCCGCTACGGCAAGGCGCGCCACCACGTAGCCGTCGCCACCGTTATTGCCATGACCGCACAGTATCAGGTAGTGCGAGGCATCCGGGTAAGCCGTGCGCGCCACGTTAAATGCCGCCTCGCCTGCACGCTGCATCAGTTCGTAAAGGGTAATGCCCAGGCTGTCTGCGGCCTCTTTCTCGGCCCGACGAAGGTCATCCGCATGCCAGATGGAGTGTGGTATACTTGCGGGGTTTTTCTTCACAGTATGGTCCGTCATGTCACAGCCCCTCGATCTCAATGAATTAGCGCAAAAAATAAAACAGTGGGGTGCTGAACTGGGCTTCCAGAAGGTCGGTATTACTGACACCGATCTCTCTGCCAGCGAGCCTAAGCTACACGCATGGCTGGATAAACAATACCACGGCGAGATGGAGTGGATGGCGCGTCACGGTATGATGCGTGCCCGCCCCCACGAGCTGTTGCCGGGTACGTTGCGCGTCATTAGCGTACGCATGAACTATCTGCCCGCTAACGCGGCCTTTGCGCGCACGCTAAAAAATCCCTCACTGGGTTACGTCAGCCGGTACGCTCTGGGACGTGATTACCATAAACTTCTGCGCAATCGTCTAAAAAAGCTCGGGGAAACCATCCAGCAGCACTGTGTTTCGCTGAATTTTAGACCCTTTGTTGATTCTGCGCCTATTCTTGAGCGTCCGATCGCTGAAAAAGCAGGGCTTGGCTGGACAGGTAAGCACTCACTTATCTTAAGCCGCGACGCGGGGTCATTCTTTTTCCTGGGTGAGCTGCTGATTGATTTACCCCTGCCGGTAGACGGTCCGGTGGAAGAAGGCTGTGGCCGCTGCGTGGCCTGTATGACCATCTGCCCTACGGGCGCGATTGTTGAACCCTACACCGTTGATGCGCGCCGCTGTATCTCTTACCTCACTATCGAGCTGGAAGGCGCCATTCCAGAGGAATTTCGCCCGCTTATCGGCAACCGCATCTACGGCTGCGATGACTGCCAGCTGATTTGTCCGTGGAACCGCTATTCACAGCTGACGGACGAAGAGGACTTCAGCCCGCGTAAAGCGCTGCATGCGCCACAGCTTATTGAACTGTTCGCCTGGACCGAAGCCTGGTTCCTGAAGGTAACGGAAGGGTCCGCCATACGTCGTATCGGCCATCTGCGCTGGCTGCGTAATGTGGCCGTTGCGCTGGGTAATGCCCCGTGGGATGAAGCCAATCTTCAGGCGCTCGAAAGCCGCAGAGGTGAGCACCCACTTCTTGATGAGCACATAGAATGGGCGATTGCGCAGCAAATTGAGAAGCGAAATGCCGGCGTGGTTGAAGTCCAGTTACCGAAGAAACAGCGTCTGGTCAGGGTGATTGAAAAAGGGCTTACGCGGGATGCGTGATATATTCACAGCCTGTGAATAAAAATAAAAAGTGAGGCGCCATAAGGCTTAGCAAACAGGTCAAGTGATCTCAATAACATTTTGAAATCAAAATTTCTTCATATAATACAGACAATTACGAAGATATTATTCACCCTGCTAACATTTTGTACAGACTGGTTTGATCGTGGTTTCTGTGGATAACTCTGTTTACAAGAGTAATTCAGATACAACAGAAAACGTCCCCAACGAAGCATTTCGCTGTGGATAGTTTGAATATGAAGAAGAATTTGGAGCGGGAAACGAGACTCGAACTCGCGACCCCGACCTTGGCAAGGTCGTGCTCTACCAACTGAGCTATTCCCGCTTGGGTGTTCTGGTGCTGTGCGTATCTTGCGATACTTTCAAATTTTGGAGCGGGAAACGAGACTCGAACTCGCGACCCCGACCTTGGCAAGGTCGTGCTCTACCAACTGAGCTATTCCCGCTTGGGTGTTCTGGTGCTGGCGTATCTTGCGATACTATTCAAATTTTGGAGCGGGAAACGAGACTCGAACTCGCGACCCCGACCTTGGCAAGGTCGTGCTCTACCAACTGAGCTATTCCCGCAAATCTGTACTGCTTTTGTTGCTGTCGTAACGTGTAATTCTCTGTCGTTACGGGAGGCGCATTATACGAGAAATCCGTTTAGCTGCAACCCCCCTCAAAGCGATTTTTTTGAAATTCAGTTCAAGTGCTTATTAAATCGGCAAGCTGAACAATTTAACGACAAAATACAGGCCGCGCAACGCGCCGGATCGCAAAATCAGAGCTTAATAAAGTTTTCGCGATAGTACGCCAGCTCCGCAACAGACTCGCGGATGTCATCCATCGCCTGGTGCGTCCCCTGCTTTGTGAAGCCGTCGAGAATTTCCGGTTTCCAGCGACGGGCCAGCTCTTTCAGGGTGCTCACATCCAGATAGCGGTAGTGGAAGTAGGACTCCAGCTCCGGCATGTACTTAAACAGGAAACGACGATCCTGACCAATGCTGTTGCCACAGATAGGCGATTTTCCTGCCGGCACCCACTGCTTCAGAAACTCAAGCGTCGCCAGCTCCGCTTCGCGGTCGCCCAGGGTGCTGGCCTTCACGCGTTCCACCAGCCCGCTGCCGGTATGGGTACGCACGTTCCACTCATCCATCAGCGCAAGCTGATCGTCCGACTGGTGCACGGCAATCGTTGGGCCTTCCGCCAGAATATTGAGGTTGGCATCGGTGACCAGTGTGGCGATCTCAATAATGCGATCGCGCTCGGGATCCAGGCCGGTCATCTCCAGATCGATCCAAATCAGGTTGTTTTCGTCCGCGCTCATGTTATTTTCCACCCTTCTCGCTTAACCGGCAGTAGCAGGTTAACTAGTATTAATTAGAGTGTATCATAGAGGTTTTGCCCGCTATGGGCGACCAGGAGCCAGCGCGATTGAGTAAAAATAAACTCTCCAAAGGGCAGCAGCGCCGTGTGAATGCAAATCACCAGCGCCGTCTTAAAACCACTACGGAGAAGCCCGATTACGACGACAACCTGTTTGGCGAAGCGACAGAAGGCGTTGTGATCAGCCGCTTCGGCATGCACGCCGATGTCGAATCCGCCGACGGGGATATCCACCGTTGCAATATCCGTCGCACCATCCGTTCACTGGTGACCGGGGACCGCGTGGTCTGGCGTCCGGGCAAGGAGGCGGCGGAAGGGGTAACGGTTAAAGGTATCGTTGAAGCCGTGCATGAACGCACGTCGGTCCTTACCCGCCCTGATTTCTATGACGGCGTGAAGCCCATTGCCGCCAACATTAACCAGATCGTGATCGTTTCGGCGATTTTACCCGAACTTTCTCTCAATATTATCGACCGTTACCTGGTGGCCTGCGAAACGCTACAGGTTGAGCCGCTCATCGTGCTGAATAAAATCGATCTTCTGGATGACGAGGCCATGGCCTTTGTGAATGAGCAGATGGATATCTACCGCAACATTGGCTATCGCGTTTTGATGGTTTCCAGCCGCACCAAAGACGGCCTGAAGCCGCTGGAAGATGCGCTGACCGACCGCATCAGCATCTTTGCAGGGCAGTCCGGCGTGGGTAAATCCAGCCTGCTTAACAATCTGCTCGGCCTTCAGCAGGAGATCCTGACCAACGATGTGTCGGACGTCTCCGGGCTGGGCCAGCACACCACCACCGCCTCACGTCTCTATCATTTCCCGCACGGTGGCGATGTGATTGACTCCCCGGGCGTGCGCGAATTTGGTCTCTGGCACCTCGAGCCGGAACAAATCTTTAACGGATTTGTCGAATTCCATGACTATTTAGGCGCTTGCAAATACCGCGACTGTAAACATGACAACGATCCGGGCTGCGCCATCCGTGAAGCGGTGGAGAACGGTGAAATTGCGGAAACCCGTTTCGAAAATTATCACCGCATTCTCGAAAGCATGGATCAGGTAAAAACGCGTAAAAACTTTTCTGATTCTGATAACTGACAACTAAGCTAAGCGTCGCTAAAATCGTCCCCTTTTTTCAGGTTCCGGCAGCGCGCTGCCGGATCAGGAACGACAAAACAATGGCCTGGAGGCTACCTTGTTAAACTCATTTAAACTTTCGCGTCAATACATTCTGCCTAAACTGTGGCTCACTCGCCTGGCGGGCTGGGGCGCGAGCAAACGAGCGGGCTGGCTGACCAAACTGGTCATCGACCTGTTTGTGAAATACTACAAGGTCGACATGAAAGAAGCGCAGAAGCCGGATACGGCAAGCTACCGCACCTTCAACGAATTTTTTGTGCGTCCGCTGCGCGACGAAGTGCGTCCGCTGAATACCGACCCGAACGTGCTGGTGATGCCTGCTGACGGCGTGATCAGCCAGCTGGGTAAAATTGAAGACGACAAAATTTTGCAGGCGAAAGGCCATAACTACAGCCTGGAAGCGCTGCTGGCCGGTAACTACCTGATGGCGGATCTGTTCCGCAACGGTACGTTCGCCACCACCTATCTCTCCCCGCGCGACTATCACCGCGTTCATATGCCGTGTAACGGTATCCTGCGCGAGATGATCTACGTGCCGGGCGATCTGTTCTCCGTAAACCACCTGACGGCGCAAAACGTCCCGAATCTGTTTGCCCGCAATGAGCGCGTCATCTGCCTGTTTGATACTGAATTTGGCCCAATGGCGCAGATTCTGGTAGGTGCGACCATCGTAGGCAGCATCGAAACCGTCTGGGCGGGCACCATTACGCCGCCGCGCGAAGGCGTGATCAAGCGCTGGACCTGGCCTGCTGGCGAAGAAGAAGGTTCTGTGGCCCTGCTGAAAGGTCAGGAGATGGGCCGCTTCAAGCTGGGCTCAACGGTAATCAACCTGTTCGCACCGGGCAAAGTTAACCTGGTCGAGGAGCTGAAAAGCCTGTCCGTGACCAAACTTGGCCAGCCTCTGGCCGTATCGACTGAAATCTTTGCAACGCCAGACGTTGCGCCAGCTCCATTGCCGGAAGAAGAGATTAAGGCCGAGCACGACGCCAGCCCGCTGGTTGACGACAAAAAAGACGAAGGCTAACAACAGAAGGATCGCTGACGTGCGCCCGATTATCGTATTACTGATGGCCTGGTGCCTCAGCATGGGGGCGTACGCAGCGACAGCCCCCGACGCCAAACAGATAACCCAGGAGCTGGAGCAGGCAAAAGCGGCGAAACCCGCTCAGCCGGAGGCCGTTGAGTCGCTCCAGTCTGCACTGAACGCGCTTGAGGAGCGGAAAGGCTCCCTTGAGCGCGCACAGCAGTATCAGCAGGTTATCGACAACTTCCCCAAACTCTCTCAGACCCTGCGCTCGCAGTTAAACAACCTGCGCGATGAACCGCGCCAGGTACCCGCAGGGATGACGTCCGAGGCGCTGAATCAGGAGATCCTGCAAGTCAGCAGCCAGCTTCTGGAAAAGAGCCGCCTGGCTCAGCAGGAGCAGGAGCGGGCGCGTGAAATTGCCGACTCCCTCAGCCAGCTTCCACAGCAGCAAACCGACGCCCGCCGTCAGTTAAATGAGGTGGAACGCCGCATCGGGACGCAGACGGGCAACACGCCGCAGAATCAGGCGCAAAATCTTGGGCTACAGGCTGAATCCGCCAGACTGAAAGCGCTGGTCGATGAACTGGAGCTGGCACAGCTTTCTGCCAACAACCGCCAGGAGCTGTCGCGGATGCGTTCCGAACTGGCGCAGAAGCAGAGCGAACAGCTTGATGCGTATCTCCAGGCGCTGAGAAATCAGCTCAACAGCCAGCGTCAGCGTGAAGCTGAACGTGCGCTGGAAAGCACCGAGCTATTGGCCGAAAACAGCGATAACCTGCCTGAAGGCATCGTCGCCCAGTTTAAGGTTAACCGCGAACTTTCTGCGGCGCTGAATCAGCAGGCGCAGCGTATGGATTTGGTCGCGTCGCAGCAGCGCCAGGCCACCAATCAAACCCTTCAGGTGCGTCAGGCGCTCAACACGCTGCGCGAACAGTCCCAGTGGCTTGGCTCGTCTAACCTGTTGGGCGAAGCGTTACGCGCGCAGGTCGCGCGTCTGCCGGAGATGCCAAAACCGCAGCAGCTTGATACTGAGATGGCGCAGCTGCGCGTTCAGCGTCTTCACTATGAAGACCTCCTCAATAAGCAGCCGCAAATCCGCCAGATCCGTCAGGCTGACGGACAGCCGCTTACCGGCGAGCAGAGTCGTATTCTGGAAGCGCAGCTGCGCACCCAGCGCGAGCTGCTGAACTCCCTGTTACAGGGTGGCGATACGCTGATCCTTGAGCTGACCAAGCTGAAAGTGTCGAACAGCCAGCTGGAGGATGCGCTGAAGGAGGTCAACGAGGCCACGCACCGTTATCTCTTCTGGACGTCCGACGTGCGGCCGATGACCTTCGCCTGGCCGATTGAAATTGTGCAGGATCTGCGCCGCCTTATTTCGCTGGACACCTTCAGCCAGCTGGGCCTTGCCAGCGTGATGATGATAACCAGTAAGGAGACCATCTTCCCGCTGCTGGGAGCGCTGATTCTGGTGGGCTTCAGTATTTATTCCCGTCGCCACTTCACCCGTTTCCTCGAGCGCTCCAGCGCTCGTGTGGGAAAAGTGACCCAGGATCACTTTTGGCTAACGCTGCGCACGGTGTTCTGGTCAATTCTGGTCGCGTCCCCGCTGCCTGTACTGTGGATGACGCTCGGATACGGCCTGCGTGAAGCCTGGCCTTATCCCCTTGCCGTCGCGATTGGGGACGGCGTAACCGCCACCGTTCCGCTGCTGTGGGTCGTGATGATTTGCGCCACGTTCGCGCGGCCAAATGGTCTGTTCATCGCTCACTTTGGCTGGCCGCGTAATCGCGTTGCGCGGGCGATGCGTTATTACCTGATGAGCATCGGGCTGATTGTGCCGCTGATTATGGCGTTGATCATGTTCGATAATCTCAATGACCGGGAGTTCTCCGGCTCGCTGGGACGTCTGTGCTTTATGCTGATCTGCGGGGCACTGGCGGTGGTAACGCTCAGCCTGAAGCGCGCCGGGATCCCGCTCTATCTCGATAAGAGCGGCAGTGGCGATAACATGTTTAACCGTCTGCTGTGGAACCTGCTGCTCAGCGCGCCGCTGGCGGCAATGCTGGCGGCAGCTGTCGGCTACCTCGCCACGTCGCAGGCGCTGCTGGCGCGACTGGAAACGTCGGTGGCCATCTGGTTCCTGCTGCTGGTGGTTTACCACGTTATTCGCCGCGGCATGCTGATCCAGCGTCGTCGTCTGGCGTTTGACCGTGCCAAACATCGTCGCGCAGAAATTCTGGCCCAGCGTGCGCGCGGCGAAGAAGAGCCGAACCACGTCAACAGCACGGAAGGGGCAGCGGAAGCAGACGACGTTGAACTGGATCTGGATGCTATCAGTACCCAGTCCCTGCGGCTGGTGCGCTCAATTCTGATGCTGGTTGCCCTGCTGTCGGTGATTTTCCTGTGGTCGGAAATTCACTCCGCGTTTGGCTTCCTGGAGAACATCTCGTTGTGGGACGTGACGTCCACGGTGCAGGGAGTCGAAAGCCTGGAGCCCATCACCTTAGGGGCCGTGCTGATTGCGATTCTGGTGCTGATCATCACCACGCAGCTGATACGTAACTTCCCTGCTCTGCTGGAGCTGGCGCTGTTGCAGCATCTGGATTTAACCCCCGGCACGGGCTATGCGATCACCACTATCACCAAGTATTTAATCATGATGTTTGGTGGGCTGGTGGGCTTCTCGATGATTGGTATCGAATGGTCAAAACTGCAATGGCTGGTTGCCGCCCTGACCGTAGGCCTGGGCTTTGGTTTACAGGAAATCTTCGCCAACTTCGTGTCTGGTCTGATCATTCTGTTTGAAAAACCGATTCGAATTGGCGATACGGTGACCATCCGCGATCTGACCGGCAGCGTCACCCGGATCAACACCCGCGCTACCACCATCAGCGACTGGGACCGTAAAGAGATCATCGTCCCGAACAAAGCGTTTATCACCGAGCAGTTTATCAACTGGTCGCTGTCTGACTCCGTCACGCGTGTGGTGCTGACCGTACCGGCCCCGTCGGATGCCAACAGCGAAGAGGTGACGCAGATCCTGTATACGGCTGCTGAACGCTGTTCGCTGGTAATCGATAACCCGCCGCCTGAAGTCTTCCTGGTTGATTTGCAGCAGGGGATCCAGATTTTCGAGCTGCGTATTTACGCCGCCGAGATGGGCCACCGTATGCCGCTGCGCCATGAGATCCACCAGCTGATTCTGGCTGGCTTCCGCGAGCACGGGATCGATATGCCGTTCCCACCGTTCCAGATGCGTCTGGAAACGCTGGACGGACGTAAGACGGGAAGAACCTTGACGTCAGCGGCGCGTTCGCGCCCGGCGGGAAGTTTGTAATCCCTTTCCCCCTCCCTGTCGGGAGGGGTTTTTTATCCGCTATGCCACTTCCACCACGCAGATAGTCCTGCGACGGCGGTAGTTTTCATAAATCCCCATTGCCAGCATTGAGAAGAAAATCGGTCCGCCAACCATCCACAGCGTGCTGTTCCAGTCATTTGCCTCAACCACGGGCTGAATGACGGTAAAAATGTTGGCGAACGCGACGACCAGCACCACAACGGTGGTCGCCACCAGCGTCGCCGCGCGGGTTTTGAAGATCACAAACGGACGCTCCAGATCCTGCTTCGCCTTAAAGAACGGAAACGCCAAGGCCAGGAAAAGGTACGGAAGCGTCATTGACACGTTCGCCATCAGGGTCAGCTTGTTATAGAAGGCCGACGCGGTATCGCCGCCAAAGGACACCAGCAGAATGAATACGCACACCAGCAGGCACTGCATCCACATGGCGTTAGCAGGCATACCGGCAGCATTAAGCTGGGTCATCCGTGCGGGCCACAGCGCCTTTGGCGTGCCCTGAATAATCGCTTTCAGCGGCGAGTAGATCAGCGTGAAGAACGCGCCGGTATAGGCGAGGAACATCGACAGGCCGGTAATGCGCGCAAACCAGATCCCCAGGGTAGCCGATGCTTCCGGCGTCAGGTGCATGGCGTTACCGAGCGTCATCCCCAGGCTTTTCATCAGCACGTAGGTGATGTTCCCGAGGTTGGTGGTGTTATTGCTCAACACCTGCTGCCAGTTGGTGCTGACGCCCCAGAGGAAAATCGCCAGCGAGTAGCCAATGGAAATGACGATAGCGGCAAAAATAATGCCTTTGGCGAAGTTCTTTTCCGGGTTTTCGGTTTTGTCGACCAGCCCGCCTACGGCTTCAATACCGCCGTAAGCAAAGATGGCAAACACCACGAACGAGAGCATGGCCAGTCCGGACTGATACCCCGGATTAGGCGATGAAACAAAGTTGACTTCCTGGGCGAAATGCCCGCCGTTCAGGCACAGAATGGCGATACTGGCCAGCAGCAGCACCAGATTCAGACACATCACGGAAATCCCGCCAACCGCGGTGATACGGGCTATTTTGTTGATGCCTTTGGAGGCCACCAGCGTGACCACCACCATCCAGAACACCGCCAGAATACCCACCACCTGCGTGGAGCTCAGCCCCGCCAGGGACCAGACCTGCGTTTTGTCCGCACCGAAGAGAAACGTCGAGAACGGCACCCAGACCTTGGCTGCCGTGCTGACCATCCAGACGACGTAGGATGAAAACCACATGAAGGTACCGATAAATGCATAGCGTGGACCGACGCTGTTGTTCATCCACGAATAGATGCCGCCCTCTTCTTTCCGGTAAGCCGAGCCCATCTCCGCCATCATCAGCGCAAACGGGATAAAGAAGAACAGAGCGGAAACGATATAAAACGGCGTTGCGCTGTAGCCCATCAGATAAAAAGCGGACGGGCTATTAGCAAAGCCAAAGACTGACGTAAAAATCATCAGGATGAGCCCGGTAAGGGTCATTTTTTTGAGTGAGTGGGACATATAACCATCCGAAACGGAATTAAACTGCGCGGATGGTAGCAGATGACCAGACAAATATTGTGGCTATACGAGTCAAATTAAGAAAAAGACCCGTGCAGAGAGAAAATAGCAGTTTTTAATATGGCAAGTTAAATGGCCGAGTAAGCGACAGCGCCACCCGGCAACTCTTTAAGCGCGATCGACCGTAAAGGCTATCACGTCGCCCAGCTGTTCCGCGCCCAGCGCCAGCATCACCAGACGATCCACGCCCAGCGCCACGCCGGAGCAGTCCGGCAAACCGGCCTTAAGCGCTTCCAGCAGGTTGGTGTCAATCGGCTGCTGCGGCAGACCGCGCGCGTTGCGCTTGCGGTTATCCTGCTCGAAACGCTGCTGCTGTTCGCGCGCGTCGGTCAGCTCGTGGAAACCGTTCGCCAGCTCAATGCCTTTAAAGTACACCTCAAAACGCTCCGCCACGCGGTGATCTTCGGTGCTGATCTGCGCCAGCGAGGCCTGGCTGGCCGGGAAGTGGTAGACAAACGTCGGGCGATCTTTACCAATTTGCGGTTCAACGCCAAAGGTGAACAGCAGTTGCAGCAGCGTGTCGCGGTCCTCTTCGGTATCCGCCACGTTGCTCAGATCCAGTTTTGCCGCCACCTCACGCAACTGGGTTTTATCAGCCGATAGCGGATCGATTTCCAGATGGCGCTGGAAGGCCTGCTGATAGGAGAGCGTTTCAGCTTCCGCGCAATCCAGCACCTGTTGCAGCAGATCGTCGACTTCGTTCATCAGGCGATACATGTCGTAGTGCGGGCGGTACCACTCCAGCATGGTAAATTCCGGATTATGGTGCCGGCCCATCTCTTCATTACGGAAGCTACGACACAGCTGATAAACCGGGCCACATCCGGCCGCCAGCAGACGCTTCATATGGTATTCCGGGCTGGTCATCAGATACAGATTCATGCCCTGAGAGTGGCCAGGGCCAACAAAACGGGTTTCAAACGGGACCAGATGAATATCCGTGACCGTCGCCTGACTCATGCACGGCGTTTCCACCTCCAGGACGCCGCGATCTGCAAAGAAGCGGCGGATCTCCGCCATAATTGCTGCGCGCTTCAACAGGTTTGGAATGGATGCGCTCGGCTGCCAGGTGGCCGTTTCGCTCATGAGTTTTTCTCCGTTTTCAGACAAGGGCACGAAGTCTACTCGTAAGCCGGGGCAGAGACAAATTTTGCACAGTAAAAGTCCTTTTTCATTACGCAGAAAAATACTGTGACGCCATTCATCAATCACGATGATAAATCACCGCACAGAACAGCAAAAAAATCGAACGCGTCAAATTTCCCTCACATCTACGCGGTTATACTGTTATACCCATAAAGGAGCAGTGGAATCGCTTCCGCAATCGCCCGTTCGGGCAGGTGAACGTCCTTTAGTCCATCGCGTTGCGGGAAAACAAAAATCTGGAGGAATGTCGTGCAAACTTTTCAAGCCGATCTTGCCGTAATAGGCGCTGGCGGGGCTGGATTACGCGCTGCAATTGCTGCGGCACAAGCCAATCCGAACGCTAAAATCGCATTGATTTCAAAAGTCTATCCGATGCGCAGCCACACGGTAGCCGCAGAAGGAGGATCCGCCGCCGTCGCGCAGGATCATGACAGCTTCGAATACCATTTCCACGACACGGTTGCAGGGGGCGACTGGCTTTGCGAACAGGATGTCGTTGATTATTTCGTTCACCATTGCCCAACGGAAATGACCCAGCTGGAACAATGGGGATGCCCGTGGAGCCGCCGTCCGGACGGGAGCGTCAACGTTCGCCGCTTCGGTGGCATGAAGATCGAACGCACCTGGTTTGCCGCCGATAAGACCGGCTTCCACATGCTGCACACCCTGTTTCAGACCTCCCTCCAGTTCCCACAAATCCAGCGCTTTGACGAAAATTTCGTTCTCGACATTCTGGTCGACGACGGTCATGCGCGCGGACTGGTGGCGATGAACATGATGGAAGGCACGCTTGTCCAGATCCGCGCGAATGCAGTGGTCATGGCGACCGGCGGTGCGGGCCGCGTGTACCGCTATAACACCAACGGCGGCATCGTCACCGGTGACGGTATGGGCATGGCGCTCAGCCACGGCGTGCCGCTGCGCGATATGGAGTTCGTCCAGTATCACCCAACCGGCCTGCCCGGCTCCGGTATTCTGATGACGGAAGGCTGCCGCGGTGAAGGCGGTATTCTGGTCAACAAAAACGGTTACCGTTATCTACAGGATTACGGTATGGGCCCGGAAACCCCGCTCGGCGAGCCGAAAAACAAATACATGGAACTTGGCCCACGCGACAAAGTTTCTCAGGCTTTCTGGCACGAGTGGCGCAAAGGCAACACTATCTCAACGCCGCGCGGCGACGTGGTGCATCTCGACCTGCGCCACCTCGGCGAGAAAAAACTGCTGGAGCGTCTGCCGTTTATCTGCGAGCTGGCGAAAGCCTATGTGGGCGTCGACCCGGTGAAAGAGCCGATCCCGGTGCGTCCAACCGCGCACTATACGATGGGCGGAATCGAAACCGACCAGCAGTGCGAAACCCGCATCAAAGGACTGTTTGCGGTGGGCGAGTGTTCCTCCGTGGGTCTGCATGGCGCAAACCGTCTGGGCTCAAACTCGCTGGCTGAGCTGGTGGTCTTTGGCCGCATGGCGGGCGAACGCGCAATGGAGCGTGCCGCAACCGCAGGCGACGCCAACAGCGCGGCGCTGGATGCGCAGGTTGCAGACGTCGAAAAACGGCTGAAAGACCTGGTGAATCAGGAAGGTAACGAAAACTGGTCGAAGATCCGCGATGAGATGGGCCTGTCGATGGAAGAAGGCTGCGGGATCTACCGTACGCCAGAGCTGATGCAGAAAACCGTCGACAAACTGGCGGAGTTGCAGGAGCGCTTCAGGCGCGTGCGCATCACCGACACCTCCAGCGTCTTCAATACCGACCTGCTCTATACCATTGAACTGGGCCACGGCCTGAACGTCGCGGAGTGTATGGCGCACTCTGCCCTGGCGCGTAAAGAGTCGCGCGGCGCGCACCAGCGTCTGGACGAGGGCTGCACCGAACGTGACGACGTCAATTTCCTTAAACACACTCTCGCCTGGCGCGATGCGGATGGCACCACCCGCCTGGACTACAGCGACGTGAAAATCACCACGCTGCCACCAGCGAAACGCGTTTACGGTGCAGAAGCAGAAGCCGCCGATAAGAAGGAGAAGGCGAATGGCTGAGATGCAAAAACTGAAAGTTGAAGTGGTGCGCTACAACCCGGAAGTGGATACCGCCCCCCACAGCGCTTTCTACGAAGTCCCTTTCGACGAGCAGACCTCCCTGCTGGATG
Source organism: Enterobacter sp. GD03975 (assembly GCF_029838645.1). Taxonomy (NCBI): domain Bacteria; kingdom Pseudomonadati; phylum Pseudomonadota; class Gammaproteobacteria; order Enterobacterales; family Enterobacteriaceae; genus Enterobacter; species Enterobacter sp. GD03975. The sequence continues at coordinate 121,679 of NZ_JAOBZC010000011.1, forward strand.
CGCTCGGCTATATCAAAGACAACCTGGCGCCAGACCTGAGCTACCGCTGGTCCTGCCGCATGGCAATCTGCGGCTCCTGCGGCATGATGGTCAATAAAGTGCCGAAGCTGGCGTGTAAAACCTTCCTGCGTGATTACACCAAAGGCATCAGGGTTGAAGCGCTGGGCAACTTCCCGATTGAGCGCGATCTGGTGGTCGACATGACCCACTTTATCGAAAGCCTCGAAGCGATAAAGCCGTACATCATCGGCAACCCGCGTACGCCGGATCAGGGGCCAAACACCCAGACGCCCGCGCAGATGGCGAAATACCATCAGTTTTCCGGCTGCATCAACTGCGGCCTGTGCTACGCCGCCTGTCCGCAGTTTGGCCTGAACCCTGAGTTTATCGGCCCGGCCGCCATTACCCTGGCGCACCGCTATAACGAGGACAGCCGCGACCACGGCAAAAAAGAACGTATGGCACAGCTTAACGGCCAAAACGGGGTCTGGACCTGCACGTTTGTGGGTTACTGCTCTGAAGTCTGTCCGAAGCATGTCGACCCGGCCGCCGCCATTCAGCAGGGAAAAGTGGAAAGCTCGAAAGACTTTCTTATCGCTACCCTGAAACCACGCTAAGGAGTGCATGATGACGACTAAACGCAAAGCCTACGTGCGGCCAATGCCGTCCACCTGGTGGAAAAAACTGCCGTTTTATCGCTTCTATATGCTGCGTGAAGGCACGTCAGTTCCCGCGGTCTGGTTCAGCCTCGAACTGATGTACGGGCTTTATGCTCTCAAGCACGGCCCGGAAACCTGGGCCAGTTTTGTGGGCTTCCTGCAAAACCCAATCATCGTGGTTCTGAATCTGATTGTGCTCGCAGCCGCGCTGCTGCATACCAAAACCTGGTTTGAACTGGCGCCAAAAGCGGCAAACATCATTGTAAAAGGCGAGAAAATGGGACCGGAGCCGGTTATCAAAGGGCTCTGGGCGGTGACCGCAGTTGTCTCTGTGGTCATTCTGTTTGTCGTGCTGTTCTGGTAAGGAGACTACTGTGATCAATCCAAATCCAAAACGTTCAGACGAGCCGGTCTTCTGGGGGCTGTTTGGCGCAGGCGGCATGTGGAGCGCCATTGTTGCCCCGGTCATCATCCTGCTGGTCGGGATCATGCTGCCGCTGGGGCTGTTCCCGGGCGATGCGCTGAGCTACGAGCGCGTGCTGGCCTTTGCGAGCAGCTTTATTGGCCGCGTATTTCTCTTCCTGATGATCGTCCTGCCGCTGTGGTGCGGCCTGCACCGTATCCACCATGCGATGCACGATCTGAAAATCCATGTGCCAAGCGGTAAATGGGTCTTCTACGGTCTGGCGACCATTCTGACGGTGGTCACGCTGATTGCCGTGGTCACCATCTGACTGAACTGGCCCGCCGTCCGGCGGGCTTTTTACTTTTTCATCTTTCCTGCCAGCCACCCGGAAAATTCACGCATTGCGGGCGTTTCAGCCCGGGACTGCAATCGGGTCAGCCAGTAACTGCCGAGCTCAATCTGCGTTGCAAAGGGCTGCACAATGCGCTCGCTGGCTAACAGATGGGTAAACATATCGACAGGCGCGATGGCAATGCCCACTCCCGCCTGAGCGGCCTCCAGCATGGTCACGGACGAATCAAACACCATCACACGGTGCGTTGGCGAAGGGGGATGCTCGCCGGCCGCCTGCATCCACGCGGACCATTCGTCGCGCCGGTAGGAGCGCAACAGCGTAAACCTGAGGATATCGGCCGGACTGTGCAGACGGGCGGCAATATCCGGCGTACACAGAGGGGCGAGCGGCGCATGACAAAGAAATTCAGCCTCGGTGCCGTGCCACGCCCCGCCGCCGTAGCGGATCGTGTAGTCAAGCCCTTCGGCGGCCGGATCGACGCGGTTATTATGGGTAGATAGCTGAAGATCGATATGCGGATACCCACGGCGAAAATCGTCCAGCAGTGAGAATAACACCCCGGTCGCGAACGTGCCCACCACGCCGATTTTCAGCTTCTCCTGCGCACGATGGTTAGCGAAGCGATCCAGCATACCGGCTATACGATCGAACGAATCATTCAGCACCGGCAGTAAATTTTCGCCCTCGGTAGTCAACATCAGCCCGCGCGAAACGCGAACGAACAGCTGACAGTTCAGGTGCTGCTCCAGCGTCTTCACATGCTGGCTAATGGCGGAATGGGTCACGTTCAGCTCAATGGCCGCGTGCGTAAAGCTGAGATGTCTTGCGGCGGCTTCAAAGGCTCGAAGCGAATTGAGGGGGAGATAGCTTCGCGTCATGGTCTCTTCCGTTAGAAAAATTAACAGCTAATGCTAAATTTAACCGTTTGTCAGGTGCAGTCAAATCCAACAGACTACGCCTGTCTGACGGGCCCGGACATCCCCTTGACTCGCTATTACGGAAGATTACTGATGATGAAAAAAACCCTTTGCTGCGCCGTGCTGCTCAGCACCTCTTGCTCTGCCCTCGCCGCGCCAGTGTCCGAACAACAGCTGGCGGAGGTGGTCGCGAAGACGGTTACGCCGCTGATGAAAGCCCAGTCTATTCCCGGTATGGCGGTGGCCGTTATTTATCAGGGTAAACCGCACTATTACACGTTTGGCAAGGCCGATATCGCAGCCAACAAACCGGTTACGCCTCAGACCCTGTTCGAGCTGGGCTCTATAAGTAAAACCTTCACCGGCGTTTTAGGTGGGGATGCCCTTGCTCGCGGTGAAATTTCGCTGGACGATCCGGTGACCAAATACTGGCCTGAGCTGACGGGCAAGCAGTGGCAAGGGATTCGGATGCTGGATCTCGCGACCTACACCGCTGGCGGTCTGCCGCTACAGTTGCCCGATGAGGTGACGGATGACGCCTCCCTGCTGCGCTTCTATCAACACTGGCAGCCACAGTGGAAGCCAGGCACAACGCGCCTTTATGCCAACGCCAGCATCGGCCTGTTTGGTGCGCTGGCGGTTAAGCCTTCCGGCATGCGCTACGAGCAGGCGATGACCGAGCGAGTGTTCAAACCGCTGGCGCTGCATCACACCTGGATTAACGTGCCGAAAGCGGAAGAGGCGCATTACGCCTGGGGTTATCGTGACGGCAAAGCGGTACACGTTTCGCCGGGTATGCTGGATGCACAAGCCTATGGCGTGAAAACCAACGTGCAGGATATGGCGAACTGGGTTCTGGCAAACATGGCGCCAGAGAACGTTGATGATGCCTCACTTAAGCAGGGCATCGCGCTGGCGCAGTCGCGCTACTGGCGTATCGGTTCAATGTACCAGGGCCTGGGCTGGGAGATGCTCAACTGGCCCGTGGAGGCAAAAACGGTGGTTGATGGCAGCGACAGTAAGGTGGCGCTGGCCGCCTTGCCTGCGGTCGAAATAAATCCTCCGGCTCCGCCTGTAAAAGCCTCCTGGGTGCACAAAACCGGCTCGACGGGCGGGTTCGGCAGCTACGTGGCCTTTATTCCTGAAAAGCAGATCGGCATCGTGATGCTCGCGAATAAAAGCTATCCGAACCCGGCACGCGTTGAGGCGGCGTACCATATCCTCGACGCGCTATAGTAAAACATTGCCGGGTGGCGGCTTCGCCTTACCCGGCAAAACCCGCTGCACAATCTTCCGCATTTTTCCTGCTGTCATCTACACTTAACAAAAAAACGGTAAGGAAACTCCTATGCGCATTCTGCCTGTTATTGCCGCAGTAACAGCCGCGTTTTTAGTGGTTGCTTGCAGTTCCCCAACTCCTCCGCCTGGCGTCACGGTAGTCAGTAATTTTGACGCACAGCGCTTCCTCGGCACATGGTATGAAATCGCCCGCATGGATCATAAATTCGAAAGGGGCTTAGAAAAAGTTACGGCCACCTACAGCGCGATGGATGACGGCGGGATCCAGGTCGTCAACCGCGGCTATAATCCGGACCGGCAGATGTGGCAGCAGACGGTGGGTCAGGCCTATTTCACCGGCGCGCCTAACCGTGCGGCAATGAAAATCTCTTTCTTCGGCCCATTCTACGGCGGATATAACGTTATTGCGCTGGACAGAGAGTACCGCCACGCGCTGGTGTGTGGGCCGGATCGCAACTATCTTTGGATACTCTCCCGCACGCCAACGATCACGGCGGAAATGAAGCAGCAGATGCTAGACGTTGGGACCCGGCAAGGGTTTGACGTGACGAAATTAATCTGGGTAAAACAGCCGCATTAGTGCGTACTCAGTTTTAACCCAATGATGCCCGCGACGATTAACGCGAGACTGGCAATGCGCGCCAGGCTCGCAGATTCCCCCAGCAGCAGAATGCCGGTAATGGCAGCCCCTACCGCGCCAATTCCCGTCCAGACAGCGTAAGCCGTTCCCACTGGCAAGGTCCGCATTGACCATGACAGCATAACGATACTGACAATCATCGCGGCGATGGTAATGACGCTGGGCGTCAGGCGGGTAAAACCGTGGGTGTATTTCAGACCAATTGCCCATACCACTTCGAGCAAACCGGCGATAACAAGAACGATCCAGGACATTTCAGGCTCCTTAACTTAGAGACAAGTTGGGGCCGTCCCCGATGAGTGACGCGCTTACGGGTCGTCCCGCAAGGCAGAAGTTGCACCTTATATTTTGGTTAGCGCGGTATTTTTTTTCAAACTTTTTTTGCTGAACGCGTTAAGGCAAGAAATAGCCTCAGTAAGGCGCGCAGTTCAGGCATTTATAACTCATCCGACTTCTCTATGATGTTATGCTTTCTGATGGCAGGAAGCCAAACCACTAGCCGACTGCGAATATTGTATGTTCAAAATTCTTTTGATTGACCGCTGTCACTTCACCCGCGCGGGATTTGAAGCATGGGCCAATCATTCAGACCTGCTGTCAGGTCATTTCGTCGTAACCGGGGTGAATAACCTTTTCCTCGCCAGAGAGCATATTCTGCAATGGAAACCTGCACTGGTCATCGCTGATTTATCTGGCTTCCGGCAGGATTTACACCATTTTCAGCAACTGTCCTCCCTACTGATTGCCAGCGAAACGCTGCCTTTTATTTTGCTGCAATCTGGGCAGGAACAGGCGTTGACGGATTATCTGGCGCAATACCCGATATGGTCTTCACTCTCTAAAAATACCGATCTGGAAGGACTGGCCGCAGTGATTAACGACGCGCTAACGTCATGCGCAACCCCGGAGCTTCCGGAAATGGCAGCACCGTTACTGACGCGTCAGGAAGAGAGAGTTCTGACATTATGGATGGAGGGCGCAAGCAACCAGAAGATTGCCAGTCATCTGCGCATTAACGGCAAAACGGTGTACACATACAAACGCAATATCCGCATGAAGCTTCATATGGATACGCGCTACTCCCCGTTTTTAACGCTACAGGAAGTGGAGAATTGACGGTACGGTGAATTCACTGCCGTACCGTCGTTGTCATTAGTTCTGAGCTTTAGTTGCTGCGCCAGAAATAGCGTTACCACCGTCGGAGATATCTTCCCCTACGCCACGGGTGGTGTTACATGCAGTCAGTACCGAAGAAAGCACCAGAACAGAAAAGATCGCTGCAATTGTTTTCTTAACCATAATATCTTCCTTTTATAGCCAAAGTTATTTTGTGTATAGCAACTTAAGAATAGACAAGATCTTGTCGTTTGACGGAAAAGGAAGGATTTTTAGGAAAATTAGACGGAATTAGCTGGCCGCATGGGAAATGATATGGCCGAGATCCTGGATATCTTCACCCACGCCACGCGCGGTGTTGCAACCGGAGAGCATTGCGCTGGAGAGCGCGAACAGAAGCAGAATTTTAACGGTACGTTTCATCTTCCCTGCCTGCAAAATCAGGCGCAGCGGGCGCTGCGCCTTACATCACGACGTAAATTACTTCACGCGGGATACGTATTCGCCGGAGCGGGTATCCACTTTGATCACTTCACCGATCTGTACGAACAGCGGTACTTTCACCACTGCGCCGGTAGACAGGGTAGCAGGCTTGCCGCCGGTACCTGCGGTATCACCTTTCAGACCTGGATCGGTTTCAACGATTTCCAGCTCAACGAAGTTCGGCGGGGTAACGGCGATAGGCTGACCGTTCCACAGGGTCACGATGCACTCAGCCTGATCCAGCAGCCACTTAGCGTTATCGCCAATGGCTTTCGCATCAGCAGACAGCTGCTCGAAGGTTTCGTTGTTCATGAAGTGCCAGAACTCACCGTCGTTGTACAGGTAAGTCAGGTTCATATCGACAACATCAGCGCCTTCAGCGGAGTCAGTAGATTTGAAGGTTTTCTCAACACGGGTACCGGTCAGCAGGCGACGCAGCTTAACGCGCGCAAATGCCTGGCCTTTACCTGGTTTAACGAATTCGCTGGCTTCAACCGCGTACGGTTCGCCGTCCATCATGATTTTAAGACCAGCACGAAAATCGTTGCTATAGTACGTTGCCATAAGGCCCTCTAAATTTGTTAACTGGTAGCTAAGCCACAAAATGGCGCATATTGTAACCCTAAACACCCCGTCCAGAGAAGATTGGTTATCGCAACTTGCCGATGTAATCACCAGTCCTGATGAATTGCTGCGTCTTTTAGACCTCGATCAGCACCCGGAGTTGCTTGCTGGCCGTGAGGCAAAGCGACTTTTCGCCCTGCGCGTTCCCCGCGCGTTTGTCGCCCGAATGGAAAAAGGCAACCCTGACGATCCATTGTTAAAACAAACGCTGACCTCTCAGGATGAGTTTATCACTGCGCCGGGATACAGCACCGATCCGCTGGAAGAGCAGAACAGTGTGGTACCGGGTTTGCTGCATAAATACCGCAACCGTGCGCTGCTGCTGGTTAAGGGCGGCTGTGCGGTAAATTGCCGCTACTGCTTCCGCCGTCACTTCCCGTACGCTGAGAATCAGGGTAATAAGCGCAACTGGCAGGTGGCGCTGGACTATATCGCGGCGCACCCGGAACTGGATGAAATCATCTTCTCCGGCGGCGACCCGCTGATGGCAAAAGATCATGAGCTGGACTGGCTGCTGACTCAGCTTGAGACCATTCCGCACATTAAGCGTCTGCGCATTCACAGCCGTTTACCGATCGTCATCCCGGCGCGTATCACCGACGCCCTGGTCACGCGCCTGGAGCAGTCCCGTTTGCAGGTGCTGCTGGTGAACCATATCAACCACGCGAATGAAGTTGACGCGGACTTTCGCGCGGCGATGGCGCGGCTGCGAAAAGCGGGCGTGACGCTGCTCAACCAGAGCGTATTGCTGCGCGGCGTGAACGACAGCGCCCGGGTGCTGGCCGATCTCAGCAATGCCTTATTTGATGCGGGCGTCATGCCCTATTATCTGCACGTTCTTGATCGCGTTCAGGGCGCGGCGCACTTCATGGTGACGGATGAAGAGGCCCGACAGATTATGCGCGAACTGTTAACGCTGGTTTCAGGTTATATGGTGCCGAAGCTGGCACGCGAGATTGGCGGAGAGCCGAGTAAGACGCCGCTGGATTTGCAGCTGCGGCAGCAGTAAAAGGCAGGTGGCGCTACGCTTACCTGGCTACAGATCAAGCGGCAGCGCCATCAAAAGTTTAGATCAGTTCGGGCACTTATAGACCTGGCCGTTCATCTGGCTGGCGGTTGGCACAAAGCTGGACAGCATACCCTGCGTCGGGCTGCTTACCCCGTAAATCACGTTGCCGCCCATAGCCGCCGCCTGATTACGCAGGGCATTGGCCGCACCGCGCATAGAGCCGCCCTCTTCGCCGTGCTGCCCCGACATCCAGTTGCTCTGCTCGCCAGTGGCGGTGCCTAACAGCTGGCATTCGCTGCCCGGCTTATCTTCCACAAAGCGAACGCTCTGGCCCGCTGCCGTCAGTTCATTGCTGGTGCTACACCCCGCCAGCAGCAATGCTGCACCTACAATCCCTGCACAGACTTTAATGCGCATGTTATTCCTCGTTTTCAATAAGCTGGACAGTAGTTGTCCGCGTGTAAACCTTATACTAAAAAGATGACCAAAAGAAAAATGCTGAGCATTTCTGCGAGCCAGATTCCGCTGGCACTCCTCCGACATCTTAAATGAATTCTGATAATAACCTTTGGGATATCGTGTTTTAGCCCCCGATCGTTTTTAGTGATGCGACGTACAACTTTTGTACGCATTTCAAAAAAGGGGGTTTCATGAGTGCATCATCCTCAGGAGAGGAAAAAGTGACCTGGGTGGGCTATCTGGCGTTCGTGCTCACCATTGTATTTTTCTCAGGCTTTTTCGCCAAAAGTACCGAATGGTGGCGCATGCTGGATTTTACCGTCTTAAACGGCAGTTTTGGACCGGTGAACGGCGCGCTGACGTTTCGCGGCGAGGGTGGGACGGGAGCGAAAGACGGTTTTTTGTTTGCTCTTGAGCTGGCCCCCTCGGTCATTCTGTCGCTCGGGATCATTGCCGTCACCGAGGGGCTGGGCGGGCTGCGCGCCGCACAACAGCTCATGACGCCCATTTTACGCCCGCTGCTCGGCGTGCCGGGTATCTGCTCTCTGGCGCTTATCGCCAACCTGCAAAACACCGATGCCGCCGCCGGGATGACCAAAGGGTTGACCGACGAAGGGGCGATTACCGACCGTGAACGCGCCATTTTCGCCACCTTCCAGACCAGCGGTAGCGCCATCATTACCAACTATTTTTCGTCCGGTGCCGCACTTTTTGCCTTCATTACCGTCCCGGTGATCGCGCCGCTTGCCGTCATTCTGGTGTTTAAATTTGTTGGCGCGAACTTTTTGCGTCTGTGGATCGCGCACAGGGAAGTTCGCCGCGTTCAGGAGGAAAAATGATCGCCCAGCCGCGTAAAAATATCATGGACCTGTTTATCGATGGCGCCCGTCGCGGCTTTACCATCGCCACCACCAGCCTGCTGCCGAACGTGGTTATGGCGTTTGTTATCATTCAGGCGCTCAAGGTCACCGGCCTGCTGGATATCGTCGGCAGCGTCTGTGAACCGATCATGTCGTTGTGGGGGCTTCCGGGGGCAGCGGCAACCGTCCTGCTGGCCTCGGTGATGAGCATGGGCGGCGGTGTGGGGGTTTGCGCCAGTCTGGTCGCTGCCGGCACGCTCAACGGGCACGATGCCACTATCCTGCTGCCCGCCATCTATCTGATGGGCAATCCGGTGCAAAACACTGGCCGCTGCCTGGGCACCGCAGGCGTTAACCCGAAGTATTACCCGCACATCATTACTGTCTGCGTCATTAACGCCCTGCTCTCAGTGTGGGTGATGCAGCTACTCTTCTGAGGAGGTAAAAATGGATTTTTCAGTGCTGGAACCGCATCTTTTCCGCAATGCGCATCTTTACGCGCCGGAGGATCGGGGGCGTTGCGATCTGCTGATCGCCGGGGGAAAAATCGTCGCGATTGAAAAAACGGGCCACGCCACAACGAAGCCAGACTGTCCTGAACGCGATCTCGCCGGAGCAGTGGTTTGTCCGGGGTTTATCGATCAGCACGTACACCTGATCGGCGGCGGCGGTGAAGCTGGCCCGCACACCCGGACGCCGGAGGTACGGTTGTCCGCACTGGTGGCGGCGGGCATCACCTCCGTTGTTGGCCTGCTGGGCACCGACGGCGTGACCCGCCATCCCGAGTCGCTGCTGGCAAAAACGCGGGCGCTAGAACATGAAGGGCTCAGCGCGTGGATGCTGACAGGCGCGTACGGGCTGCCTTCTCCGACGATTACCGGCAGTGTCGAAAAGGATGTGGCGCTGATTGATAAAATCATCGGTGTGAAATGCGCGATTTCCGACCATCGCTCTTCCGCACCAACGGATGACCAGCTCGCGAATATGGCCGCCCAGTCGCGCGTCGGTGGGCTGCTGGGCGCCAGGGCGGGGATATCCGTGTTTCATCTCGGCAACAGCCCGAAACTGCTCGAGCCGCTGCTTAACATCCTGAATAACGCCGACGTGCCCCGCACGAAGCTGCTGCCAACCCACGTCAACCGCGCCCGGCCACTGTTCCTCGCCGCGCTGGATTATGCCCGCGACGGGGGCTATATCGACATCACCACCAGCATCAATGAGCCCATTGATGCCGCCACCGCCATCGCGACGGCCCGCGAAGCGCAGGTGCCGTTTAACCGGCTTACGCTCAGCTCGGACGGTAACGGCAGCCAGCCGATTTTTGACGCAAACGGCAACCTGGTGGGCATGGGCGTGGCAGGATTCGAGTCTCTGCCCGAAACCCTACAGCAACTGGTCAACCGGTATCACCTGCCGCTGGAGGAGGCGCTTCTGCCGTTTACACGTAACGTGGCGGAGTTTCTCGGCCTGGAGCATAAGGGGCGGCTCGCGCCCGGATGCGATGCCGATTTGCTGGTGCTGACGGATGACCTGAAGATCCGCGAGGTCTGGGCGAAAGGCCGCCAGATGGTGCGCGAAGGCGTTGCATGCGTGAAGGGAACATTTGAGTAGCGCAATAAAAAACCCCGGGCATTGCTGCCCGGGGTTCGTTCTGAGAGGTTCAGAACAACATGATTACATCATGCCGCCCATTCCACCCATGCCGCCCATACCACCAGCAGCACCTAAGTCAGGCGCATCGCCTTTAGGCAGGTCGGTCACCATGCACTCGGTCGTGATCATCAGGCCAGCTACAGATGCCGCGTATTGCAGAGCAGAACGGGTCACTTTAGTTGGATCCAGGATACCGAAGTCGATCATGTTGCCGTATTCTTCAGTTGCCGCGTTGTAACCGTAGTTACCTTCACCTGCTTTCACGTTGTTCGCAACCACAGACGGCTCTTCACCGGCGTTGGACACGATCTGACGCAGCGGAGCTTCCATCGCGCGCAGCGCAACTTTGATACCCACGTTCTGGTCTTCGTTCTGAGCAGTCAGGCCAGCCAGCTTAGCGGCTACACGCACCAGCGCGACACCACCACCAGCAACCACGCCTTCTTCTACCGCAGCACGGGTCGCGTGCAGGGCGTCGTCAACGCGTGCTTTCTTCTCTTTCATTTCAACTTCGGTCGCAGCACCAACTTTGATTACCGCAACGCCGCCTGCCAGTTTCGCTACGCGCTCCTGGAGTTTTTCACGGTCGTAATCGGAAGTGGCTTCTTCGATCTGCTTACGGATCTGACCAACACGGCCCTGAATAGCGGCTTCTTCACCCACACCGTCGATGATGGTGGTGGTGTCTTTGTTGATCACAACGCGTTTCGCCTGGCCCAGGTCTTCCAGGGTCGCTTTTTCCAGCTCCATACCGATCTCTTCGGAGATCACGGTACCACCGGTCAGGGTAGCGATATCCTGGAGCATCGCCTTACGACGATCGCCGAAGCCAGGCGCTTTAACCGCAGCCACTTTCACGATGCCGCGCATGGTGTTAACCACCAGGGTCGCCAGCGCTTCGCCTTCAACGTCTTCAGCAATGATAACCAGCGGCTTGCCTGCTTTCGCAACAGCTTCCAGCACTGGCAGCATTTCGCGGATGTTGGAGATTTTCTTATCAGCCAGCAGGATGAACGGGCTTTCCAGCTCAACAGCGCCAGTTTCTGGCTTGTTGATGAAGTATGGGGACAGGTAACCGCGGTCGAACTGCATACCTTCAACCACGTCCAGTTCGTCTTCCAGACCGGTACCGTCTTCAACGGTGATCACGCCTTCTTTACCGACTTTATCCATCGCTTCAGCGATCAGTTTACCTACGGTTTCGTCGGAGTTAGCGGAGATAGTACCAACCTGAGCAATAGCTTTAGAGTCAGAGCACGGTACGGACAGCGCTTTCAGTTCTTCAACAGCAGAGGCGACAGCTTTGTCGATACCACGTTTCAGATCCATCGGGTTCATACCCGCAGCAACGGCTTTCAGACCTTCGGTGATGATGGCCTGCGCCAGTACGGTCGCGGTGGTGGTACCGTCACCGGCAGCGTCGTTCGCTTTAGAGGCAACTTCTTTCACCATCTGTGCACCCATGTTTTCGAACTTGTCTTCCAGCTCGATTTCACGTGCAACAGAAACACCATCTTTAGTGATGGTTGGCGCGCCGAAGGATTTGTCCAGCACTACGTTACGGCCTTTCGGGCCCAGAGTGACTTTCACTGCGTCTGCCAGTACGTTTACGCCGCGGAGCATTTTTACACGAGCGTCGTTACCGAATTTTACGTCTTTAGCTGCCATGTTCTTATTTCCTCAAATTCGTACAGTTTCGTGCGTTAATTACGCTTCAACAATTGCCAGAATGTCGCTCTCGGACATGATCAACACTTCTTCATTGTCGATCTTCTCGGATTTCACGCCGTAGCCATCGTTGAAAATGACGATGTCACCAACTTTAACGTCCAGTGGCTGCACAGTTCCGTTTTCCAGGATGCGGCCCTTACCGACAGCGATGATTTCGCCACGCGTTGATTTTGCTGCTGCTGAACCGGTCAGAACGATGCCGCCAGCAGACTTGGTTTCAACTTCTTTACGTTTGACGATCACACGATCATGTAACGGACGAATACTCATTGATAGCTCTCCTTTGAGAAAGTCATTATCAGTTATGGATGACGCCGGTCCGCATGCGGTTTTCCGGCTAGTGCCCTGAGAGATGGGGATAGCTTTTTACCCCTTCAAGGGGTAACCGAAAAAAAATTTGCGAAAGTGTTACCATCCCCTCTCTTTTGATGGTGGCGGGACGAGGCAAATGAGTGGACTCAGGCAGGAGTTGGGGCTGGCGCAGGGTATTGGCTTACTCTCAACGTCCTTGTTAGGCACGGGAGTATTTGCGGTTCCCGCACTGGCGGCGCTGGTTGCCGGCAATAACAGCCTTTGGGCATGGCCGGTACTGATCGTGCTGGTGTTCCCGGTGGCGATTGTGTTTGCCATACTCGGGCGGCACTTCCCCAGCGCGGGCGGCGTAGCGCATTTTGTCGGCATGGCATTTGGCCCACGAATGGAACGCGTCACCGGCTGGCTGTTTTTATCGGTGATCCCGGTCGGCCTTCCGGCAGCCCTGCATATCGCCACTGGCTTCGGACAGGCGCTGTTTGGCTGGCACGACGAACAGCTGTTGCTGGCTGAACTCGGTACGCTGGCGATTGTCTGGTGGGTGGGCTCACGCGGGGCCAGTTCCAGCGCCAATCTGCAAACGCTGGTCGCAGCGTTGATCGTCGCGCTGATCGTCGCCATTTGGTTGGCGGGTGACATTACCGTGGCGGATATTCCTTTCCCCGCGATTAACGACGTCGACCATGCACAGCTTTTCTCGGCATTATCCGTCATGTTCTGGTGTTTCGTCGGTCTGGAGGCGTTTGCTCACCTGGCCTCCGAGTTTAAACAGCCCGAGCGTGACTTCCCCCGCGCCCTGATGATTGGCCTGCTGCTGGCGGGCACGGTGTATTGGGCCTGTACGGTACTGGTGCTGCACTTTAACGCCTTCGGCGAAGAGAAAGCCGCTGCCGCGTCGCTACCGGGCATCGTGGTGCAACTGTTCGGCGTTAAAGCCCTGTGGGTGGCCTGCGTGATTGGCTATCTCGCCTGCTTTGCCAGCCTCAATATCTATATTCAGAGCTTCGCCCGGCTGGTGTGGTCTCAGGCACTTTATAAACCTGATAGCCGACTCGCACGCCTGTCTAAACGTCAGCTTCCGGCGAATGCGCTGAATACCGTACTGGGCTGCTGCGTGGTGAGTTCCCTGGGCATTTATCTGCTCGACATCAACCTTGACGCGCTGATTGTCTACGCCAACGGTATCTTCATCATGATCTACCTGCTGTGCATGCTGGCGGGCTGTCGGCTGCTGAAAGGACGCTTTAAGGCGCTGGCGGCGGTCGGGTGTGTGCTGTGCCTGCTGCTGCTGGCGATGGTGGGGTGGAAGAGCGTGTACGCCATCATCATGCTGGCGGGGCTGTGGCTGTTTTTACCGAAGCGGCAAAATTCGCAGGCCCGGTAAGCGAAGCGCCTCCGGGCCACAAACTCATCGATCGTCTTTATGATCTAACCGGTCGCGCTGCTCATCCTTACGCTGGTATTCCCCTTCAAAGGTATCCCCCGGGCCGGTGCTGAAACCACCGCCCGGCATACGGCTGAAACGCAGGTGCGGCAGCAGCTTCATGGTCAGGTGCTTCTGTACCGGCGGCAACAGCAACAGCAGGCCGAGAAAGTCGGTGAAGAACCCAGGCAGGATCAGCAGCAGGCCAGCAATAATCAGCGACACGCTTTTGATCATCTCGGCTGCCGGGCTTTCGCCTGCGGCCATCTTCTGCTGCATTAACAGGAAATTTTTGAAACCCTGATTGCGCACCAGCGACATGCCGATGACGGAGGTGAAGATCACCAGAATCAGCGTCAGCAGGACGCCCAGCACGTGGGCAACCTGGATGAAAATCGAAATTTCAATGTAAACATAAAGAAAGAAAGCAATAAACGGTATCCAGCGCACTGGCATCTCCTGTGTGGCAGGTGCCTTCTGGCCCCTGTCTGAATGTGTTCGCGAAGCGCGTAGATAAGAGATGGTGACGGTTAGCCAAAATTCAATCGGTTTGCACGGATATTTTTTTTGGAAATATTAAAGCGGTGACCCATTTCACAGATTAATAATTATCATGAAATCGGGTCGATAATAAGTGATCCAGCTTACGGCAATTCGCTATCATCAGCATATGATCTCGAACATCTGGCCGATTGAGGGAATAATCGTCGGTCAGAAAATATTCAAAACCACATATATACTGTGTGTTTAGTACAATCCATCGGCAGCTTGAAAAGAAGGTTCACATGTTAAACAACATTCGTATCGAAGAAGATTTGTTGGGTACCAGGGAAGTTCCAGCGGATGCCTACTATGGTGTTCACACTCTGAGAGCGATTGAAAACTTCTACATCAGCAACAGCAAAATCAGCGACATCCCTGAATTTGTGCGTGGCATGGTGATGGTAAAAAAAGCCGCGGCTCTGGCGAACAAAGAGCTGCAAACCATTCCTAAAAGCGCTGCAAATGCGATTATCGCCGCATGCGATGAAGTGCTGAACAACGGCAAATGCATGGATCAGTTCCCGGTTGACGTCTATCAGGGCGGCGCGGGCACCTCCGTCAACATGAATACCAACGAAGTACTGGCAAACATCGGCCTGGAGCTGATGGGGCATCAGAAAGGTGAATACCAGTACCTGAACCCGAACGACCACGTTAACAAATGTCAGTCCACCAACGACGCGTACCCAACCGGGTTCCGCATCGCGGTGTATGCTTCTGTCGTCAAACTGGTCGACGCGATCAATCAGCTGGGCGATGGCTTCCAGCGTAAAGCCGTTGAGTTCCAGGACATCCTGAAAATGGGCCGTACCCAGTTGCAGGACGCTGTCCCCATGACCCTCGGACAGGAATTCCACGCGTTTAACGTGCTGCTGAATGAAGAGACCAAAAACCTGCTGCGCACGTCCGAGCTGCTGCTGGAAGTGAACCTGGGTGCAACCGCCATCGGTACACGTCTGAATACGCCGGATGGCTATCAGCAGCTGGCGGTACAGAAGCTGGCTGAAGTGTCCAACCTGCCGGTTGTGCCTGCGGAAGACCTGATTGAAGCTACCTCCGACTGCGGCGCCTACGTGATGGTGCACAGCGCGCTGAAGCGTCTGGCGGTGAAACTGTCCAAAATCTGTAACGACCTGCGCCTGCTCTCCTCCGGTCCACGCGCTGGCCTGAATGAAATCAACCTGCCAGAGTTGCAAGCGGGTTCGTCCATCATGCCAGCTAAAGTAAACCCGGTGGTGCCGGAAGTGGTGAACCAGGTTTGCTTCAAGGTTATTGGTAACGATACGACCGTCACCATGGCTTCCGAAGCCGGTCAGCTCCAGCTGAACGTGATGGAGCCAGTGATTGGCCAGGCGATGTTTGAATCCATCCATATTCTGACCAACGCCTGCTACAACCTGCTGGAAAAATGCATTAACGGCATCACCGCCAACAAAGAGGTGTGTGAAGGTTACGTGTATAACTCAATCGGCATCGTCACCTACCTCAACCCGTTCATCGGCCACCACAACGGCGACATCGTCGGTAAGATTTGTGCCGAAACCGGTAAGAGCGTGCGTGAGGTCGTTCTTGAGCGAGGATTGTTGACCGAAGCCGAGCTGGACGATATCTTCTCCGCCCAGAACCTGATGCATCCGGCCTATAAAGCGAAACGATATACCGATGAAAGCGAACAGTAACCGTTCAGGCTAAGCTTCCGAAAGGCACGTCACTTGTGACGTGCCTTTTTTCTTTATGGGCGTTACCAAAACACAACAATTCAATATCAACTTGTTAATAAGCAAGGCAGGTCTTTATGTTTGGAGCAGAACTCGTCATCGTCCTGTTGGCGATTTATTTGGGCGCACGACTCGGGGGTATCGGCATCGGTTTTGCCGGCGGTCTCGGGGTGCTCGTACTTACCCTGATCTTTCAGATTAAACCCGGCGCAATCCCTTTTGACGTTATCGAAATCATCATGGCGGTTATCGCTGCCATTGCGGCCATGCAGGTCGCTGGCGGTATGGACTACCTGGTGAGCCTGGCGGAGCGTATGCTGCGTCGCCATCCGAAATACATCACCTTCCTTGCCCCGCTGGTGACGTGGTTTATGACCATTCTCGCCGGCACTGGCCACACCGCGTTCTCCACGCTGCCGGTGATCACCGAAGTGGCCAAAGAGCAGGGCATTCGCCCGTCTCGCCCTCTCTCTATTGCCGTGGTGGCGTCCCAGATTGCGATCACCGCCTCGCCAATCTCAGCCGCCGTGGTCTTCTTCGCGGGGATCCTTGAGCCGATGGGCGTGAGCTACCTGACGCTGCTGGCGATCTGTATTCCGGTCACGCTGATTGCGGTGATGATCACCGCCGTGCTGTGTAACTTCCTCGGCGCCGAGCTGAAAGACGATCCGGTTTACCAGGAGCGTCTGGCAAAAGGCGAAGTGAGCCTGCGCGGAAGCCAGGTCTTCGAGCTGAAGCCGCATGCAAAACGCTCCGTGCTGCTGTTCCTGATCGGTATCGTCGCCGTGATGTTCTACGCGACCGCCATCAGCGATACGGTAGGTTTGATCCAGAACCCGGTTCTGCCGCGTAACGAAGCCATTGTGGTCTTCATGCTGACCATCGCGACGCTGATTAGCATCACCTGTAAAATCGACACCAGCGAAGTGCTGAACGCCAGCACCTTCAAATCCGGTATGAGCGCCTGCGTGTGCGTGCTGGGCGTGGCGTGGCTCGGTGATACCTTCGTCAAAGCACACATCAGCGATATCCAGACCGTTGCAGGCGACCTGCTGCACAACTATCCGTGGCTGCTGGCGGTGGTGCTGTTCTTTGCGGCGACGCTGCTGTATTCCCAGGCCGCGACCACCAAAGCGCTGATGCCTGCGGCACTGATGCTGGGCGTTACGCCGCTGACGGCGATTGCCTCTTTTGCAGCCGTTTCCGCCCTGTTCGTACTGCCAACCTACCCAACCCTGCTGGCCGCGGTTGAGATGGATGACACCGGCTCAACCCGCATCGGTAAGTACGTGTTTAACCACGCGTTCCTGATCCCGGGCGTGGTGGCGATTACGCTCTGCGTGATCCTCGGCTTTATCATCGGTGGCATTGTGCTGTAAACGGTTAGCCGTTGTAAAAATAGTTAAAATCGGGCCGCTCTGCGGCCCGTTTCATTAATGACCAATCGCATGGCGTGATATAGTGAAGACTTTCGTGATGAGGAGGTCGACTTGTGAACACGCCTGATGCTGTTGTTGTACTGTGTACCGCCCCTGATGAAGCCTCTGCCCAGGATCTCGCCGCCAAAGTGCTGGCCGAAAAACTGGCTGCCTGCGTCACGCTTTTACCCGGCGCAACCTCCCTTTATTACTGGGAAGGCAAGCTGGAGCAAGAGTACGAAGTCCAGATGTTGCTCAAAACCAATCTGACCAACCAGCAGGCGCTCCTCGACTGCCTCAAGTCTCATCATCCATATCAAACCCCGGAGCTGCTGGTGCTGCCAGTAGTCCACGGCGATAACGATTATCTCTCATGGCTCAACGCTTCATTACGCTGATCCTGCTGCTGTGCAGCACGTCAGTTTTTGCCGGGTTGTTTGACGCACCCGGCCGTTCGAACTTTATTCCTGCCGACCAGGCGTTCGTTTTCGACTTTCAGCAAAACCAGCACGATCTCAGCCTCACCTGGCAGGTGAAAGAGGGTTACTACCTCTACCGCAAGCAGGTCAGCATCACGCCGGCAAAGGCTGACGTTGGCGCATTGCAGATGCCCGCTGGCGAATGGCACGAGGACGAGTTCTACGGCAAAAGTGAAATTTATCGCCAGCGCTTAAGCGTGCCCGTCACGGTGAATCAGGCGGATAAAGGCGCTACCCTGACGGTGACGTATCAGGGGTGTGCCGACGCCGGGTTCTGCTATCCGCCGGAAACAAAAGTCGTGCCGCTGAGTGAAGTCAAAGGCGTAGCCGCGGCTTCTCCGCCTCCTGCGAGCGAAGAGGCCAAAGGCCGCGCTGACCTGCCTTTCTCCGCGCTATGGGCGTTACTGATTGGTATCGGCATCGCCTTTACGCCCTGCGTACTGCCCATGTACCCGCTTATCTCTGGCATCGTGCTGGGCGGCAAGCAACGTCTTTCCACCGCCCGCGCGCTGGTGCTGGCCTTTATCTACGTGCAGGGCATGGCGTTAACCTATACCGCGCTCGGCCTCGTGGTCGCCGCTGCTGGATTACAGTTCCAGGCAGCCCTTCAGCACCCTTATGTGCTTATCGGGTTGTCAGCGGTGTTTATTCTGCTGGCGCTGTCGATGTTTGGCCTGTTTACCCTGCAACTGCCCTCTTCCCTGCAAACCCGTCTGACGTTGATGAGCAACCGTCAGCAGGGTGGCTCTGCGGGCGGCGTGTTCGCTATGGGTGCCATCGCCGGTCTGATTTGCTCTCCCTGCACCACCGCGCCGCTGAGCGCCATCCTGTTATACATTGCCCAGAGCGGCAACCTGTGGCTCGGCGGCGGCACGCTGTACCTCTACGCACTCGGCATGGGCCTGCCGCTGATCCTGGTGACGGTGTTTGGCAATCGTCTGCTGCCGAAGAGCGGCCCGTGGATGGAGACGGTGAAAACCGCGTTCGGTTTTGTCATTCTGGCGCTCCCGGTATTCCTGCTGGAACGCATCATCGGTGACGTCTGGGCTACACGTCTGTGGGCGATGCTCGGCGTGGCCTTCTTCAGCTGGGCGTTTATCGTGAGTCTGGGTGCGAAGACGCCGTGGATGCGTCTGGTACAGATCCTTCTGCTGGCGGCCGCGCTGGTGAGCGTCCGTCCTTTGCAGGACTGGGCGTTTGGCACCCCGACAGGTCAGACGCAGGCTCATCTGAATTTTATACAGATTAAGAACGTGGATGACCTTAACCGCGCCCTGGCGCAGGCGAAAGGCAAACCGGTCATGCTCGATCTCAATGCCGACTGGTGCGTGGCCTGCAAAGAGTTTGAAAAATACACCTTCAGCGATCCGCAGGTACAACACGCGCTGAGCGATACCGTTCTGCTTCAGGCGAACGTTACCGCCAACAGCGCGCAGGATAAGGCTCTGCTGAAGCAACTTAACGTGCTCGGTTTGCCTACCATCCTGTTCTTCAATGAACAGGGGGCAGAACAGCCGACGCAGCGTGTAACCGGGTTTATGGACGCGACGGCATTCAACGCGCATTTGCGCAATCGCCAACCGTAAACAACACTTTAGACGGGACAAACCGTTGGGAATAGCGGAGGAGATAACCGTGCAACGCGAAGACGTACTGGGACAAGCCCTGCAATTACTTGAGATTCAAGGGATCGCCAGCACCACGCTTGAGATGGTAGCCGACCGTATCGATTACCCTCTGGATGAACTTAGGCGCTTCTGGCCGGATAAAGAGGCGCTGCTTTATGATGCCCTGCGCTATCTCAGCCAGCAGGTGGATATCTGGCGCAGACAGCTGATGCTGAATGAAGAACTGACCACCGAGCAAAAGCTATTGGCACGCTATACCGCGCTGACGGAGTGTGTTACCAACAACCGTTACCCTGGCTGCCTGTTTATCGCCGCCTGCACCTACTTCCCCGATCCCGGACACCCTATCCATCAGCTGGCAGATCAGCAAAAACGTGCGGCGCACGAGTTTACACACGAGCTGCTGACCACACTTGAAGTGGATGACCCGGCGATGGTCGCGAAGCAGATGGAGCTGGTGCTGGAAGGTTGCCTGAGCCGTATGCTGGTGAACCGTAGCCAGGCTGATGTAGATACGGCGCACCGACTGGCGGAAGATATTTTGCGGTTTGCACAATGCCGTATGGGTGGTGCACTGACCTAAGCCAGCATTCCCGTCCAGGCGGAGATAAACAAACACAGCGCCATTACGCGCTGAAATCGCACCATCGCCACGGTGGTGCGGAAAATCCGGTTTACCGCCTTCCCCAGCCACGCCCAGCACAACAAACAGACCACTGAGATCGCCAGGAACCATAGCGCCATCAGCGCAATATCCCGTAATGCATGGTCGCTTGCCGGCGCAAACAGACTGACAACTGCCAGCGCCATCATCCAGGTTTTCGGATTCACAATCTGTAATAACGCCGCCGCCCGGGCGGTAAATCGTACAGGGCGTCTGGAGGAGAGATTCGCGGCCGGGGCGCTAAACAGCTGCCAGCTCATCCAGGAAAGCCACAGCACGCCCGCCCAGCTCATCACCTGACGTATCAGCGGATACTGGCGTAACGCTTCTCCTGCCCCTGCGCCGGAAACCAGGACAATAGCGCTGGCGGCAATACACCCACCGAGGATGGCAGGAATCGTATTTTTTACGCCAAAGTGCTGACTGTTAGTCAGTACCAGAATATTGGTTGGCCCCGGCGTAATGGAGGCGACAAACGCAAACAACAGAAAGGATAATAAATTCACAGGTGGCTCCTTTTTAGTAGAGCCATGAATGTGCCGTTATTTTCTGGAAACGTCTGGAAGGTTTGTGCACAACCGACGGTAGTGTGCCGGAGAAATACGGTACGCCCGCTGGAACCAGCGACCAAGATGGCTTTGATCGGCAAAACCCACTGCCGTGGCAACATCAACAGGCAGTCCCCCACACGCCAGCATCTGTCGGGCCTTTGCCAGACGCAGCTGGATAAGCCAGGCGTGCGGCGCGAGGTGAAACTCGCGCTTAAAGCAGCGGGTGAGGGTAAAGCGATCCGTCCCCGTCTCACGCGCAAGGTCTGATAGCCCTACGTTTTCGCCGATATGCGCGTAGAGATAGTCGCGGGCACGATGCGCCACGGCGGAGCTTTGTAACTGAGATGGAAGTCTCTTACGCCAGTGGCAGTGGGCTGTAATCTGAGAGAGCAGGTTATCCATTGTGCTTTGCTGCACGATTTTCATTTCATCGTTATGCAACGAGGCGAACGTATCACCGATAGAGCGCACCAGCTGAGGCTCCCGCGTCAGCGTTTGGGCAAAGTGGAGGGTGTAGCTCCCGGGAGTCGCGTCGTACAGACCCTGAAGCGTACGGGTGAGCCAGCGTTCATCGAGATAAAAGGTCAGATAAGTAAAGCCACCCTCTACCGGCGCATCACCGTCATGGATTTCACCAGGCTCAAGTAAAAAAGCATCGCCCGGCTGGCTATGGTGCCGTTCACGCCGACAGTGGAACTGCTGCGTGCCGGAAAGGGTTATTCCGACCAGATAGCTGTCGTGCCAGTGGGGATCAAAGGCGTGCCCTTCGAAATGTGCCTTGATTGTTTCAATACCTGTTTCTGCATGCTGACGCAGCTCAAGCCAGTCATTTGCCATACTGCTCTCCTCTTTACCGTCAGCATTGTCATAGCTTGCCTGAACTGTCTGGAAGATTTGTGCAATTTCAGCGCACAAACGGACAGATTGCCGCAAACTTAAGCAGTTGAACAGCTTTTCCCGAAATAATGTTGACGATCGCGCGCGATTGCGGTTTAATGCGCTCCGTTGCCCGGATAGCTCAGTCGGTAGAGCAGGGGATTGAAAATCCCCGTGTCCTTGGTTCGATTCCGAGTCCGGGCACCACTATTTAAAGAACCCAGCCTATGGCTGGGTTTTTGCTTTTCTGCGTTTATCAAAACCTTACCTTATTTTTATTCCTGTTATCTCTTCCCGGTAAGATCGTGCGATTAGCATTGCCCGGTGGCGCTGCGCTTACCGGGCCTACAAAACTTGTAGGCCAGATAAGGCGGTACCGCCATCCGGCTTGATTTCTGACGCACAAAGCAAAAAACCCCGTACCTTACGGTACGGGGTTTCTTTAA
>NZ_JAOBZC010000012.1:0-127514 GCF_029838645.1 Enterobacter sp. GD03975
TATCTTCAAAATCGGTATTGGTCCTTCCAGCTCTCACACCGTCGGACCAATGAAAGCCGGTAAACAATTCACGGATGACTTGATTGCACGCGGCATTTTGCACGACATCACCCGCGTGGTTGTCGATGTATACGGTTCCCTTTCCCTGACCGGTAAAGGCCACCATACCGATATTGCCATTATCATGGGCCTGGCGGGTAACCTGCCGGATACCGTTGATATTGACTCCATTCCTGGCTTTATCCAGGACGTAAACACCCACGGTCGTTTGCTGCTGGCCAACGGCGAGCATGAGGTTGAATTCCCGGTTGACCACTGCATGAATTTCCATGCGGATAACCTGTCGCTGCACGAGAACGGCATGCGCATTACCGCGCTGGTCGGCGATAAAGCGGTTTACAGCCAGACGTATTACTCCATCGGCGGCGGGTTTATCGTCGACGAAGACCATTTTGGTCAAACCAACGGTTCCGCCGTTGAGGTGCCGTACCCGTACAAAAATGCGGCCGATTTACAGCGTCACTGCCAGGAGACGGGGCTCTCTCTCTCCGGCCTGATGATGAAAAACGAGCTGGCCCTGCACAGCAAAGAGGAGCTGGAACAGCACTTCGCTAACGTCTGGGAAGTGATGCGCAGCGGTATTGAGCGTGGGATCACCACCGAAGGCGTGCTGCCGGGTAAACTGCGCGTTCCGCGTCGTGCGGCTGCGCTGCGCCGCATGCTGGTCAGCACCGACAAAACCACCACCGACCCGATGGCCGTCGTCGACTGGATCAACATGTTCGCGCTGGCGGTAAACGAAGAGAACGCTGCGGGTGGCCGCGTGGTGACCGCGCCAACCAACGGCGCGTGCGGGATTGTTCCGGCGGTACTGGCGTATTACGACAAGTTTATCCGCGAAGTGAACGCAAACTCACTGGCGCGCTATATGCTGGTTGCCAGTGCGATTGGCTCTCTGTACAAGATGAACGCCTCCATTTCCGGTGCAGAAGTGGGCTGTCAGGGTGAAGTGGGCGTAGCCTGTTCTATGGCGGCGGCGGGTCTGGCTGAACTGCTGGGCGCAAGCCCTGCACAGGTCTGTATTGCTGCGGAAATCGGCATGGAGCATAACCTGGGGCTGACCTGCGACCCGGTCGGCGGACAGGTACAGGTACCGTGCATCGAGCGTAACGCGATTGCCTCCGTGAAGGCGGTGAACGCGGCACGTATGGCGCTGCGCCGCACCAGCGAACCGCGCGTCTGTCTCGATAAGGTTATCGAAACCATGTACGAAACCGGTAAAGATATGAACGCCAAATACCGCGAAACCTCCCGCGGTGGCCTGGCGATGAAGATCGTCACCTGCGATTAAGCCGGTCAGGAAGCCTCGTTTTGCGAGGCTTCTTCCTGTTTTCCCTCAAGCTATTCGTTTCCCCCTGCCGACAGTGATACCCTTTATCCATTAGCTTTAAGGGAGAATATCTGTGGCTGTTCATTTACTTATCGTCGACGCGCTCAACCTGATTCGCCGGATCCATGCGGTACAGGGCACGCCCTGCAAGGACACCTGCCTGCACGCGCTGGAGC
This sequence comes from Enterobacter sp. GD03975, assembly GCF_029838645.1. Lineage (NCBI taxonomy): Bacteria > Pseudomonadati > Pseudomonadota > Gammaproteobacteria > Enterobacterales > Enterobacteriaceae > Enterobacter > Enterobacter sp. GD03975. The sequence continues at coordinate 1,567 of NZ_JAOBZC010000012.1, forward strand.
AGCTTATTCGCCACAGCGAGCCGACGCACGTCGTGGCCGTGTTTGACGACGAAGCGCGCAACAGCGGCTGGCGACATCAGCGTCTCCCTGACTACAAGGCCGGACGCGCGCCGATGCCGGACGATCTGCACGCCGAAATGCCCGTTATTCGCGCCGCCTTTGAACAGCGCGGGGTTCCCTGCTGGGGCGCGCACGGCAACGAGGCTGACGATCTGGCCGCAACGCTGGCGGTGAAAGTCGCGAGCGCCGGGCATCAGGCAACCATCGTTTCAACCGACAAAGGCTACTGCCAGCTGCTCTCTCCCACGATCCGCATCCGCGACTATTTCCAGAAACGCTGGCTGGACGCGCCCTTTATTGCCGGGGAGTTTGGCGTCTCGCCGCAACAGCTGCCTGACTACTGGGGGCTGGCGGGGATTAGCAGCTCTAAAGTACCGGGCGTCGCCGGCATTGGACCAAAAAGTGCCGCACAGCTGCTGACGGAGTTTCAAAACCTGGAAGGCATTTACGCCCGGCTGGATGAGGTACCGGAAAAGTGGCGCAAGAAGCTGGAGGCACACAAAGAGATGGCGTTTATCTGCCGCGAGGTGGCGACGCTACAGACGGATTTACGGCTGGACGGGAATTTACAGCAGTTAAGGTTAGAGCGTTAAAACGATTCACGGTTTTGTAGGCCCGGTAAGCGTAGCGCCACCGGGCATTACAGACGTTATCGCTCGTCGCGACGCCCGCCTACGGCCGCCCACCAGCGACGAATGTGCACCGTCACTTCTTCACGATCGTGATACAGCTGTCGTGCCTGGATTTCCGCGTTAATGCCATGTTCGTCCAGCTGCTGCTGAATATAGGCCAGGTTCTGCGACACCTCTTCGTAGCGCTTTTTCATCGGCAGCTTGAGGTTGAAAATCGTCTCACGACACCAGCCGTTTACCAGCCAGGAGGCCATCAGCGCCGCGACTTTCGCCGGTTTTTCTACCATGTCGCACACCATCCAGGAGATGTTGTTGCGGTTCGGGCGATAGCGGAAACCGTCCTCGCGCAGCCAGGTGACCTGCCCGGTATCCATCAGGCTTTGCGCCATTGGGCCGTTATCCACAGAAGAAACCCACATGTTGCGTTTCACCAGCTGATAGGTCCAGCCGCCAGGGCACGCCCCGAGATCGACCGCATACATGCCGTTTGCCAGGCGTTCGTCCCACTCGTCGGCCGGGATAAAGACGTGGAACGCCTCTTCCAGCTTTAGGGTTGAACGGCTCGGCGCATCCGCCGGGAAGCGCAGACGCGGGATCCCCATAAAGAACGGCGAGTTGTTGGTGGTATACGAGTAGCCTGCGTAGCAACACCCTGGCGCAATAAAGAAGATATGCACGACCGGACGCTTTGGCGTTTCGTAGTTTGTCAGCACGCCCGCATCGCGCAGCGCCGCGCGCAGCGGCACGGTGAACTTACGGCAGAACTTCATCAGCTCTTTGCTTTCGTTGGTGTCGGCCACTTCCACGCGTAAATCGCCACCCTTCTCCACCACGCCTTGTAACATGCCCACAATCGGCGTGATGCGATCGTCCGGTGGGAGATCTTTCAGCAGTTCGCCCGCGACAAACATCTGGCGGGCGAAAATCAGCGAGCTGAACGGCAGCTCGCGCGCCAGCTTGTCGGCGTCATCAGGCTGATAGCATTCAAATACCACATAGCCCGCGTTCTCTTTGACGCGAGCAAATCCGAAGACTTCACGCTTCCCCGCTTTATCGGTGATTTCCGCGGCGCACTCTTTCTCAAACCCCGGGCGACAATATAAAACAACCTTATTCATGAACAACGCCCTTGCGTTTCAGACGGATAGCTCCGATAAACATTAATACCCACCCCGCCAGGAAGCTGACGCCGCCGACAGGTGTAACAAACGCCCACAGGCGTAAATGCGACAGCGCCAGGCAGTAGAGGCTGCCGCTGAACAGTACGGTACCCAGCGCCAGAAAGACGCTGCTCCAGTAGAACCAGATGCTGATGCGGCGTTGCATCGCCACCGCCAGCCCAAATATTGCCAGCGTGTGGAACGCCTGATATTCAAGGCCGGTCTGGATCCAGCCCATCTCCACAACGCCCAGAGATTTGCTTAACACATGCGCGCCAAACGCGCCCAGAGCTACAAAAATAAAGCCACTTACTGCGGCGAAAATCAGCATGAATCGGCTGGTCATGTTTAAGTCCTGAATTAATGCGTGCCCGGCACACAAACGTTATTGTTCATACCTGAAGCGAAATTTTTCTTGCTCGCTTGCCGCTTTCGCCAGTATCCACTGCCGGAAAGCGGCTATTTTACCCAGTTCTGCCTGACTGTCATGACAAACCAGATAAAATGCATTCTTGCTGACCAGAACATCGTTAAACGGGCAAACCAGACGGCCTGCCTCAATTTCGGACTGGGCCATCACGTTGTTTGCCAACGCCACGCCCTGCCCGTGAATGGCAGCCTGTAGCACCATCGCGCTGTGGCTAAAAATGGGCCCCTGCTGCACGTTTATATGATTAAGACCTAACTGACGGGTATAAGTTTGCCAGTCGCGACGCGACGCATCGTGCAAAAGCGTATGTTTCGCCAGATCGGCGGGCGTTTTGAGCGCCTTGTCCCCCGTCAGCAGCAGCGGCGAACAGACCGGCAGCAGATATTCTGCGTATAATTTCTCTACACGCAAGCCCGGCCAGTTGCCGCGACCGTAAAAAATCGCCACGTCCACATCATCTGCCAGCTTGTCTTCCTGACGGTCAACGGCCTGGATTCGGACATCGATTCCCGGATAAGTTGAGTTAAAGCTTGAGAGTCGCGGCACCAGCCATTGAATGGCAAAACTGGGCAATAAACTGACCGTCAGGGCACCTTTTGCGCTCCGGGCCTGAAGCTTGCGGGTGGCTTCCGTCAGCTGGGAAAAAATCTCTTTAATATCCTGAAAATAGCTCTGCCCCTCTTCGGTCAACAGCAAGGAACGGTTGCGGCGACGGAACAGCTTAAGCCCCAGAAAATCCTCCAGAGACTTGATTTGGTGACTTACTGCGGCCTGTGTCACAAAAAGCTCATCGGCTGCGCGGGTGAAGCTGAGGTGGCGTGCTGCTGCATCAAAAACACGTAATGCATTAAGGGGTGGCAATCGCTTGGACATGGTTATCTGGCTTAGATGTTAACGAGATTTAACATATAGGAAACAACGTTTAACCTATTAGTTTTTTTTATCTGAGCCATTATAATTTGTCCGTTGAGGAACTACCAGCAAATACCTATAGTGGCGGCACTTCCTGAGCCGGAACGAAAAGTTTTTTTGGAATGCGTGTTCTGAAGGGCTTTTGGCTTACGGTTGTGATGTTGTGTTGTTGTGTTTGCAATTGGTCTGCGATTCAGACCACGGTAGCAACGCTACCAATTTTTCACTTCCTGTACATTTACCCTGTCTGTCCATAGTGATTAATGTAGCACCGCCAACTTGCGGTGCTTTTTTTTCGCTTATCTCGCTATTAATGCTCGATTTCTTTCATCTCTTTCACGTCACTGCGGTTGATCTGCTGTTTGTTCCCGTTAGCATCTTTGTATGAAATCATCCCGGTATCATTATCGGTTGTCGGTTTCCCTTCAGAGACGATAGATCGACCATCGTTGGTATGCATTACATAGTTATTACCAGAACAGGCGCTCAGGGCAAAGGTCAACGCACAGGCAGAAATGATTGCAGCTGTCTTTTTCATGATTATCTCCTTTAGCAATTAATGCTATTCAAACCTCGATTTATAACAGGCTAAAACATCCGCCTAACACTATTTAGCATAACCTGCTTTTTCAGACTCGCCAGGATAAGCAGACAAATCTGATAGATATCAACTTCCTTGCCCTGTCGATAAATTTGCGCGACGATCGAAGAATCGATATGAGGAATTCCATGAACGCTTTCAGTCCTGCGCAGTTTCGCGCACAGTTTCCCGCGCTGGCCGATGCCGGTATTTATCTTGATAGCGCCGCCACGGCCCTTAAGCCGCAGGCGATGATTGAGGCAACCCGCCAGTTTTACAGCCTGAGCGCCGGGAACGTGCACCGCAGCCAGTATGCCGAAGCGCAGCGCCTGACGGCGCAATACGAAGCCGCACGGGATCAGGTCGCGCGCCTGATCAATGCCGACAGCGGTAAGAACATCGTCTGGACGCGCGGCACCACCGAGGCCATTAACATGGTGGCGCAATGCTACGCGCGTCCGTTGTTGCAGGCCGGAGATGAAATCATCGTCAGCGAGGCAGAACACCACGCCAACCTGGTGCCGTGGCTGATGGTGGCTGAACAAACCGGGGCGCGCGTTGTAAAGCTCCCGCTGGGTGCAGACCTTCTGCCGGACGTGGCGCGTCTGCCGGAGCTGATGACGCCGCGCAGCCGTATTCTGGCGCTGGGGCAGATGTCCAACGTCACCGGCGGCTGCCCGGATCTGGCGCGCGCCATTAAAATTGCCCATGCCAGCGACGTGGTGGTGGTGGTCGACGGCGCGCAGGGAGTGGTGCATTTCCCGGCTGACGTTCAGGCGCTGGATATCGATTTCTATGCGTTCTCCGGGCACAAGCTGTACGGGCCAACCGGTATCGGCGCGCTGTACGGCAAAGCTGAACTGCTGGCCCGGATGACGCCGTGGCTCGGCGGCGGCAAGATGATTACCGAAGTGACCTTTGACGGCTTTAAAACTCAGGATGTACCTTACCGCCTGGAAGCCGGTACGCCGAACGTGGCCGGGGTTATCGGTCTGAGCGCGGCGCTCGAATGGCTCACAGAAACGGACGTGGTTCAGGCTGAAAGCTGGAGCCGGGGCCTGGCGACGCTGGCGGAAGAAGAGCTTAAAAAACGCCCGGGGTTTCGCTCGTTCCGCGTACAGGACTCCAGCCTGCTCGCCTTTGACTTCGCGGGCGTACACCATAGCGACATGGTGACGCTGCTTGCCGGGTACGGCATTGCCCTGCGTGCCGGACAGCACTGCGCCCAGCCGCTGCTGGCAGCCATGGGCGTGAGCGGCACCCTGCGCGCCTCGTTTGCACCGTACAACACAAAAAGCGACGTCGACGCGCTGGTTTCCGCCGTCGACCGCGCCCTGGAATTACTGGTGGATTAATGACATATGCAGCCTTAGCCGGGCACCCGTTCGGCACCGTTATCACTGAAGAGACGTTGAAACAGACCTTCGCCCCGCTCACGCAGTGGGAGGATAAATACCGTCAGCTGATCCTGCTGGGTAAACAGCTGCCCACCCTGTCAGACGATCTGAAGTCACAGGCGAAGGAGATCGCTGGCTGCGAGAACCGCGTCTGGCTTGGGTTTAGCGTATCCGGTGAGAAGCTGCATTTCTTCGGCGACAGCGAGGGACGCATTGTTCGCGGCCTGCTGGCGGTGCTGCTGACCGCCGTCGAAGGGAAACGCGCCGCAGATCTGCTGGCGCATTCTCCGCTGGCGCTGTTTGATGAGCTGGGACTTCGCGCGCAGCTTAGCGCCTCGCGCGGTCAGGGGTTGATCGCGCTCAACGACGCGGTGCTGGATGCCGCACGTCAGGCTCAGGCCTGACGTTCTGCCTTCGCCATCATCTTCTTCAGGGCGTGAGAGACCGCCACAAAGCCGAAGGAGGCGGTCACCATGGTGGCCGCACCGAACCCAGAGGCGCAGTCCATCCGCTTCGGCCCTTCCGCCGTGCTTTTCATCGCACAGACCGAACCATCCGCCTGCGGATAAACCAGCGCTTCGGTAGAGAACACGCAGTCCACGCCCAGCTTGCCTTTGCTGTTCTTCACCACGTTGAAGTCGCTTTTTAGGCGCTCGCGCAGCTTAGCGGCCAGCGGATCCTGAATGGTTTTCGCCAGGTCAGCCACCTGGATCTGAGTCGGATCGATTTGTCCGCCTGCCCCGCCGGTGGTCACCAGCGGCACCTTATAGCGACGGCAGTAAGCGATCAGCGCCGCTTTCGGGCGCACGCTGTCGATGGCGTCAATGACGTAGCTGTAGCCTTTGCTCATGTACTCCGCGACGTTATCTGCCGTCACAAAGTCGTCAATCACCGTTACGCGGCACTCCGGGTTGATCAGACGAATACGATCCGCCATCACCTCAGACTTCGCCAGACCGACGTTATCACGCAGGGCGTGGATCTGACGGTTAGTGTTAGTGACGCAGACGTCATCCATATCAATCAACGTAATTGCGCCAATGCCGGTTCTCGCCAGCGCTTCTGCCGCCCACGAACCCACACCCCCAATGCCCACCACGCAGACATGCGCATCCGCGAACAGTTGCAGGGCTTTTTCACCATATAACCGTGCCGTGCCGCCGAAACGCTGGCGCCAGGCATCGCTGATTACCACAGACATAAAACCTCAGATGTAAAAAGGGTGAGGTATTCCTCACCCTGAACCGTAATCCGTCTTGCGCTCAGAATACCACAATCAGCCGCTGAATACGTTTCCGGTACCCGGCGCAGTCTTCAGCACCCACACGCGTCCGTAGTGGTTATACCAGCCTGCACGGTGCCCGGCATCCGGGCCGATGCCCTGGTAAATATCGAAGTGCTGGCCTTTGATCGCCCCGCCCACGTCCAGCGCCACCATCAGGCGCAGCTCATACTTGCCGTTGAACTTGCCGTTGTTGTCGAGGAGAGGCACTTCCGCCAGCAGCGTGGTGCCCGCCGGGATAATCGAACGATCCGAGGCCACCGAGGCGCGGCCAATCAGCGGTACGGCGCTCGCCCCTTTCACCGGCGCAAAGTTCTGCGGCTTGAAGAAAACAAACGATGGGTTCTGCTCAAGCAGTTCACGCACTTCCGCTTCGCTGTGCTTTTCGCCCCACTCGCGGATCGCCTGCATCGACATGTCTTCTCGTTTCACTTCACCACGGTCGATGAGCACCTTACCGATGCTGCGGTAGGCATGACCGTTTTTCCCGGCGTAGCTAAAGAAGTTCAGCGGCGAACCGTCGCCAAAATCAATATAACCGCTGCCCTGCACGTCCATGATGAAGTTATCCATCAGCGAGTTGCTGTAGGCCAGCACGTAATTTTCGCTAAGCGCGCCGGCGTAGATCTCGGCGCGAGACGGCAGACGTCCGCGTTTTGGCGGCATACGGTAAATTGGATACTGGAATTCGCCCTGACGCGTGTGTCGCGCCTGGACAACCGGCGTGTAGTAGCCGGTAAACTGGACGTTACCGTAGTTATCCGCCCCTTCCATCTGCCAGGCATCAATACCAAACTGGCGCATATTGCGCGTATCACCGCCCGCCTTCAGCCAGTCCTGTACGGCACTATAAACGTTGTTCTGTGCGCCATACAGGCGCGGCGACGCTTTGCGGATCTGGTACACCTGCTCGGAGAAATCCCCGGCATTGATTGGAGCACCCACGGCATCGGGCTGGTTAACTAAAGAGAAAGGCTGGGATAACTTCCCGTCTTTATACTGTTGACCGCGATCGGTCGGTTTGGAAGAGCAGGCCGCAAGAATCGCTACCATTGCGCCTGTCATCAGATACTTCGCCCAACGTCCTTTCATTATATCTCGTCTTTTAGTTGCCCATTTCCGCGTGATGAAGATAACAAACCCACCGTATGAATGAAATGCAATCGCCTTCCCTTTGGCAAATTCTGGACAAAAAATAGTCCAAAGTGGCTATTCCCGTTCATTTTGCATACAAAATAATGAATTATGCGAAAAAGGGGTTGCATCACAAACCTATCCGAGTATAGTGCGCTTCCACGGACGCGGGGTGGAGCAGCCTGGTAGCTCGTCGGGCTCATAACCCGAAGGTCGTCGGTTCAAATCCGGCCCCCGCAACCAATTAAAATTTGATGAAGTATCTTCTACGACAGTAGAAGTTTTTGCGAAGTAGTTCGAATCACAGCAAGGCGACGACGCAGTGAATCCTTAGGAACTTACTCCAGTAAGTGACTGAGGTGAACGAGGAAAGTCAACGCAGATGTGGTTTGAAATACGAAGCAAAAAGACGGACGCGGGGTGGAGCAGCCTGGTAGCTCGTCGGGCTCATAACCCGAAGGTCGTCGGTTCAAATCCGGCCCCCGCAACCAATCAAATTTGAAGAAGTAAGTTTCTACAAGTGTAGAAAGACGGACGCGGGGTGGAGCAGCCTGGTAGCTCGTCGGGCTCATAACCCGAAGGTCGTCGGTTCAAATCCGGCCCCCGCAACCAACACTTCTAAAACAATAAGCACCCTTAAGGGTGTTTTTTTGTATCTGCCGTTTGTGAAAATGCCGGGCAAGATACCCGGCCTGATGCCCTACCCTCGCCGCGCCAGCGTTTCTCCGTCTGAGAAATAGGCCCGGATGCCCGCCAGAATCGACTCCGCCACTTCCTGCTGGAATTTAGCCGTCTTGAGCTTGCGTTCCTCTTCCACGTTACTGATAAACGCGGTTTCGACCAGTATGGACGGAATATCCGGCGCTTTCAGTACCGCAAATCCGGCCTGCTCGACGCTGTTTTTGTGCAGCTTATTGACCCGGCCCAGCTTGCCCAGCACCGCTTTACCAAACTTCAGGCTGTCGGTAATGGTCAGCGACTGCACCATATCGAACATCGTATGGTCGACGTAACGATCGCCGCTTTTGCTCACCCCACCGATTAAATCCGAGGCGTTCTGCGTATCCGCCAGGTATCTCGCGGCGGTACTGGTCGCCCCTTTTGTTGACAGGGCAAATACCGATGAGCCGCTCGGCTGGCGGCTGGTGAAGGCATCCGCGTGAATAGAGACAAACAGATCCGCGCGCTGCTTCTGCGCTTTCGCCACGCGGACCTTCAGCGGGATAAAGACATCTTCGTTGCGCGTCATGTAGGCGCGCATATTGCCCTCTTTGTCGATTAACGCTTTCAGACGACGGGCAATTTGCAGCACCACATCTTTTTCGCGGGTGCGATACTTCCCGACGGCGCCGGAATCTTCCCCGCCGTGGCCAGGATCGAGCATGATCACAATCGGTCGGTCGCGCCCCGCCCTGCCCGGCTTCGGCCCGCTTTGCGCTGGTGGAACCTGCCGGTCGAGATCGCCTTTGTTGTAATCCTCAAGGAGTGCCAGGAGCGGATCCTGAATATCCGTGGCATTCGCCGGATAGAGATCCATCACCAGACGCTCTTTAAAGGCGGCAACAGGTGCAAGGGCAAAGAGCTGCGGCTTCACGTTCTGCTTCAGCTCAAACACCATGCGCACGGTTTGCGGATCGAACTGCCCGACGCGCGCCGATTTGATAAACGGATCGTCGCCGCGGATCTGAGCCGCCATGCCTTTCAGCACGGAGTTGAGGTTCACACCTTCGAGATCAACCACCACACGTTCAGGATTGCTGAGGGCGAATTGCTTATATTTCAGCACGCGGTTGGACTCAACCGTCACGCGCGTATAGGTCGACGACGGCCAGACGCGCACCGCGACTACCTGGCTTGTGGCGGCAAGACCCACCTGGCTGACGCTAAGCAACCACATCGCCCCGGCCCCTTTTAACAGGCGGCGGCGGCTTATTGCTGAATTGGATCCCGACATGCTTCTCCCGAGCAATAAAACTGATTAATGAATAAAACGTCTGAATTGACCGAAAACTTTAACGAAAGACGCATAAACTGTCATCTATAAAAGGGTAAACAATCATACGCTAACGCACGGATTACTTATCATTTTCTGTGGGTCGCAGAAAATTTAGGCTTGCACGGACGGCCACGATCGAATAAAAATACAGAAATTACGAATAAACATTCATTAAGGGTTGTGTCATGGTTAAGGAACGCAGAACCGAACTGGTCCAGGGATTCCGCCATTCTGTTCCCTATATCAACACCCATCGGGGCAAAACGTTTGTCATCATGCTTGGCGGCGAAGCCATTGAGCATGAAAACTTTTCCAGCATCGTCAATGATATTGGCCTGCTGCACAGCCTCGGCATCCGTCTGGTGGTGGTGTATGGCGCACGTCCGCAAATCGAAGCCAACCTCGCCGCGCATCACCATGAGCCGATTTATCACAAACATACCCGCGTGACGGATGCGAAAACCCTCGAACTGGTCAAACAGGCGGCGGGCCTGTTGCAGCTCGATATTACCGCCCGCCTGTCGATGAGCCTGAATAATACGCCGTTGCAGGGCGCGCATATCAACGTGGTGAGCGGCAATTTTATCATTGCTCAGCCGCTCGGCGTGGACGATGGCGTGGACTACTGCCACAGCGGTCGCATCCGCCGTATTGATGAAGAAGCCATTCACCGTCAGTTAGACAATGGCGCGATCGTTCTGATGGGCCCTGTTGCCGTCTCCGTAACGGGTGAAAGTTTTAATCTGACCTCGGAAGAGATTGCTACCCAGCTGGCCATCAAGCTGAAAGCCGAGAAAATGATTGGGTTTTGCTCTTCACAGGGCGTCGTGAATGATGAGGGCGTAATTGTGCCAGAACTTTTTCCGAATGAAGCTCAGGCACGCGTCGAAGCGCTGGAAGCACAAGGCGATTACTATTCCGGTACGGTGCGTTTTCTGCGCGGTGCCGTCAAAGCGTGCCGCAGCGGCGTGCGCCGCAGCCACCTGATCAGCTATCAGGAAGACGGCGCGCTGTTGCAGGAACTGTTCTCCCGGGACGGTATTGGTACGCAGATCGTGATGGAGAGCGCCGAGCAGATCCGCCGCGCCACCATCAACGACATCGGCGGCATTCTGGAGCTGATCCGGCCTCTGGAGCAGCAGGGCATTCTGGTTCGCCGCTCCCGCGAGCAGCTGGAGATGGAAATCGACAAGTTCACCATCATCCAGCGCGATAACCTGACCATTGCCTGTGCGGCGCTTTATCCGTTCCCGGAAGAGCAGATTGGAGAAATGGCGTGCGTTGCGGTGCACCCGGATTACCGTAGCTCTTCCCGGGGCGAACTGCTGCTTGAACGCGTGGCGGCACAGGCGCGCCAGATGGGTCTGAGCAAACTTTTCGTGCTCACCACCCGCAGCATTCACTGGTTCCAGGAACGCGGCTTCACGCCGGTGGATATTGATTCACTGCCGGAAAGCAAGAAAGAGATGTACAACTATCAGCGCCGCTCGAAGGTATTAATGGCGGACCTGGGTTAACTGGTAGCCCTCTCCTGTTGGAAAGGGCGTGCATTCAGGCAGATTCAAATATCACGCTTAATCCGCTTCTGCGCTCGGTGCGGGTGGCAATCGCCTGTCCCAGCACGCGTTCATCCGCATACAGCGACAGACGCTGACGCGCACGGGTAATGGCGGTGTAGACCAGCTCACGGGTTACGACCGGTGAAAGCTGTGTCGGCAGGATCAGCGCCGCATGGTTGAACTCGGATCCCTGAGATTTGTGTACCGTCATCGCCCATGCCGTTTCATGCTCCGGCAGGCGGCTGGGCTGAACGGACTTCACGCTGCCGTCCGGCAGCTGGAACCACACGCGCAGACCGTTGCCGCGATCGAGCGCAATGCCGATATCCCCGTTGAACAGCCCCAGCGCACTGTCGTTGCGGGAGATCATCACAGGCCTGCCCTCATACCATCGCGAATGCAGCTGGCGGTTAATTCTGCGTTTCTGCACAAGCAGCTGCTCCAGCCTGTCGTTCAGACCCGCGACGCCAAACGGCCCTTCACGTAGTGCGCACAGAAGCTGGTATTCGCCAAATGCGGCGATGGCCTGCTCGGGCTGACTGCGCTGCTGCACGCAGCTCAGAAAACGCTGATATCCCTGGAGAGCCTCCTCAAGCATTGCCTGATACTCTTCCCCGCTTTGCAGCGATTTCTTTTCTATGTCAGTGAAGGAACCGTCAAACACCGTGCGCGTGGCATGCCGATCCCCACGGTTTACCGCCGCCGCCAGCTGGCCGATGCCGGAGTCGCTGCCGAAGCGGTAGCTTTTTTGCAGCAGGCACAGGCTGTCGCGCAGCGCGCCCGCGACGGGTGAGCGATCGGGCTCAAGCGAGTAGCCGGTCAGGCGGGCAAGCTCCTGCGCCCGCGCGGCGGTATAACCATAGCTGGCGTAGGTACAGATATCTCCCAGTACCGCCCCGGCTTCAACGGAGGCGAGCTGGTCGCGATCGCCCAGGAAAACCACGCGCGCATGCGGCGGCAGAGCATCGATCAGGCGCGACATCATGGTCAGGTCGATCATAGAGGCTTCATCCACCACCAGCACGTCCAGATGCAGCGGATTGCCCGCATGGTAGCGCAGACGCTGGCTACCCGGCTGAGCGCCGAGCAGACGGTGCAGCGTACTTGCTTCACCCGGGAAAAGCGCAAGCTGCTCCTGCGTCAGCGGCAGCTGTTGCATCGCGCCGCCCAGAGATTCGGTCAGACGCGCCGCGGCTTTCCCGGTGGGCGCCGCCAGACGAATACGGCATCGCTGCTCGCCTGAAAGCTGGATCAGGGCGGCCAGCAGTTTCGCTACGGTCGTGGTTTTCCCGGTCCCCGGGCCGCCGGAAATCACCGAAATCCGTCGCGTCAGGGCGACAGCCGCCGCCACTTTCTGCCAGTCAGTGGCTTCACCAGAGTCAAACAGACTGTCCAGCGTCTGGCGAAGCTGCGCTTCATCGCAGGGAAGCGGCGCGTTGGTCTCACTAAAGAAACGCGCTACCGTCAGCTCGTTTCGCCACAGGCGGTTCAGGTACAAGCGCTCCCCCGACAGGATCAGCGGTGCCTGGTTTTCTCCCGGCCCGACGGCCGATGATTCGCACAAAATTTTCGGCCAGTCCACCGTCTCACCCAGCAGCGCAAAGCAAGACTGGAGGACAGGGGGCATTTTTTCGTCAATCACCAGACGCGAGAGCGGCAGACACACATGCCCCTCTCCGGCGTCTTTACTCAAAAGGGCAGCGGCAAGCATCACGGCGGGCTGGTCAGCGGCAATCATCATGGCAAACTGCACGTCCAGCTGACGCAGCACGCGTTGCTCTACCGCATCCAGCAATAAGTCCTGCATCGTCATGCCATCTCCTCCGCGTTTGCTGCAAACAGGTTATCCATTTTATCAATCAGTTCGGCGTCCGGACGGGTACTGAAGATCCCGGAGTGCGGATCGGCAGCGTCGACCCCGCGTAAGAACAGGTAGATGACGCCACCAAAATGGTCGTCGTAGCGATAATCCGCAATACGGTGGCGCAAATAGCGGTGCAGCGCCAGGCTATAGAGCTGATATTGCAGATCGTAGCGATGCATTTGCATGGCTGCCGCCATCGCCTGTTGGGTATAGGCTTCGCTGCTCTCGCCCAGCCAGTTGGATTTGTAGTCCAGCAGGTAGTAACGCCCGTCGTGACGGAAGACCAGGTCGATAAACCCTTTCAGCATGCCCTGTACCTGACGGAAGTTCAGCGGCGGGCAGCCGGCTGATAGCGGATCGTACTGACGGATGAGCGCATCGAGCGCGTCGGCCTTAAGCGGACCTTCGACAGGCAGATAAAACTCCATCTCAACCTGCTTATTTTTGGCCGTTAACTGGCGAAGCGAGAAGCCCTGCTCCGTCAGCGGCGCCTGCAAAATGGCGTTGATCCAGTCTGTGAGAACGGGCTGCCAGTGCGCGTCATAGCCTCCGCTCTGTAGCATCCTCAGCACCCACTCCTCACTGACAGGCTGGGTGAAATCTAGCTCCTCAAAGAGGCTGTGTAAAAAGGTGCCCGGCGACGCGCCGCGCGGGAACTGATGCGGGGTTAACGTCGGCTCAACCGGCACCTCTCCCACTCCTGCGGCATCCACGTCCAGCTTCGGCATGAGATCCTGCGCAATACTTTGCCCGTGCTGTTGCAGGCCAGAATAGCTGGTGACTCGCCAGTCGTCGGCAAGCACCCGCGTGATCTGGCGCGCGTTAAGATCGGTGGCGGTCTCTTGCGCCATTTGCCAGCGGCTATTGTCTGGCAGAGTCGGGATATGTAGCGCGATATCGTCACCGCAAAGCGACGCAATGCAGTGGCGTAGCCCCGCCGCATCTTTCGGCTCGCCACGCTGAATAAGCCGGCCTAACGCGCTTAAATGGAAATCGCTCTCCCCCGTTTTTTCTCCGCGACGGCGAAATACGGGCGCGACGCCCAGGCTGCAATGCCAGACAGAACGGGTCAGCGCAACGTATAGCAGGCGCAAATCCTCCGCCAGACGCTCCGCTTCCGCCAGCTCAACGCTGGTTTCCGCTTTGCTGAGATCGAGCACCGCATCGAAAGTCTCGCGGTCATGGTAAAAGGCCTGATCCTGAACGCGGTAGTTCGCGATGAAGGGCAGCCAGACCAGCGGATATTCGAGACCTTTCGATTTGTGAATGGTGACGATTTGCACCAGATGCTTATCGCTCTCAAGACGCATCTGTTGGCTTGAGGCGTTGCTGTTGGGATCGGCAATTTGCTGCGCCAGCCAGCGCACGAGGGCATGTTCACTTTCAAGCTGGGTACCCGCTTCCTGCAACAGTTCGCTAATATGTAAAATATCGGTCAGACGCCTTTCACCGCCGGATGTCGCCAGCATATTTTCGGCAATCTGACGCCGCGTCATCAGCTCGCGAAGCATCGCCATGACGCCGCGTTTTTGCCAGCGCTCACGGTAATGGACAAACTCTTCCACTACCGTATCCCATGCGTTTTCGTCATGGTTAAGCACGTCGATATCCCGCGCGTTCAACCCCAGCATTGAACTGGCCAGCGCGCTTCGAAGCGTATTTTCGCGCTCCGGCGCCAGCACCGCCTGAAGCAGCCAGAGCATTTCCTGGGCTTCCAGCGTGTCGAACACGCTGTCGCGGTTAGAAAGATACACGGAAGGGATATCAAGCAGCGTAAGCGCATCGCGGATCAACGCCGCTTCCTGACGGCTGCGCACCAGCACGGTGATATCAGAGGCTTTAACAGGATTTGCCTGTTCCCCTTTCCACAGCAGCGCCTCGCCGCGCGCGCCTGCGCTCAGCCAGTCACGGATTTGCGCGGCGCAGTGCTGAGCCATCGCCGCCTGATAGTCGGCCACACCATAGCCTTCCCCCTCAAGCAGCCAGAAGGTCATGGCGGGTTGCACCGCACCGCTGACTTCAAAGCGTAAGATCGCGTTATTTGGGGCAGATTTCACCGGCAGGAAAGGAATTTCATTGAACATGAACGCCGACTCCATGCGGCTGAACAGCGCATTGACGCTCTCAACCATCCCCGGCGCGGAGCGCCAGTTCGTGTCTAACGTGTAGTGGGCAACGACCTCGCTGCGGGCTTTCATATAGGTAAAGATATCGGCCCCGCGGAAGGCATAAATTGCTTGTTTAGGATCGCCTATCAACAGCAGGGCAGTGTCGGGCTGCTGTCGCCAGATGCGGCGAAAAATGCGGTACTGTTGGGGGTCGGTATCCTGAAATTCGTCAATCATCGCCACCGGGAATCGGGTACGGATCGCGCTGGCGAGCGCTTCACCATTCTCGCTGGACAGCGCCTCGTCCAGGCGGCTCAGCATATCATCGAACCCCAGCTCGCCCCGGCGACGTTTTTCCCGCGCGACGGCCTGGCGGATCTCCGTCATGGCGCGGGTGATCATCAGATCGTTGAGCGTTAATGGCTCAGCAAGCAGCGCTTCAATCGCCACAAACAGGGGATGCTCGGGCACAATGCCGTCGGCTTTAGTCCGCTCGGTCAAAAAGCGCTGCGAGAATTTTTCCAGTGCGTCCGGAAGCTGGTAGCCCCGCGTCTCCTCCTGGGCCCAGGCGCTGATCTTTTCGATCCATTTCCCCTGGTTCCCACGGTTGAACTTGCGTCTGTCGATGCCTGAGTTTTCGATGATCGCATCAATTTCACCGACCGACTCATTCCACTTCTGCTTAAGCGCGGTAATTTTGGCGACAATCTTTTCATGGCGCGAGGCGAGCGTTTCATCGGCAGGCGGCGGGGATTTGATGACCGGCGCTTCGCCTTGCAGGTAACGGTCGATGGCGCGCAGAAGATCTTCCGGACCTTTCCACAGGGCGTGAACCGCTTCGGCAATGTCGCGCTGCAACGGATAGCAGTGACGCCGCCAGAAATCCGCGCAGGCCTGATAGCGAAGCTCGGATTCATCTTCAATAAGCTGTTGCTCAAAGAGCATGCCGGATTCAAACGCATTCAGGCTCAGCATGCGCTGACAAAAACCGTGAATAGTGAAGACGGACGCCTCGTCCATTTGCCGTTCGGCCAGCAGCAGCCATTGCGCAGCCTGTTGCTTATCGGCGATCTCGTCCAGCAGGCTCGCGTAGAGGGGGTTATCCGTGGTCTGGCGCAGACAGGCGATGCGCAGTTCATGAATGTTACTGCGAATACGGCCACGCAGCTCGGCAGTGGCCGCTTCGGTGAAGGTGACCACCAGCAGCTCCTCCACGCTTAACGGGCGTGAAAAAGCGGCGCTGCCGCCGAGCCCTAACAGCAGACGCAGATAGAGCGCGGCGATGGTATAGGTTTTTCCCGTTCCCGCTGAGGCTTCAATCAATCGCTCGCCCTGTAGAGGTAAACTTAGGGGATCAAGCGGCTCAGCGGTATGGGTCATTCTTTTTTACTCCAGGGCATAGACTGCTGTAGTGCGCTGACGCTCTTCCAGACGGTCCACTCTTTCGATTTTACGTAGTCCGTTTTCCCGTTCTGGCTGCCAGAGACCTGAGACAGGATGGCCATACCCTGCGGTTTTACCACCGCCTGGTGGAAGAAATCGGCAACCTTTTGTGGCGTCAGCTGTTTTATTTCGGCCACTATTTTATCACGCGAATCAAATTTCATATTACCGCGATCGAAATCTTTGCTCAGCTGCGAGGCTTCTTCGCCCAGCGTCTGCGGCGGCTGCATCACCTGCGCGATAACGGCCTGCTGGATCTGGGCAAACTCCTCCGGCTTCATAGCCCGCAGTTTTGCTTCCGCCTGCGGGAAGAACGCCTGATAGCGCTGCCACAGGTAAGCGGGCTGCTTGTCGCTGCTTTGCAGAAGGAAGCCCAGCCCCCACTGGCGGCCCACGTTCATGGAGAAGGCGAACACCGCGTAGCCCAGTTGCTCCTCGGTACGCAACTGGTTGTAGAACCACGGCTGAATAATTTGTCCAAGCACGGCGCTCTGGGCAGAGCTGGTAAATTCATCATAACCGGTAGGTACAAACACCGCGGCCAGCGCGGAATCGGTGCTGCTCCCCGCTTTTTCGAAGATCGCGTTTTGCTTTTTCTCTACCAGCACGTCCTGGTTACGGCACCACTCATCGCCTTTTGAACCCAGCTGCGTACGGACGTTTTGCGCCAGCGTTTTTGCCTGCTCTTCGCTCATATTGCCCACAACCAGGAACTCCGGACGGGTATTGGTTTTCAGCGCATCACGGTAAGCCAGAACCTCTTTTAAGGTCACAGAGGGCAGTAACGCGCGGCGATCTTCGCGCTGGAAATAAGGAATTTGCGACACCATCTGCGCCGGCATAATCGCCTGATCGTAGGCTTTCCCCTTCTCCGCAGAATCCATCATCTGCGCATACCAGGACTTAGCCTGCTCAAGCTGTTCTTCCGTAGGCGTGTAGCTGAAATAGCCCTCCAGCAGCGCCTGGAACAGCTGCGGCAAACGCTGGGTATAGCCGTTGGCATTCACCATCAGGCCGTTATTGGCGTTGGTCGAGAAGCTGATGCCGCCAACGGCAGCCTGGTTGCTGAGCTGATCGAGGGCAATACCGGCCAGATAATCGTTCAGCGCAAACAGCACCTGGTTTCGGGCGCTATCCATTGCTTTCGGGTTGCGCAGCACCACGCTGACATCCGCTTTTGGCTCGTCAGCGAAATAGCGGCTTGGGGTGTAGACCACCCGCAGCGTCGGCTCATCAATAATCAGTTCCGGGTGCGGATACGCCTTTGCGGGTTTGATCAGCGTGAAATCATCCGGGATGTAGGGGTTAAGCTCCGGCAACTTCAGCGCAATCTCACCCGCCTTTTTCTGCCAGCCCGCG
The DNA here is from genome assembly GCF_029838645.1 of Enterobacter sp. GD03975. Classification (NCBI taxonomy): domain Bacteria; kingdom Pseudomonadati; phylum Pseudomonadota; class Gammaproteobacteria; order Enterobacterales; family Enterobacteriaceae; genus Enterobacter; species Enterobacter sp. GD03975. Next base: position 19,483 of record NZ_JAOBZC010000012.1, read on the forward strand.
AAGGTCTGTTCGCTGATTTTTTCAACCTGATACGGGGCATCCACGAAGTAGGCCGTTTTGTTGTGCGGTTCGTTCGGGCTGATATACCAGACGCGGGCATTCTGTGGGGTCATCATCGCCAGACGCGCCTTGAGCGCCCCGGCGTCATACTGGTCGGCAATATTTACCGCATCAAGCGTATGTTCCACGGGCACGCGGATCATGGTATCTGCCAGCCACTCAACATAGTCCATGTCACGCGTGATAGAGGGATAGCGGAAATCGAGATCCAGCACGTGCGCCAGCTCGTCAAAGTAGCGTTTATCGACGCCTTTCTCGCGCAGCAGAGAGAGATAGCTAAAAATGGCCGCAACGACATCGTCGCGGTGAGCCTGCCCTTTATCGGTCAGCGTCGCGGAGATTGCCAGCACGCCGCTGTTACCGTTTACGACAGGATCGGAGTCAGCGCGAATACCTTCCACCAGCCCCTGCTTTTGCAGCCAGTCAGAGAGCGTGCCCGGGCTGCGGTTGCCGATAAGATAGGTCACCAGCTCGTCGGTTTTGCTGCGGAACTGCGCCGTGTTGTTATCAATACGGAATTCAACGCGTAAGACCTTGCGGGGCAAGGCCGGGACATAGTGAATAACGATGCCTTTTTGCGCGTCCGTGACAACCGGCACGTTAATCTGCGGCCGCTCGATATTTTTATTTGGCACCCGGCCATAGGTTTGCGCCGCCATATTTGCCAGCGCTGGCAACGGTTTATTACTGTAGATCACCGCTTTCATCAGGTTGGCGGAGTAGTATTTGTCGCGAAACGCATGCAGCGCATCAAGCACCGGGCTACCCGGTTTGTCGCTCAGCGTTTCAAGATTGCCGCCTGAGAAGCGCGAACCCGGGTGCGCCGGGTTGATGGTTTCTGCGCTGACCTGCGCCATGCGCATACCGTCTCGCGTGCGCGCCATGGTCAGTTCGGCGTTCACGGCGTTGCGTTCCCGGTCGGCATATTTTTTATCCAGCAGCGGGGCGGCGATGGCATCCGCCAGACGGTCGACCGCGCCATCAAGCGCATCATTTTCCACTTCCAGGTAAAACGCGGTGCGATACGGCGCGGTACTGGCGTTGTGGCTGCCGCCATGCATTTTCAGAAATTCAGACAGGCTGTCCGGCTGCGGGTATTTTTTAGAGCCCATCAGCGTCATGTGTTCAAGGTAGTGCGCCAGTCCCGGATGGGCTTCAGGATCTTCCAGCGACCCCACCGGCACAACCAGCGCGGAGAGCGATTTCACCGCCTGAGGGTCAGAAACCAGCAGCACGGTCATCCCGTTATCAAGACGAATCGCCTGATACTGACGGATGTCCTTTTCGCTCTTACGGATTGTTTCCTGGACGGGTTGCCAACCGGAATCGGCCTGAGTGACGGGAGCCCAAAGGGCGATAAACAAAACAAACGCTTTTAACAAGGTGCTGCCTGGCATTACGACCTCTTTATCACGGCTACATCATTAACAACGTGCGTGCTGGACACGCCAGCATCTCTTTCTCTGGGTACATCAGTCCGTGATAAGAGGTGCATCATAAATGAACACCTCATGCTGCGCAATTTTTATACAGCACTCAGGACTGATTAAATTTGTACAACGGTAACAGGTAGCGTTGCGCCTCTTCCGTGATAATGTCGAAGTATTCTGGCTCCAGCGTTCGCCATAAACGTTGATACCAGACATCGTCGCCCTCGCCACGTACCATCATGTTCCCTTCGTAGGCCTGCAAAAACTTGCTGCGCGCTTTCTGGAGCGAAGCCTCATCCGTTAACATGGCATCATTCTGCGCGTCGTAACAGGCTTTTATCCACGCCCCCCCACTTTCAGGCAGTAAAAGTAGTGGTTTGTTCATGCCCTGACGGTAGCCTTCAATATAAAGCGACAGATACGTCAACGCCTGATCAGGCTTCATGGGCGGGAAGCGCCACTCGCCGTCCTTACGGACAAACAACCGGCTTTCGCCTTCGTGACCATTCGCACAGTAGACAAGATGTTCGAGCCAGAGTTGCAGGCCATGTGAAACGCTGAGCATGGAGGGGCGCCAGCGCAGCAGCCCGTCAGACTGCACGTGCGTGAGCCAGCCGCTGAGGTGGATACCGTTACAATCGAGATCGATTTCAATGCTGCTCGCCGGCTGCCGACACGCGATAACCCGGTCAGCAAGCGCTTGCATCTCCTCGCACTGGGCATCCCAGACGATTTCGCCGAACGCGCCATACGGAAGTAATCCCGACGCCCTGAAACGTCTGAACAGTTTGCTGGCATCTTCTTCGTCAACCAGCGCATTCAGAAGCTGGGAATTAAGCTTAAATCGCTCCAGCCCATCAAGAATAAACGGTTCCGCATCGGGGATTTCGCTCTCTTCCGAGCGGAAGTTCACCTGCAAGCGTTGCTGGAAAAAAGCCCGAACCGGATGCGCCCAAAAGCGCTGTAGCTGCTCAAACGTGAGGGTGTCTATGGCGAGCGGTTCGAGCGCCTGAATAAAATCGGTTTGCGGTGTTCCCTCGTTCTTCGCGGCGGGAAGCCACTCACGGGCGTAGCTTTGCAGTTCATCAGGAACGTAATTGACAGGATCAAACGGCATTCGGCTATGGTGACAGGTGATATGCGCTTTCACCCGACGTTCGCTTTCGTCGCAGTTACAGGCTTCATCGCCCGGCAGATAGTGACTCTGTCCGATGTAGTCCACCAGCTCCTGCACCAGCACCGACGGGAAACGCTCGCTGTTATCCTGAATTGAACGCCCGATATAGCTGATATAGAGCCTGCTTTGCGCGGACATCAGCGCCTCAAGGAAAAGATAACGGTCATCATCGCGGCGGCTGCGGTCGCCCCGCTTCGGCTGTGCGCTCATGAGATCAAAGCCCAGAGGGGGCAGCGCGCGTGGATAAATACCGTCGTTCATGCCAAGCAGACAGACCACTTTGAACGGGATTGAACGCATCGGCATCAGGGTGCAGATATTCACCGGCCCTGCAAGGAAGCGCTGGCTGATGCGCTCCTGGTCAAGGCGTTGCGTCAGCTCATCACGCAGAAGCGAAAGGGGAACCGCCTCGTGATAGTGCGAATTTACCCCCTCATCCACAATGGCCTGCCACTGCTTCTCGATAAGCGCCATGGCAGCCTCTGTTTCGCTGTCCGGCAGGAAGAAATCATTCAGCATGTCGCGGCAAACCGGCAGCCACTCTTCAAGCGGGCGGGGCTGCATCAGCGCGCGGCGCCAGCGGTTGAGCTGCATCAGCAGCGAGGCCAGGTGACCTACCAGTTCCGCGATTAACCCGCTGGACTCATCGTACGGCAGCACGTCATTCCATTCGCCATGGATGCTCTCCATCGCATACCCCAGCAGCATGCGGGTAAGGCCAAACTGCCAGGTGTGCTGGCCGGTTGGTGGTAGCTCGAACTCCTGAACGTTGTCATCGTCAATTCCCCAGCGGACGCCGGATTCGTTCACCCACTGACGCAGGTAGCGCAATCCCTCTTCGTTAATGTCGAAACGTGCGGCCAGAACAGGCACATCCAGCAATGCCAGCACATCCTCAGAGATGAACCGGCTATCGGGCAGCGAAAGCAGGCTGATAAAGGCCTGAAGCGCCGGGTGTGACTGACGAGCACGGCGGTCTGAGATCGCGTAGGGCAGATAGCGGTCACCCGTTGCGCTGCCAAATACCGCCTGAATAAACGGGCTATAGCTGTCGATATCCGCCACCATCACCACGATATCGCGCGGTGTCAGGGTTGGATCGTCCTGCAACATGGCCAGCAGGCGGTCATGTAGAACTTCAACTTCACGCTGTGGACTATGGCAAACGTGGATCGCGATACTACGATCGTCAGGATCCAGTTTTCGCTTCTTATCGCTTCGCGCAAACTCCTCGGCGGTGATCCCGGCAACGGCACGGTTCTCTAAATCCAGAATATCGAGTTGAATATTGTGCAGCAGGCTATCGGGCGTAATATCCGCAAACGCATCGACGTCCCCCTCTCCCGAGGAGGTGATATCTGAAAGCAGATAAATATAGTCGCGCCCCAGCTTGCCCCACGAGGCAAGCAGCGGGTTCGGCAGGTTCTGAATCCCCTCTTCATCGAAAAGCTGCGCCGCGTTTTCAGTGTCCTTAAACAGCGGCACGGCACGTTCCTCAAAGAGGCGTTTTCGCTGGCGGGTGACCAGCCGTGAAAGCCAGCGCGGATCCTGAATATCTCCCCAGTAGTGCCGACACGGGTTGGTAAAAAGGATATGGATATCAGTGTGCTTACCGAGCGCTTTGAGCGCGTTCAGGTAGACCGGCGGCAGCGCGGAGATACCGCAAATGAACACGCGTGACGGCAAACGGGCTGGCCGTTCTGCGGTGTTCTCGAGTGTTGAGATAAAGCGATCGTACAGGTTAGCACGGTGCCATTTAGGCTGACCGAGCTGCTCGGTATGTTCGACCAGCGCTTTCCAGAGCGGCGCCTGCCAGATTTGCGCTTCCGGCAACCCATCGACTAATTCTCCCGCTTCCCAGCGAACCAGCCATTCTGCACGGTAAACCAGATACTGGTCGTAGAGGTCGGCGGTGCGTGAGGCCAGTTGAAACAGTTTGCGCTTGTCGGTGTCATCATTCAGGTAGTGGCGCAGCATGGCGAACTCTTCATGCTCCAGCATGTCCGGCAGCAGCGTCATCAGTTTCCAGGCCATGCTTTGTTTGTTGAATGCGCTCTGCTCGGGAATATCCGGCAGGACGCGAACAAACATCTCCCAGATAAAGCTCGCGGGCAGCGGAAAATCGATGTTCGCCGCAATGCCAAACTTCTGCGAAAGGGACATTTGCAGCCACTGCGCCATACCGGTGCTCTGCACCAGCACCATTTCTGGCTCAAACGGATCGTCGAGACGCTCTTGCTCAACGATATACTCCATCAGTGCTTCCAGCACATCCAGACGATTTGAGTGGTAAACCCTTAGCATAAACGCTCCCGACTACCGGCTAACCGGGCAATGCAGACGCGTCAACGCGCCCTGCCGCCCCATAGGAGAAATAAGTGTGACCGTGATGCTGACACATCCGGTCTGTGTTGTCTGCCCCCGACTGACCTGCCAGCCCGGCGGGAGCGTCGACGTTGAGATCTGCGACTGATTCCACGCATGATGCCATAGCTGACGATACTGGCTAAGCGCCGCATACCGGGCTGCCAGCGCGCGATGATATCCGGATAACGCCGTCACAACCACAACCAGCAACATCATTGCCAGCAAAACCTCAACCATGCTAAATCCTTTTTGTCTGCTCAGGGTAACTGACATAGCGCTTTTTCCTTAAGGGGGCAGAAATCGCTCCAGCCGTGGGCAGAAAAGCGTATTTGTCCTTCCGTGATTTCTCCGCCCTGCCAAAGCAACAGATCGTCAATTCCGGCAATAAGCAAAGCCCGATCCCTGAGCAGCCTTAAACAGACCCGCCAACGCTGCGTCTGCTTGCACTGAACCTCTGGCCGTAATGCCCAGCGCTGAACGCGTCCCCACTCCAGCGCAGACTGCACGGCAGCCTGCTGGCGAACGGACAGACTCTCATTACTCACCACAGCATTAAAAGTTTTCAGCTGCTGGTTTAATCCGGTGAGGATCAGCGTGCCGAGCACCAGCAACAGCAGGACCAGCGCCAGCGATGACATGCCCCGCTGACGATTCACAGATTAAACCCCGTTACGGTGTGGTGGGCTGAAAAGGGTGTATTCAGTTCACCTTTGCGCCGGGCGCGCAGCTCGACATTGATTACCGGTGCAAAACCAGCATGGTCGGTTTTGGTGATCATGAACTGCTCGATCAGGATCCGATCGGGGTCGGTGAGTTTATCCCACCCCTTACCTTCACAGGACGTCGCGCCCCGCAGCGTTTCAAGCGCGCCGGCTTCAAGCCGAAATCCCGTGCGGTCATTTTCTGACGCGGAGGTATCCCACTGACCGTTGCTGTTTGCATCCCACTGCACAATTGCACAGCGCCCTTGCCTGCCGATGATTAACCCTTGCCCCTGACAATGCCCTGCACAGTATCCTGCTCGCTGGAGTTGTTTACCGATCGCAAGCAGGCGTTGCCACACCTCATCTTCCAGCTCCCGTTGCCCGGATTGCAGTAAAACACCCCGCTGGAGCCCCGGTAAAAAACGTGACGTACTGAGTAACAGAATGCTGCTTATCGTCATCGCAATCAGGACCTCCAGAAGGGAGAACCCTTTTTGTTTTACTGGCATAGATCTTCTCCTGCGGCATTACACAGCCTGATACGCCCACCATTTGAGACAACAACCCACCACGCACCGGCGCGGCTCTGCACGCGAATATGTCCGGCCCATGCGGTATCCCTTAAGCCGTAAAATCCCAGCGCAGGCGTGACGTCGCTCAGCGTGACCTCCGGCCATAACGGTTTCATCACGAACGGGCCGCCGCTGTCGCAGCCCGGGACCACAGCGCTGATAAGGCAGGCCTGATTCCCGTCAGCGTGAAGTGCGATCCTGTGCTCGCTGTTGTGACGATTTGCGTCGTTTCGCAAGAACGCCAGGTAATCCCGCACCTGACAGGCTGTCTGCCAGAGCCGCTGCCGCTGTTGCCAGCTGTCCCAGCCATAAAGCCCCGTCGCGCTGAGGATCACGACCAGCGAGATGGCGACAAGGGTTTCGATAAGCGTAAAGCCATGTTCGTTTTTCATGGCGGGAGTGTCGCGGAAAGGCAGAAAAGGCGCGAGCGTCAAATCAGAACATTACGAGCCGCTTTCAGGAGAATGTCGTCTGTTGCAACGCATTGCATCCTCTCTGGAAACAGGCTCGAAAAACAAAACGAGCGCGAAAAAAAACCGGCGCTCAAGAGCACCGGTTGTGTCAGGATCCGCCGTATCAGATGGCGACAGGCGCTTTAATGCCGGGATGTGGGTCGTAGCCTTCAATCTCGAAGTCATCAAAACGGTAATCGAAGATCGAATCCGGCTTACGTTTGATCACCAGTTTCGGCAGCGCGCGCGGTTCACGCGTCAGCTGGAGATGCGTCTGTTCCATATGATTGCTGTAGAGATGGGTATCACCGCCCGTCCAGACAAAATCGCCCACTTCAAGATCGCACTGCTGCGCCATCATGTGCACTAACAGCGCGTAGCTGGCGATGTTAAACGGCAGGCCGAGGAACACGTCGCAGGAGCGCTGATAGAGCTGGCAGGAGAGCTTGCCGTCCGCCACGTAGAACTGGAAGAAGGCATGGCACGGTGCCAGCGCCATTTTGTCCAGCTCCCCAACGTTCCAGGCAGAAACAATGATACGACGCGAGTCCGGGTCATTCTTCAGCTGGTTCATGACGGTCGTGATCTGGTCGATATGGCGACCGTCCGGGGTTGGCCACGCGCGCCATTGCTTGCCGTAGACCGGCCCCAGGTCGCCGTTTTCGTCTGCCCACTCGTCCCAGATGGAGACATTGTTTTCATGCAGATAAGCAACGTTGGTATCGCCTTGCAGGAACCAGAGCAGTTCATGAATGATCGAGCGCAGATGACAGCGCTTCGTCGTCACCAGAGGAAAGCCTTCTTGCAGATTGAAGCGCATCTGGTGGCCAAAAATGGAGAGCGTACCGGTGCCGGTGCGGTCGTTTTTCGGCGTGCCCTCGTCGAGCACTTTTTTCATCAATTCAAGATACTGTTTCATGGTTCCTCAGGAAAGTTGTTGCTGTGGACGACGACGATACGCCCAAATCATCATAATGGCACCCGCGACAATCATCGGGATGGAGAGGATCTGCCCCATGCTGATGTACTGTACCCATTCGCCGGTAAACTGCGCATCCGGCTGGCGGAAGAACTCGACGATGATACGGAATGCGCCATAGCCAATCAGGAACAGACCGGAGACAGCCCCCATTGGGCGCGGTTTGCGGATGTACAGATTCAGGATGATAAACAGCACCACGCCTTCCAGCGCCAGCTCGTAAAGCTGAGACATATGGCGCGGCAGAACGCCGTAGGTATCGAAAACAGACTGCCACTCAGGGTGCGAAGGCAGCAGCGCGATATCCTCTGCGCGCGAGCCCGGGAAGAGCATGGTAAACGGCACGCTCGGATCGACACGCCCCCACAGCTCACCGTTGATGAAGTTGCCCAGACGCCCTGCGCCCAGCCCAAACGGGATTAGCGGCGCAATAAAATCAGCCACCTGGAAGAAGTTACGTTTGGTGCGTTTGGCGAAGATCACCATGACCAGGATCACACCAATCAGCCCGCCGTGGAAGGACATGCCGCCGTCCCAGACGCGGAACAGATAGAGCGGATCGTTCAGGAATACCGGGAAGTTGTAGAACAGGACATAGCCGATACGACCGCCCAGGAACACGCCGAGGAAGCCAGCATAAAGCAGGTTTTCCACTTCGTTCTTCGTCCAGCCGCTGCCGGGACGACTGGCGCGACGGCCAGCAAGCCACATGGCAAATACGAAGCCCACCAGGTACATCAAACCGTACCAGTGAAGCGCTACGGGTCCTATTGAGAAAATTACCGGATCAAATTCCGGAAAATGCAGATAACCACTGTTCATCTGTCACCACAAGATGTTGTTATTCCGCTGAAAGTGGACAGCGGCTGAATTGCATTCCCGCCGTTGGCAGGTGCTCCAAAGTTGCGAATCATAGCATAAGGCAGGCGCGGAGGATGCGCCTGAGATGTAAAAGATGTGTATAGGGTTTGATGCGCGCAGGTCCCTTCACCCCGGCCCTCACCCCAAACGGGCGAGGGGATTGTTAGCTGCTCGCATTCATTTGTGGGGTTCCCTCCGCCCTGAGGAAGAGGGGAAAGGCGTTAGCGACCACCGCGGATCAGGCCACCCATACCGCGTCGTTCCATAAATGCCGCCACCTGGTGACGAACCTCAGTTGCCAGCTGCGCGTCAAGGCTGCGCTCAGCCAGCTCGCGGGCATCATTGACGTCAATATGACGCAACAAATACTTCACGCGCGCTACCGCGCGGCCGTTCATCGACAGATGGCGATACCCCAGACCAATCAGGATCGCGACGCACATAGAGTCTCCGGCCATTTCACCGCACAGGCGTAGATCAATACCGTACTGTTCAGCCTCACGGGCGATCATCGCCAGGGCACGAAGCATCGCCGGATGCAGGCTGTCGTAGATGCTGGCAACGCGGGTGTTGTTGCGATCGACCGCCAGAATGTATTGCGTTAAGTCGTTGGTGCCGACGGAGATAAAATCGACGCGGGTCGCCAACTGCGGCAGCATAAAGACCATTGAGGGCACTTCGAGCATCACGCCGATACGCGGTTTCGGGATCGCATAGCCGATCATCTCTTCCACTTCGCGCCCGGCGCGTTCTATCAACCGCCGCGCTTCGTCGATCTCGTCAATACTGGTGACCATCGGCAGCAAAATGCTGAGATTCCCCGTAGCCGCGTTGGCACGGAGCATCGCACGAACCTGAATAAGGAAGATTTCCGGCTGATCGAGGGTAATGCGGATCCCACGCCAGCCGAGGCAGGGGTTCTCCTCGCTGATGGGCATGTAGGGCAGCTGTTTATCCGCGCCGACGTCCAGGGTGCGCAACGTTACGGGTTTGTCGTTAAACATCTGCAACATGCCCTGATACTGCGCAACCTGTTCCTCTTCTGAGGGGAAGCCGCTTTGCAGCATAAACGGGATTTCGGTGCGGTAAAGGCCAATGCCGTCGATGCGGCTGCCGAGCTTTTCTTCGTGCTCGGGGCTTAAGCCAGCATTGAGCATCACCTTTACCCGCTCACCGCTTTTGAGCTGCGCGGGCAGGTTGACGTCATCCTCCGCCAGCTTGCTTAATTCATTCTCTTCGCTGATAAGGCGCTGGTACTCCTGGAGGAGAACCGGCTCAGGATCAACCAGCAGCTCACCGCGATATCCGTCCACCACCAGCGTGCGGCGATGCAGCACGGAGGGCTGAATATCCGCGCCCATAACGGTCGGGATACCGAGCGCGCGCACCATGATGGCGGCATGGGAGTTAGCTGCGCCATCGCGCACCACCACGCCCGCCAGCCTGTCCTGCGGTAATTCCGCCAGCGTCGTCGCCGAGAGTTCATCTGCCACCAGCACAAACCGGCTTGGCCAGGCATTCGCCCCCTGAATGGTATCATCAAGGTGGAAAAGCAGACGTTGCCCAAGCGCGCGTAAATCACCGGCTCGCTCTTTCAGATAACCGTCAGTCAGCACCGCAAACTGTTCGGCAAATTTTTCGATGACCTTTTTAACCGCCCACTCTGCCACCGAACCTTTATCGACCTCGGCAAACAGCTCACGGCGCAAGCGCGCATCGGAAAGCAGGTGTGAGTAAAGATCGAAGATGGCCGCCGTCTCTTTTTGCGCACCAGCGGCAAAGCGTTTGCTGTAGCGACGAAACTCATTCGCCGCCTCTTCCAGCGCGGCGGTAAGCCGCTCGCGCTCAAGCGCTTCATCCAGCGTAGAGGCTTCGTAGACCTGCTCCATCAACGGTAGCGTGGCATCCATCCAGCCTTCGGCGATAGCGACACCCGGCGAGGCCGGAAGCGCGCGGATACGCGTATGACGATACTGGCCAAAAAGGGCGGCCAGCTGGGACTGGGAGAGGATCGCCGCCATCTGCGTTGCCAGCGTGACGAGGAAGGACTCCTCGCTTTCGTCGTACTGGCGCAACTCTCGCTGCTGAACAACAAGCACGCCGAGCAGCTGACGGCGCTGAATAATCGGCACGCCAAGAAAAGCGCGGAAACGCTCCTCTTTTACGGAAGGGATATATTTAAAGCTGGGATGTTTTTGCGCATCGGCAAGGTTGATTGGCTCCGCCAGTCGCCCGACCAGGCCAACAATACCTTCATCAAACGCGAGCGTGACGGTGCGTCCCCGTGGTTTTTTTAAACCGCGGGTTGCCATCAGGTAGTAGCAACGTCGGTCATGGTCGGCCAGATAGACCGAACAGACTTCGGTTTCCATCGCAAGACAGATGTCCGTCACCAGAATATTCAGCGCCTCGTTGAGGCGAGGCGCACTGGCAACCTTTTCAACTATTTCTCGCAAGCGGGTGAGCATGATTTGCGTAGCTTAACCTCTTTTACGTCGCCAGGCAGGTGCGCTCTGTGGCTTCGGAGGCGTCTCCTGAAGCTGCATAACGGCACTTGCGAACTCTTTCATCACCCTACGGTAAACATCGCGCTTAAAAGACACGACCTGACGAACCGGATACCAGTAACTTACCCAGCGCCAGCCATCAAACTCCGGCGTGCTGCTGGTTTGCATATTGATATCTGAATCGTTGCCCACCAACTGCAAAAGAAACCACTTCTGTTTCTGGCCGATACAAACCGGCTTTGTGTCCCAACGCACCAAACGTTTCGGTAACTTGTAACGCAACCAGTTGCGGGTCGAAGCCAGGATGCGAACATCTTTGCGGCTTAAACCAACCTCTTCAAACAGCTCCCGGTACATCGCTTGTTCTGGGGACTCTCCAGGATTGATCCCGCCTTGCGGGAACTGCCAGGAGTGCTGACCATATCGCCGGGCCCACATCACCTGACCCTGACGATTACAAATTACTATTCCTACGTTTGGGCGGTAGCCATCGTCATCAATCACCGGACTACCCCAAACTAAATCTGATATATGAATGATTGTTTCACACTACAGGGAGGCGGTAAACCACTCTCTTACAGGCCTGCAACCTAATAACATTTGAATAACTCACAAATTTGTGAGGAGTTATAAACAGATGAGGGCGACTGAGACCATTTTTATTCACCTTTTCTGTGGATATAGTTGTGAAGAAGTACGGAATTACCGATGAACAACCTTGTAGACCGACGAAATGCCCGTTTACGACCTTCATGATAAAGAATTTAAATTCATATGGTTATAGTTAAATACAGGGCGTTAAAGGCGATTAACGTGACGATCGTCACATCAAAGATCCTCCTGCTGATGAAAGATCGAACAGCGTCGGTTTTATCCACAGATTGTGCCAATAAGTTAGGCACAATTTGTGTGAAAATTCGATTTTCATCGCACGTCAAGGCTGTAAATTGAAACAGTAGTGGCGGTTATACCCAGTTATCCCATTTTTCTGTGGATAACATGGTGTAAGATCCTGTTTATTGTCAGTGACCAGAATTGCACAACCTGTTTTTTAGCCATGCCACGCTGCTTTTTATTCTAAAAAACCTGATAAAAACCAACCACATGGAATATGTACTCAGAAAAAGGTAAACTCTATCCACAAGGGATAAAATATCAGCTCATTTTTTAATCAAAAGGTTGTTAGCATGCATTCTCTCGCCCCACTGCTCTCCCCTCCCGTCAGTGAAGCTCAGCTGCTCCAGCAGGCACAGCGTCTGGCAGGCTATTCGCTGGGTGAGCTGGCCGTGATGGCGGGGCTGACGATACCTAACGATTTGAAGCGCGATAAAGGCTGGATCGGCGTGTTGCTTGAACGCTGGCTGGGCGCAAGCGCGGGCAGTAAACCCGAGCAAGATTTTGCGGCGCTGGGCGTTGAGCTAAAAACGATCCCTGTTGATAGCCAGGGGCGGCCGCTGGAAACGACCTTTGTCTGCGTGGCGCCGCTGACGGGGAACAGCGGAGTGACCTGGGAAACCAGCCACGTCAGGCATAAGCTGAAGCGGGTGTTGTGGGTACCCGTTGAGGGCGACAGGCAGATCCCGCTGGCAGAACGTCGCGTTGGCGCCCCGCTGCTCTGGAGTCCGGATGAAGAAGAGGAGAGGCAGCTTTCCGAGGACTGGGAAGAACTGATGGATATGATTGTGCTGGGACAGGTTGAGCGGATCACTGCCCGGCATGGCGAAGTGCTGCAACTCCGTCCAAAAGCCGCCAACAGCAAAGCGCTTACTGAAGCGGTAGGTGCACGGGGCGAACCGATCCTGACGCTGCCGCGCGGTTTCTATCTTAAAAAGAATTTCACCGGGGCGTTGCTGGCACGCCACTTCCTGTTGAAAACATAGTTTTTTACCAATTTTGCGCTCCGGCTAACATAATCTCCTCCTTTTTAAGATTTCCCCCCTTTCACCTGTCGTAATATCAGGTTATTACTACACTATGATTTGATACGAGCCAGGTGAGGATGAGAACGATGAAAAAATGGGCAGTAATTATCTCAGCAGTCGGTTTAGCGTTTGCGGTATCGGGTTGTAGCAGCGACTATGTCATGTCAACGAAAGATGGCCGCATGATCCTGACCGATGGCAAACCCGAAGTCGACGACGATACCGGTCTGGTGAGTTACCGCGATCGCGAAGGCAACCAAATGCAAATTAATCGCGACGAAGTATCCCAGATCATCGAGCGATAAACAGATAAAGGTCAGTAGCTTGCTGGCCTTTTTGATTTTTTCCTTCCCCTTTTGCCTTCCCTCTGCCATGTTTATATTCCTTTGTCGGGAGGTTCCTGACGCAGTCTGTATGTCTAAAAAGGAAACCGGCTATGCATTATCACCGTATCCCCCACAGCGCTCTGGAGATCAGCCAACTGGGGTTGGGCACCATGACATTTGGTGAACAAAACAGCGAAGCCGATGCCCATGCACAACTCGATTACGCCGTCAGCCAGGGCATTAACCTGATTGACGTGGCGGAGATGTACCCTGTTCCTCCACGCCCGGAAACACAAGGCCTTACCGAAACGTACGTCGGCAACTGGCTGGCGAAACGTGGCAATCGCGAAAAGCTGGTTCTCGCCTCTAAGGTTAGCGGCCCCTCCCGTAATAACGATGCCGGGATCCGCCCTAACCAGATCCTCGATCGCAAGAATATCCGTGCCGCGCTGGATGCCAGCCTCAAGCGCCTGCAAACCGACTATCTCGATCTTTATCAGGTGCACTGGCCGCAGCGTCCGACAAACTGCTTTGGCAAGCTCGGCTACACCTGGAACGAGAGTGCTCCGGCCGTTACCCTGCTGGAAACGCTGGAAGCACTTACGGAATGCCAACGCGCGGGCAAGATCCGCTACATCGGCGTTTCCAACGAGACGGCTTTTGGCGTGATGCGCTATCTGCATCTGGCCGATAAACACGACCTGCCGCGCATCGTGACCATTCAGAACCCGTACAGCCTGCTGAACCGCAGTTATGAAGTGGGTCTGGCGGAAGTGACGCAGTACGAAGAGGTGGAGCTGCTCGCCTACTCTTGCCTGGGCTTCGGTACCCTGACGGGCAAATACCTGAACGGCGCGAAACCGGCTGGCGCGCGTAACACGCTTTTCAGCCGCTTCACCCGCTATAGCGGTGAGCAGACGCAAAAAGCCGTTGCGGCGTATGTGGATATCGCGAAGCGTCACGGGCTCGATCCGGCGCAGATGGCGCTGGCCTTCGTGCGTCGTCAGCCGTTCGTCGCCAGTACCCTACTGGGCGCGACGACAATGGCGCAGCTGAAAACCAATATTGAGAGTTTCCACCTGACCCTCAGCGAAGAGGTGTTAGCGGAGATTGAAGCGGTGCATCAGGTTTATACTTACCCGGCACCTTAAGTTGACGTTTTGCCCGGTGGCGGCGTTGCCTTACCGGGCCTACAAAATCTGCCAACATCACGAAACGTAGGCCGGGTCAGGCGGAGCCGCCACCCGGCAAAGATATCACCGCCGACGCTGCCAGACCCACAGCCCGGTAATCGCCAGCGCAAACAGTGCGCCAAACCCCACTCCGATTGCCACGACCGGCGCGCCCGCTTTTACCGCCAGCGAGTAGATCCCAAGCATCAGCAACATCGCCATGTTTTCGCCAAGGTTTTGCACCGCAATGGCGTTGCCAGCCCCGACGGTCTGCTTGCCGCGCTCCTGCAAAAGCGCGTTGAGCGGCACCACAAAGAAACCGCCTAACACGCCAATCAGTAACAACAGGGCATAGGCAGGCAATATGGCATGTTGCAGGGAGAAGAACAGAACGCCGACGCCGATCAGGATCCCCGCAGGCATGCAGCGCGCAACGGTTTCAAGCGTTACCAGTTTGGCCGCCGCCCCGGCCCCGACAACAATCCCGACGGCAACCATGGCATTCAGGTAGGTCGGCGTGGCGTTATCTGTTATCCCCAGCGCCACCGGTACCCACAGCACCAGCAGGAAACGCAGCGTGACGCCAGCCCCCCAGAACAGGCTGGTCCCCATCAGCGAGAAGCGCGTTTCACCGTTGCGCCACAGCACGCGGCAGGCATTAAAGAAGCTGCCGGTCATTGGCCCAAAGCGCCAGGATTGTCCCGGACGCGCCACTGCCAGTTTAGGGATAAACAGGTTGGCGATCACCGCGCCGCCGTACATCAGGGCACAGATGCCAAGCGCGGCGAGCACGTGCCAGTCTGCCAGCACGCCGCCCGCCACCGAACCCAGCAGAATCGCCGCAATGGTGGAGGACTCCATCAGGCCGTTGGCCTTTACCAGCTTATCACCGGTGGTAAGCTCCCCCAGAATGCCGTATTTCGCCGGAGAGTAAGCGGCCGCGCCAATGCCCACCAGCGTGTAGCCGACAAACGGGTTGATACCAAAGCAGATGCTTGCCGCGCCCAGAAGCTTAAGGCTGTTGGCAAACATCATGACCCGACCTTTCGGGAAGCTGTCTGCCACCTGGCCGACAAACGGCGCAAATACAATGTAAGCACCCACAAACACCATCTGTAGGATCGGCTGGCTCCAGTCGGGATAAAACTCAGCTTTCAGCAATGCCAGCGTGGCAAACAGCAACGCGTTATCGCCGAACGCGGAAAGAAACTGAGCGGCGATAACCGCCATCATGCCTTTCGACCAGATTGAAGTGTTAGTGTGTACTGACTCACGCATTTTGCTGTTCCGCCTCTTCAACCATGCCCTTCAGGGTCACGAAATCGGGTTTACCGCTGCCCAGCACCGGTAACTGTTTGAGATAACGAATATCGCGGGGCACCGCCAGCTCGGGAATACCGTGTTCGCGCGCATACCTGAGCAGCGCGTCACGCTTCAGTTCAGCGTCGGTGGTAAAGAGCACCAGCGCCTCGCCTTTACTGGCATCACTTTTCACCACGGTCGCATGCATTTTCTCCGCAGAGACCGCGGTCGCCAGCGTCTCCACCATTTCAAGAGAAACCATTTCACCGGCGATTTTGGCGAAGCGTTTTGCCCGTCCCTGGATCTGCACGAAGCCCTGATCGTCGAAGCGCACGATATCGCCCGTGTCGTACCAGCCCGTTTCAACCTCGCCATTGACGTTCTCAGCCGTCGGCGCTTCGAGCACGCCCGGATTTTCCACGCGCAGATAGCCGTTCATGACGTTCGGCCCTTTAAGCTGAAGGCGTCCGCCGTCTTCAATGCCCGGCACCGCCAGCAGCCGCGCATCCAGCCCCGGCAGAATGCGGCCAACCGTTCCCGGTTTTGCCGCCATCGGTACGTTGATGGATACCACCGGCGCGCACTCCGTCACGCCATAGCCTTCCAGAATGCGCAGGCCAAATTTGTCCTGCCAAATCTGGCGCGTGCTGTCCTGGAGTTTTTCCGCCCCCGCCACCACGTAGCGCACGCGGAAGAAATCATACGGGTTAGCGAAACGCGCGTAGTTACCGAGGAAAGTGGACGTGCCGAACAGCACGGTGCAGTTACGGTCATAAACCAGTTCCGGCACAATGCGGTAGTGCAGCGGGCTTGGGTAGAGGAACACTTCGGCCCCGGTCAGCAGGGGCGTGAAGAGCCCAACGGTCAGGCCAAAGGAGTGGAACAGCGGCAGCGCCGACATAAAGCGATCGTTGGCGGTAAAGTCGGCGATAGTTTTAATCTGTTCGACGTTCGCCAGGATGCTTTTATGGCTGTGAACCACGCCTTTCGGGTTGCCTTCAGAGCCGGAGGTAAAGAGGATGATGGCATCGTCTTCCGGCTGCTGCCTGACCTGCGCAAGGTGCGGCATCAGCAGGTGGGCAAAAATCCACAGCTTATCGGCCGTCGTGACGTCTGCTTTCAAATCTTCCAGGAACACCCAGCGCACCTGGGTCAGCTGTTCCGGCAGGTGCCACAGCTTGCCTTTATCCAGGAACTGGCGGGAGGTAAAGACGGTGTTGATTTGTGCCGCGGTAATCGCGCTGGAGAGCCCCTTCACGCCCGCCGTGTAGTTCATCATTGCCGGAATGCGGCCCCGGGAGACGGCACCAAAGATCACCGCCGCGCTGATACCCGCGTTCGGCAGCATCAGGCCGATCTTTTCGCCCCGTTTACTGTACTTCTCGAGGATGCGCCCGACAAACAGCGTTTTGGTCAACAGCTTACGGTAGGTATCCGGCGTAAAGTTGATGTCTTCAATGCAGTTTTTCTTCGCGCCGTAACGATACTGCGCCGACAGCAACGATTCATACAGCGTTTCGCGCGGGCGAACGGCCATGCGCGCTTCCATCATAATCTGGTGCAGCATCTCCCCGGCGATTTTACGGCGGTCACGCGCCCGCGGCGCCTCGGGCATCGGCAGAGACGTTGGCGGTAAAATGTGCAGCGTGATTTTCGGGAACAAGCGCTGCTTCACCAGCCCTTTCAGGCGGCTGAAAAAGGTCAGTTCAGCCCCCTCAATGCGCAACGGCACGACGGTGGCGCGTGACTTCGCCGCGACAAAACCGGCCCCGTCATAAATTTTCATCAGGGAGCCCGTCACGGAAATACGCCCCTCCGGGAAGATGACGACCGGGCGTCCCTGCTCAACCAGACGCACCAGATGTTTAATCATCATCGGTTTGGTTGGGTCGAGCGGCACAAAATCAATCAGCGGCCTGAGCCAGCGCATGTACCATTTTTCACTGATGGAGCTGTACACCGCGAAGACGGGACGGACGGGCAAAAACAGCGCCAGCAATACGCCATCAAGAAAGGAGACGTGATTCGGAGTGATGAGAACACGCTCGCCATAGAGCGCCTGCGTATCGCCCGTTACGCGGATGCGAAACAGGACACGGAACAGTGTGCGGAAGAACCCAAAAAGCATTTCAACTCCCTTTGCCAGCCAGTGTTAAAGGTATAAATGGTGGCAGATTACACGAGAAGTAGTGAGGGAGCGATAGCAAATACAGAGGCGAAAAAAACCTGCGCATCCGCGCAGGTTGGTGCAAGAGAAGAGTACGAAAACGTACTAAGAATTCTCACCAATCAATACCTCTGGGATCTTGATTGTGGTCTCTGGCGGTACGCTTCGCCAGCGGGAAAACGCAAGGGAATGAGCCGAAGTGCAACCAGGTGTGAATATTCTCTGTTGCTGTTACAGGTTGAACTTACAGGCAAAAAAAAACCTGCGTAAAACGCAGGTTGGTGTAAATCGTGTTAATCAACCGAAGCTGATTCCACCTATCAATACCTCTGGGATCTCGACTCTAGCAATTCACGGCGCATCGTTGCTAACGGACAATCGCAACAGCCTGAGGCAAAGTGTAACTAAAGGTTCAGATTGACATTATTCAGACATGACTGGCCGTGTAACGATTACACCGCGAGGGATGTTCTGCATCACGTTTGCAGAGGACGCCCACCCGGTCCCCTTGAATGCGCGCCGCTTTTCCGCAACACTAGTTAGTGTGTAAACGCTTACCCCTATAAGAAGGTATTGAATGGCGACAATTAAGGATGTGGCTCGTCTGGCGGGTGTTTCCGTCGCGACCGTCTCCCGCGTGATCAACAACTCCCCTAAAGCCAGTGATGCATCGCGCCAGGCCGTGCAGGACGCCATGGAAAACCTGAATTATCACCCTAACGCCAACGCGCGTGCCCTTGCCCAGCAGTCAACAGAAACCATTGGGCTGGTGGTCGGGGATGTGTCCGATCCGTTTTTCGGCGCGATGGTCAAAGCCGTAGAACAGGTCTCTTATCACACCGGTAATTTTCTGCTGATTGGTAATGGCTACCACAATGAACAAAAAGAGCGCCAGGCCATTGAGCAACTGATTCGTCATCGCTGTGCGGCGCTGGTGGTACACGCCAAAATGATCCCCGATGCCGAGCTGATTCACCTGATGAAACAAATGCCGGGGATGGTGATGATCAACCGTATTATTCCCGGTTTTGAAACCCGCTGCGTGGCGCTTGACGACCGTTACGGCGCATGGCTGGCAACCCGTCATCTGATCCAGCAGGGCCATACCCGTATCGGTTATCTGTGCTCCAACCATCCGATTTCCGATGCGGAAGATCGCCTTCAGGGCTATTACGACGCGCTGCGCGAAGCCGGTCTGCCCTGCAACGATCGCCTTGTGGCGTACGGTGAACCCGATGAGAGCGGCGGCGAGCAGGCGATGACCGAGCTGCTGGGACGCGGGCGGAATTTCACCGCCGTGGCCAGCTATAACGATTCCATGGCCGCAGGCGCAATGGGCGTGTTAAACGATAATGGGATTGACGTGCCGGCAGAAATTTCGCTGATTGGCTTTGATGATGTGCTGGTGTCGCGCTACGTGCGCCCTCGCCTGACCACCGTACGTTACCCGATTGTAACCATGGCCACGCAGGCGGCAGAACTGGCGTTAGCGCTGGCCGAGCATCGCCCGCCGCCGGAAATTACTCACCTGTTCAGCCCAACCTTAGTGCGCCGTCACTCGGTGGTATCGCCCGCTGAAGCCGCGAGCGAACAGCGATAGAGATGGACGGTTTTATCCGGGTATTCCAGCGCATCGCCGATGTAGTGCCAGCCGTAACGTTCGTAGAAGTCGCGGCAGGCAGACCAGAGATGCAGCTCGTGATACCCGGCGCGTCGCGCATAGCCCTTCACATGCTCCTGAAGTTTTCCCGCCAGCCCTTTTCCCCGGGCGGCTTCATCGACATACAGCGCAGCCAGCCATGGATGAAGATCCTGCCGGGAAATCAAATCGCAGCGCCACAGCCCAACGGTGCCCAGCAGCCGATCGTTCTCAACGGCAATAAAGGTGAGCGGTAACGCGCCCGGCGTCAGGCTGTGCTCGACGATGCTCTGGAAAAAGGCGCGCGGTACTCCTTCACCAAACGCTTCCCAGATCCAGTCGATTACCTGCTCTGTAAACTGCGGCGTAGCGTAAAGCGGCAGGATCTTCACACCAGCTTCCCCTGGAAAAGCGGAACCGATTCGAAGAGATAGCCGTCAAAATCTGGCGCGTCTTCGTCTGACAGCTCAAGCAGACTCTTTTTAACGTTCTCAAGATGCTGGAACATGGCCTGCCAGGCCCCCATCACGTCGCGGCGGCGGAGCGCAGCGAGAATGGTTTGCCTGTCGCCGAGCCACTTCAGGCGCCAGGCGCGGCTGGCGATATGACCGTTAAACTGCTGCCACAGCGGGCTGCTGTCCATGTGATGCCAGACGCTCTCAACTGTCGCCAGCAGCATCTGGTTTTGGGTGGCCCCCGCCAGCACCAGGTGGAACATTTTATTGTTGTCCTGGCTGCGATCGTCGATGGCAATCGCCCGCTGCTCCTGCTCGATGATGCGGCGCAGGTTGTCGATGTCCGCGCGGGTTGCCATTTTTGCGGCAAAGGCAGCAATGTTGCTTTCAAGCAGCTGACGCGCCTGGAGTATTTCAAACGGGCCAACGTCACTGTTCAGAAAGCGCTCTTCCTCGTTTTCATGCTCCTCCGGAATGCGCATCACGTAAACGCCAGACCCCTGGCGAATATCCACCGTTCCCTGAAGCTCAAGCATCAGCAGCGCCTCGCGCACGATAGTGCGGCTCACGCCATATGTCTCGGCGATGTTGCGCTCCGGCGGCAGGCGCGATCCCACGGGATAATGCCCCTGGATAATTTGCGCGCGTAAATCCTCGCCAATTTCCTGGTACTGTTTTTTTTCCGGCAGGATGACAGCCTTATCCACGTTTTCACCTGTGTTTTTCAGTTAATGCGCGGGCCGGACGTCCTTCCGGCCAGTTTGTGCACTATTTTACCAGAAGGCTTACTTCCATTCATCGTCAACGCTTAGCGTGAGCACGCGCGTATCGCGCAGCTGGCGGAACCAGGAGGCCGATGCCTTTGCCCGCCGGGCGCGATGGTTCTCAAGGTCGATTTCAATTAGCCCGTAGCGGTTTTTAAACGCGTTCATCGGCGAGACGTTGTCGGTGAAGGCCCACAGCATATAGCCGTGGCAGTTCGCGCCTTCCTCGCGCGCCAGCAGCGTGTAGTAGAGATGTTCGCTGATAAACGCGATGCGGTAGCCGTCATCAATAATGCCGTCGCGGTTGCGGAACTGCGCTTCGTTCTCCACGCCCATCCCGCTCTCCGCCACGAACCAGTCGATATTGCGGTAATCCTGTTTGATCCGCATCGCCATGTCGTAGATGATGCGCGGATAAATTTCCCAGCCGCGGGAGGGGTTCATTCTGCGCCCGGGCAGTTCGAACGGCTCGTAGTAGTACGCCGGATGGAACGGCGTCTCCGGGTGCCAGGCGCGGGACGGGGCTTTTACGCGGTGCGGGTAATAGAGGTTGATCCCCAGCTCGTCAACGGTGTTGTCGGCAATCAGCGCCAGCTCGTCAGCCGTGTAATCCCACTGCACCTGGTGCTGCGCCAGCAGGGTAAAGAGCGCCTGGGGATAGCGCCCGTGCACCAGCGGATCGAGAAAAACGCGGTTATAGAACAGATCGTACATCTCCGCCGCCCGCAGGTCATGCGGCGCGCGCGAGCGCGGGTAGGTCACCTCCGGGTTGAGAATACAGCCCACCGTGCCGTCATAGCCCTTCTCACGGAACAGTTTGACCACTTTTGCCGTCGCCAGAATCTTATGGTGGTTCCACTGCATCCAGGTACTGGTGTTCTGCTCATAGGGCCAGCGCAGCGCGTCGAGGTAGACGCGCGTCTGGACCACAATCGGCTCGTTGAAGGTAAACCAGCGGGTAACGTTGCCGTGAAAGCGCTCAAACACCTTTTCCGCGTAGCGCACAAACAGTTCGACGACGTGCTTCGACGCCCAGCCGCCGTAGGTCTCCAGCAGCACGCCCGGCAGCTCGTAGTGTTCCAGGCAAATCATTGGCTCAATGCCCTGACGGTGCATTTCATCGAACAGCGCGTCGTAGTACGCGGCGTACTCCTCGTCTACCGTCGCATTTTCATAGTCGGTTAAAAAGCGCGACCAGTTGATGGAGGTGCGATAGTGCGTCAGGCCCGCCTGCTTCATCAGCGCCACGTCTTCGCGGAAGCGATTGATAAAATCGGTGGCCACCGCCGGGCCATAGCCGTTGTGCCAGACGTGACGATCGTTCTTGTACCAGAGATCGATCCACGAATCCTGCCCCGGCTTTTTGCCGCTCCAGCCCTCGGTCTGCCAGGCCGATGCCGCCGCGCCCAGAATAAAGTCCTGCGGTATGGCTATCTGTTTTGTGCTCATCATATCCTCATGCGTTATCGGTGGCTTGTTGCAGCGCGGCC
This sequence comes from Enterobacter sp. GD03975, assembly GCF_029838645.1. NCBI lineage: Bacteria > Pseudomonadati > Pseudomonadota > Gammaproteobacteria > Enterobacterales > Enterobacteriaceae > Enterobacter > Enterobacter sp. GD03975. The sequence goes on from NZ_JAOBZC010000012.1 coordinate 41,829, forward strand.
TGCTCCGCGCGGCGCGAGGCAATTTTCACAAACGGCAGGTAGATAATCACCGCGGTCACGATGCAGATAAACTGGGTGATCACCGCCCCCATGGAGCCAGCGGTGGACAGCCAGGCGTTGATCAGCGGCGGCGTGGTCCAGGGCACCATCACCACGGCTTTACCGGCAAACCCGGTCACGGTGGCAAAGTAGCCAATGGAGCCCGTCACCAGCGGCGTGATGATGAACGGGATGGCAAGGATCGGGTTGAGCATGATTGGCATACCGAAGATCACCGGCTCGTTGATGTTAAAAATGCCAGGCCCGATGGACAGCTTGGCGATCTCCTTCATCTCTTTACGTTTGGTGGCAATCATCACCGCGATCAGCAGGCCGATGGTCAGGCCGGAACCGCCGATGCTCATATAAACATCCCAGAACGGCATGGTGATGATGTTTGGTACCTCTTTGCCCTGCTCGAACGCGCTCATGTTGACGGTGATCGCCCCCAGCAGCAGCGGCTCGCGGATCGGCTTGATCATCTGGTTGCCGTGAATACCAATCACCCAGAACAGCTGGGCGACAAACATCAGCAGCAGGATCCCCGGCAGGCTTTGCACCACCCGCTCCAGCGGCTGTTGCACCACCTGGTAAACCGCGTCGTAGAGATACATACCGGTAATCTGATGGAACACGAAGCCAAAGGTCGCAATGGCGGTGGTGGTGATAATGGCCGGGATCAGCGCGGAGAACGACGCGGCGACGTTTGGCGGCACCGTGTCCGGCATCCTGATTTTCAGCCCCTTACGGTTTTCCAGCCAGCAGTAGATCTCCACCGACAGGATGGCGATAAACATGCCGAGGAACAGGCTGCGGGTATCGGAGAACTGGCGCAGCAGCACGTCTTTCACCACGTGCATCTCGCCGTCCACCAGCATTTCCACCGTCGTCGGCGTCACGCAGATAAAGCAGATCACCGCCAGCAGGCCGGGGAACAGGGATTTAATGCCGTTAATACGCCCCAGCTCAATGCCGATTAAAAACACCGCGCCGATGTTAAGGAAGTTCAGCGTGGCATAGTTAAGCGCGCTGGTGATCGGCTTTAACGCCGCGAGAAACGCCAGCGACTGAAAGCTCGCCAGGCCGTTTTTCGGATCCAGCACCATATTGGAGATCAGTACCGAGAACGCCCCCACAATGATGACCGGCATTAAGGTAATAAACGCAGACTTGATCGCCTGGATATAGCGATAGCTGTTGAAGGTGGTGGCAAAACTGCCCAGAGCGTCGATCAGTTTTTCCTGAAATGCCATAGGGTAATACCTCAGTAAAAGGGCTTTTATTGAATAAGGTGTACAGCCGGATACTATTGGTATGCCAAAAATAGCGTCAGCAGCCGCTTTGTTCTGTGATTAAGCTCTCAACGACGCCAGAGGTATTCCAGATAGCGATTTATCACCATTTTGGTATACCAATAGCAGGTATTTATTCCGCGGGTGAAGATCGTTACCGAAAAGCGTGATCGTTATGGGGTTTTGCCCTCCCCACGTCGCTTATGCGCCGGATGGTCTGTGTTAAACTGCAAACCATTACGTGGAAACAGGAATTTCGAATGGCAACAATGCTGGATGTCTCACTGCGTGCGGGCGTGTCGAAGGCCACCGTTTCGCGCGTGCTGAACGGCACAGGTCAGGTTAAAGAGAGCACGCGTCAGCAGGTATTTCGCGCGATGGAGGAGCTGGGCTATCGTCCGAACTTTCTCGCGCGTTCGCTGGCTAACCAGACCAGCAACAGCATTGGTCTGGTCGTCTCGACCTTCGACGGTTTTTACTTCGGACGTTTGCTACAGCAGGCGTCGCGGCAGACCGAAACGCACGGTAAACAGCTGATTGTCACCGACGGCCACGATGCCCCCGAACAGGAAGAACAGGCGGTGCAGATGCTCGCCGACCGCAAATGCGACGCCATCGTGCTGTACACGCGTTACATGAGCGAAAAGACGATCCTGAAGCTGATCAACAGCGTGCAGACGCCGCTGGTGATCATTAACCGTGAAGTGAGCCAGGCGGCGGATCGCTGCGTTTTCTTTGAACAGCAGGACGCGGCCTTCAAAGCGGTGGATTACCTGATAAGCCAGGGCCATCGGGAGATCGCCTGTATCACCGTCCCGATCCACACGCCAACGGGTAAAGCGCGGCTGATGGGCTACCGTAAGGCGCTGGAGAAGCACGGTATTCGTCTCGACGAGCGGCGGATTAAATACGGCGATGCGGGCATGACGCGGGGTTACGAGCTGTGCAAAGAGCTGATTGCGGAAAAGACGCCGTTCAGCGCCCTGTTTACCTGTAACGATGATATGGCCCTGGGCGCCTCCAAAGCATTACACCAGGCCGGGCTGAAGATCCCGCAGGATATTTCGCTGTTTGGTTTTGACGATGCCCCCAGCGCAAAGTGGCTGGAGCCTGCCCTGTCGTCGGTGTATCTGCCGATCGATAACATGATCGTCACGGCGATCGACCAGGCGATCCGGCTGGCAAAAAACCAGCCGGTTGAGGCGATCCCGCCGTTCACCGGCACGCTGGTTTTACGCGATTCGGTGACAACGGGACCCTGGTTTAATCAGACCAGCTCTAACGCCAGCAGCTCCTGAATGGTCTGGCGACGGCGAATCAGCCGCGCCACGCCGTTATCGAACAGCACTTCCGGCAGCAGCGGGCGGCTGTTGTAGTTTGAAGACATCGACGCCCCGTACGCACCGGTATCATGCAGCACCAGATAATCTCCCGGTTTTACCTCTGGCAGCGAACGGGTTTCGACTTTCCCGCCTTCCTGCTGAGTAAAGACGTCGCCGGATTCGCACAGCGGGCCGGCAACCACGGTGTCGATGCGCGGCGCGTTGACCAGATCGCGGCCATCGGCAGCCAGCGCCGTGATGTGGTGATAGCTACCGTACATGGACGGACGCATCAGGTCGTTAAAGCCAGCATCAATCAGCACAAAATGACGGCTTCCCATCTCCTTCACGCTACGCACCTGCGCCACCAGCACGCCGGCTTCGGCGACCAGGAAACGACCCGGCTCAATCTCCAGCTTCACCGCGTGGCCCAGATGGGCGGCGATGCTGTCGCGGGCGGCGCTCCACAGCCCGTAGTAATGATCCGTGTCGATCGCCTCTTCCCCTTCACGATAGGGAATGGACAACCCGCCGCCGGCGGAGATCGCCTCCAGATCCTGACCAAAATCGATCACCTGACGCACCATGGCGCCACAGACCTGCTCAAGGTGGCCGTAATCCACGCCGGAGCCAATGTGCATGTGAATACCCACCAGCTTAAGATCGTAGCGTTGTAACACCTCCAGCGCCGCGGGCATATCGGCATACCAGATACCGTGCTTGCTGTTTTCGCCCCCGGTGTTGGTTTTCTGGCTGTGACCGTGACCAAAGCCCGGGTTGATGCGCAGCCAGACGCGATGGCCAGGAGAGACCTGCCCAAGCTGCTCCAGCATATCCACCGAACCGGCATTGACCGGAATTTGCAGCTCGTGCACGCGCGCCAGCGTGGCGTCGTCAATCAGGTCGGCGGTAAAGACAATCGCATCGCTGTCGGCTTTGGGATCAAACCCCGCCGCCAGCGCACGTTCGATTTCACCCAGCGATACGGAGTCAACCTTTACGCCCTGCTCGCGCATCAGGCGCAGGATGTGAATATTGGAGCAGGCCTTCTGCGCGAAACGCACCACGTCAAACTGATGCAGCGCGGCGATCTTCTCGCGGACAATCTGCGCATCGTAGACCCACACCGGACAGCCGAATTCGGCAGGCAGGCGCAGCAGGTTATCGGCGTTCAAATCGGTTTCGGTCTGGTTGAGCGGGCGTGGCATGGTCGTCTCCGGAAATCTGTTTTTTATTATTACGCCATAGCCTGAAGAGAATAAAAAATATCGTTTTATGGTGAGTCTATGCAAAAATGATATGGATAACGCTCAGACACCAGGTGCCCTATGCCCGCCGTTAACCTACGCCATATCGAGATTTTTCATGCGGTGATGACCACCGGCAATCTCACTGAAGCCGCGCAGATGCTGCACACCTCGCAGCCTACGGTCAGCCGCGAGCTGGCGCGCTTTGAGAAGGTGCTGGGGCTGAAGCTGTTTGAACGCGCGCGCGGCAGGCTGCATCCGACGGTGCAGGGGTTACGTCTGTTTGAGGAGGTTCAGCGCTCCTGGTACGGCCTGGACAGGATCGTGAGCGCGGCGGAGAGCCTGAGGGAGTTTCGCCAGGGCGAGCTGTCTATCGTCTGCCTGCCGGTCTTTTCCCAGTCATTTCTGCCGGTGCTGTTACAGCCGTTTCTGGCCCGCTATCCGGAGGTCAGCCTGACCATCGTGCCGCAGGAGTCGCCGCTGCTGGAGGAGTGGCTTTCGGCCCAGCGCCACGATTTGGGTCTGACCGAAACCCTCGTGACGCCCGCGGGCACGGAGCGCACGGAGCTGCTCTCGCTGGATGAGGTCTGCGTGTTGCCTGTCGGCCATCCGCTTAGCCACAAAGCGGTGCTGACGCCGGCGGATTTCCACGGCGAAAACTATATCAGCCTGTCGCAGACCGACAGCTACCGGCAGCTTCTGGACGGCCTGTTTGCCGAACATCAGGTGAAGCGGCGGCTGGTGGTGGAAACGCACAGCGCGGCATCGATTTGCGCGATGGTGCGCGCGGGCGTGGGTATTTCGGTGGTGAACCCGCTCACGGCGATGGATTACGCCAGCAGCGGAGTGGTCCTGCGCCGGTTTAGCGTTTCCGTTCCCTTTACCGTGAGCCTGATCCGCCCCCTGCACCGCCCCGCCTCAGCGCTGGTGGATGCGTTCAGTGAACACCTGATTGCGCACGCGCGTCAGGTGGCGCTTCGCTTACCTGACCTGCAAAAACCCTTATGACAGCATAAACTCCACCGCATCGGCGGCGTGAAGCGCGGCGGTATCAAATACTGGTATCGGGCTTTGGTCCGCCGGCACCAGCAGGCCAATTTCGGTACAGCCGAAAATTACCCCTTCCGCCCCCTGCTGGGCCAGTTTCTCAATCACGCTGACGTACCAGGCGCGAGAAGATTCGCTGAAGGTACCGAGGCAGAGCTCATCAAAAATAATCTGATTAATGCGTGCCCGGTCAGCCTCCTCCGGGATCAGGCTTTCAATCCCGAACTGACTGCTCAGCCGCCCGCGGTAAAAGTCCTGCTCCATGGTGTATCGCGTCCCCAGCAGCGCCACGCGCGTCATGCCGGCAGCACGTATGGCTCGCCCGGTAGCATCCGCGATATGTAAAAACGGCAGCGAGCAGCGGTCTTCAATATGTGACGCCACCTTATGCATGGTATTGGTGCACAGCAGAATACCCTGCGCCCCCGCACGCTCCAGCCCAAGCGCGGCGTCCGCCAGCATCTGCCCGGCTTTATCCCACTCCCCGCTCGACTGGCAGGCTTCGATTTCATGAAAATCCACGCTGTGCAGCAGCAGGCTGGCCGAATGCAGACCGCCCAGACGCTGTTTGACGCCTTCATTAATCAGGCGGTAGTACGGGATCGTTGATTCCCAGCTCATGCCCCCTAACAGACCGATCGTTTTCATTTTTCCTCCTGTGCGTTTCACCCAGTGAAGCAAACTTGTGATCGCCTTTCCAGTTATTTGGCTAATCGTTTCCTTTTATGCGTGGGTGAGATAAGTTAAATGAAACATTGTTTCATTACATAACAGGGCGAAAATATGTTTATTTTCCATAAAGAGACCACGCTTGACGATCTGGGTAATGGCGTGACGCGCCGTATTCTGGCGCACGACGGCAGGATGATGGCGGTGGAAGTGAATTTTGAGCAAGGGGCGATTGGCCCGATGCATAACCACCCGCATGAGCAGCTCACCTACGTTCTTTCGGGCGAATTTGAATTTACGATTGGGGAAGAGAAGCATGTGGTGACGGCGGGCGACACTCTCTATAAAGCGCCGCACGTGATGCACGGCTGCGTCTGCCTGAAACCCGGTACATTGCTGGATACGTTTACGCCGGTACGCGAAGATTTCCTGAAATAAAAAAAGGCGCTCATTTGAGCGCCTTTTTTGATGTTACTCCGTCACCGGCTCAGGAAGCTGTTCCGGCAGCGGATTGCGGGAGCTCATCGCCTCGCGCAGCAGCACGCTGCCACAGGCAAACAGTCCGCCCAGAACACACGCCAGCAGCACGATCAGGGCTTTGCCCGGACCATCTTTTTTCACCGGCATAGAAGGAGAAAGCTGGTATTTGAATGGCTCCAGGCTCACATCTTCGAACGAGAGTTTTTGCAGCTGTGCCAGATAGTATTCGCGGTTCTGGAAATCGGCGTTCAGCTCAGAAACGTCCTTCAGATTTTTTTCAATCTGCAACTTCTGCGCAATCCCGTCCGCGCCGAGCGCAACGGAGTAATCCGGATCGTCTTTCACTGCCTGTCCATTGCTGTAGACCGGCTTTTTGATCCCTGCCGCGTTCGCCACTTCCAGCGAGTAGTTGAGGCGTTGCAGGTTGGTATTGTGGATATTGGTCAGACGAACCCGATCCAGCTCCAGCTGCTGTTGAACCGTTTTGGTTCTCAGGATCAGCTGATCGCGGATGTTTTGCATGGTCTCCTGCTCGACGATGCGGGAGATGTACTGAATATACCCGTTCAGCACCTTCTGCGCGTCCTCTGCCGTTGGGGCCGTGAAGCTTAACGTCCAGGAGAGGTAGGGTGCTTTATCGGCATTCTTTTCCTGGGTGTTATCAATGGCCTTCATCTTTTCGGCAATATTGACCACCGCGCGGTGCAGCTCCAGCGGGTCAACCTCGGCGCCATCGAGCTGAGCCATCACGTAAGGCGAGCTCTTCATGTACTCTTCAAGCAGGGACTGGGACTGAAACTTTTTGATAAACAGATTAAACACATCCGCACGGGTGATTTTCACATCCACATCAAGCACCTGTAGCGCCACCATCATCTGGCGCAGCGAGCTCCACTGCGTCTGTTCCGCTGGCGTAATGACCGCTTTACTGGTCCACTTTTGCGGTATCAGGAAGGCGATTGCCAGGCCGACCAGTGCAAATGCGAACACAATGGTGACGATGCGTTTTTTTGCTGCCAGCAGGACGTCCAGCAGACCCAGAAGATCTATTTCTTTAGCGCTGACCGCCGGGGGAGCATATTGAGGAAAGTTGAGATCCGTATGTTGTTTGAAATCCATCGCTGACATAACTGTTCTTCTTTTAGGGATGCAGTGAAATTCTGCCTGACTGGTTCCGGTGTAACAAATCATACAAGAATGTAAGAATTATCTGAATGCCGAATTGATACATCTGTAGACCTGCTATCAGATCTGGTAGTTAGCCACGCTGCGTGACTATTGTTATTCCCGCTCCCGATTTTGCTTCATATCTCCTCGTCAGTGCCCGCGGCGATCGTCCGTGAAAAGTCAAAAATGCCACCTCCCTCACTATATTGAAACAGCGTTTCGACGCCGATCACATTTCCACCATTAAGCGCATGACGCAGAAATAAATCGCAATAATATAAAATAAAACGATGTTTTAGTATCCAAGAACGCCGGTTCAGCTCTTTTAAAACCCAAAGCGTTCCCGGCAATAACGAAAAAGAAAAAACGTTAAAAAACAATCTACTGTTTTGCCACCACCAGACATTGCACCCTGAATTTCATCTCTCATGCCGCGCAGTGCGGGCCTGGGAAAATGTAACAAAGCAGATTCCGTATTAAACCATTGATTGCCAGGTAGGTATGTATGAATGAAAACAAGCTGCTGGGGCTCGCATGGATATCACCCTACATCATCGGGTTGATACTCTTTACGGCATTCCCCTTCGTCTCGTCGTTTTTCCTCAGCTTTACGGATTACGATTTGATGAGCCCGCCGGTGTTTAACGGCATCGAAAACTATCGCTATATGTTTACCGAAGACACGCTCTTCTGGAAATCCATGGGCGTGACCTTTGCCTACGTATTTCTGACCATCCCGTTGAAGCTCGCCTTTGCATTAGGGATTGCCTTTGTTCTGAACTTTAAATTACGCGGCATCGGATTTTTCCGGACGGCCTACTATATTCCGTCGATCCTCGGCAGTTCCGTCGCCATTGCCGTCTTGTGGCGCGCCTTATTTGCGATCGATGGCCTGCTGAACAGCTTTATCGGCGTATTGGGTTTTGACCCGGTGAACTGGCTGGGAGAACCGTCGCTGGCGCTGATGTCCGTTACCCTGCTGCGCGTCTGGCAGTTCGGTTCCGCGATGGTCATCTTCCTGGCCGCGCTGCAAAACGTACCGCAGTCCCAGTATGAAGCGGCGATGATCGACGGCGCGTCTAAATGGCAAATGTTCATGAAAGTGACCGTGCCGCTGATTACGCCGGTGATCTTCTTCAACTTCATCATGCAGACCACGCAGGCGTTCCAGGAATTTACCGGGCCGTACGTGATCACCGGCGGCGGGCCGACCTACTCCACCTACCTGTTCTCGCTCTACATCTACGACACCGCGTTCAAGTACTTCGATATGGGCTACGGGGCGGCGCTGGCGTGGGTGCTATTCCTGGTGGTGGCCGTCTTCGCTGGCATCGCCTTTAAGTCGTCGAAATACTGGGTGTTCTACTCCGCCGATAAAGGGGGCAAAAATGGCTGATATTCAACAACTTTCCACGGCAAGAAGCGTTGCGGAGCGCGAAGTGGCCCGCACGCTGCGCAGAGAGAAAATCAACGCCACCGTTCGCTACGCGATCCTGCTGTTTGTCGGCCTGCTGATGCTTTACCCGCTGGTATGGATGTTCTCGGCGTCGTTCAAACCGAACCACGAGATCTTCACCACCCTGAGCCTGTGGCCCGCCCACGCCACCTGGGATGGCTTCGTCAACGGCTGGAAAACCGGCACCGAGTACACCTTTGGCCATTACATGCTGAACACCTTTAAGTACGTAATTCCGAAGGTGATCCTGACCATTATCTCCTCCACCATCGTGGCGTACGGCTTTGCCCGCTTCGAAATCCCGTGGAAGAAGTTCTGGTTCGCCACGCTCATCACCACCATGCTGCTGCCCAGCACCGTGCTGCTGATCCCGCAGTATCTGATGTTCCGTGAGATGGGCATGCTGAACAGCTACATGCCGCTGTACCTGCCGCTGGCCTTCGCCACGCAGGGGTTCTTTGTTTTCATGCTGATCCAGTTCCTGCGCGGCGTCCCGCGTGACATGGAAGAGGCGGCGCAAATCGACGGCTGTAACTCCATTCAGGTGCTGTGGTACGTGGTGGTGCCGATCCTGAAGCCGGCCATTATCTCCGTCGCCCTGTTCCAGTTTATGTGGTCCATGAACGACTTTATCGGGCCGCTGATTTACGTCTACAGCGTGGATAAATACCCCATTGCACTGGCGCTGAAAATGTCCATCGACGTCACCGAAGGCGCCCCGTGGAACGAAATTCTGGCAATGGCGAGCATCTCCATTCTGCCATCCATCATTGTCTTCTTCCTGGCACAGCGCTACTTCGTACAGGGCGTCACCAGCAGCGGAATTAAAGGTTAAGAGGGAAATACCATGGCTGAAGTCATTTTTAACAAGCTGGAAAAGGTCTACTCCAACGGTTTTAAAGCGGTACACGCTATCGATCTGAAAATCGCCGAAGGGGAATTCATGGTGATCGTCGGGCCATCCGGCTGCGCCAAATCCACTACCCTGCGCATGCTGGCGGGGCTGGAAACCATCAGCGGCGGCGAGGTGCGCATCGGCGACCGGATCGTGAACAACCTCGCGCCGAAGGAGCGCGGTATTGCAATGGTGTTCCAGAACTACGCCCTCTATCCGCACATGACGGTGCGCGAGAATCTGGCCTTTGGCCTCAAGCTGAGCAAGCTGCCGAAAGATCAGATTGAGACTCAGGTGAATGAAGCCGCCAAAATTCTTGAGCTGGAAGAGCTGCTCGACCGTCTGCCGCGCCAGCTTTCCGGCGGCCAGGCGCAGCGCGTAGCGGTAGGCCGTGCGATTGTGAAAAAGCCGGACGTGTTCCTGTTCGATGAGCCGCTTTCAAACCTCGACGCCAAGCTGCGCGCCTCAATGCGCATTCGTATATCCGACCTGCACAAGCAGCTGAAAAAGTCCGGAAAACCGGCCACCACCGTTTACGTGACCCACGACCAGACCGAAGCGATGACCATGGGCGACCGCATCTGCGTGATGAAGCTCGGTCACATCATGCAGGTGGATACGCCGGACAACCTCTACCACAAACCGAAGAACATGTTCGTGGCGGGCTTTATCGGCGCGCCGGAGATGAATATTCGCAGGAGCGTGCTGATCGAAAAAGCGGGCCAGCTGCACATCGCCATCGGCAATGAAACCATGCCGCTGAACGCGGAGAAGCAGGAGAAAGTCGCCGCTTATGCAGGTCAGGAGATTTTTTACGGCGTGCGCCCGGAGTTTGTCTCGCTTTCAGATGCGCCATTCCCGAACGGCGGCTGTAGCGGGGAGATGGTGCGCGTTGAGAATATGGGCCACGAATTCTTTGTGTACCTGAAAGTCGCGGACTACGAACTGACCGCCAGGATCCCGTCCGATGAAGCCAAGCCAATGATTGATAAGGGGCTTCATCGTAAGGTGTATTTCACGTTTGATATGAACAAATGTCATATTTTTGACGCAAAAACCGAACAGAACCTCTCTCTCTGATGGAGTGATAAAAATGAAAAAAGTGCTTTTAAGCGCAGCAATCTCCGCGACCCTGGGCCTGACCGCTTTGCCATTGATGGCGCAAAATGTGGATTTACGGATGTCCTGGTGGGGCGGCAATGGCCGTCACCAGGTTACCCTGAAAGCGCTGGAAGAGTTCCATAAACAGAACCCGGACATCAACGTGAAGGCGGAATACACCGGCTGGGACGGTCACCTCTCCCGTCTGACCACCCAGATTGCGGGCGGCACCGAGCCGGACGTAATGCAGACGAACTGGAACTGGCTGCCGATCTTCTCCAAAACCGGTGACGGCTTCTACGATCTGAACAAGATGAAGGACGTGATCGACTTAACCCAGTTCGATCCTAAAGAGCTGCAAACCACCACCGTGGACGGCAAGCTGAACGGCATTCCAATTTCAGTGACGGCGCGCGTGTTCTACTTCAATGACGAAACCTGGAAAAAAGCGGGTATTGCCTACCCGAAAACCTGGGATGAGCTGATGGCGGCCGGTAAAACCTTCGAGAGCAAGCTCGGCAAGCAGTATTATCCGGTCATCCTGGAGCACCAGGATACGCTGGCGCTGCTGAACTCGTACATGATCCAGAAGTACAACGTTCCTGCGGTGGATGAGAAAACCAAAAAGTTCAGCTACACGAAAGAACAGTGGGTGGAGTTCTTCCAGACCTACAAAAAGCTGATCGACAGCCACGTCATGCCGGACACCAAATACTATGCCTCGTTCGGTAAGAGCAACATGTATGAGATGAAGCCGTGGATCCAGGGTGAATGGGGCGGCACCTACATGTGGAACTCCACTATTAACAAATATTCCGACAACCTGAAGCCGCCGGCAAAACTGGAGCTGGGCAGTTATCCGATGCTGCCGGGCGCCACCGACGCGGGCCTGTTCTTCAAGCCAGCCCAGATGCTGTCGATCGGTAAATCGACCAAAAACCCGGAAGCAGCGGCGAAGCTGATTAACTTCCTGCTCAACAGCAAGGAGGGGGTCGATACGCTGGGCCTGGAGCGCGGCGTGCCGCTGAGCAAAGTAGCGGTACAGTATCTGACCGAAGACGGCACCATAAAAGAGGACGATCCTTCCGTGGCGGGCCTGCGTCTGGCGCAGTCGCTGCCGGCGAAGCTCACCGTCTCGCCATACTTTGACGATCCGCAGATTGTGGCGCAGTTCGGTACCTCTTTGCAGTATATCGACTACGGCCAGAAAACCGTGGAAGAGACGGCCGCCGACTTCCAGCGTCAGGCGGAGCGTATTTTGAGACGTGCGATGCGGTAAACACAACGCCGGGTGGCGCTTCGCTTACCCGGCCTACACGGTATCGTAGGCCCGGTAAGCGAAGCGCCACCCGGCAATGACATTACACGCCGATATTACGTAGTTTCTCCCCTTTCATCAGCTTGCGTTCAATATGTTCCAGGGTCACGCCTTTGGTTTCCGGGATCAGCCAGAAGGTCACACCGATAAACGCCACGTTCAGTACCGTATAAAGCCAGAAGGTACCTGCCGCGCCAATTGCATCCAACAGCGTCAGGAAGGTCGCGCCAATGATCATGTTCGACACCCAGTTAGTGGTGGTGGAACAGGTGATCCCAAAGTCGCGGCATTTCAGCGGCTGAATTTCCGAGCACAGGATCCACACCACCGGCGCGGCGCTCATTGCGTAACCCGCGATGCACATCATGGTCATGCCCACGGAGAGCCAGGAGAGGCCGCTTGATGCCGTGCCGTTATCAAACTGCATCAGGCAGTAGCCGAGGATCAGGGTGCCGAGCGCCATCACGCTAAAGCCAATTTTCAGCGCCGGTTTGCGTCCGGCCTTATCGACGGTGAACACCGCGATAAAGGTCGCGAACATAAAGGTCAGCCCTACCACCAGCGTGGCGATCATCTGCTGTTCGGTCGTGGTAAAACCGGCCATTTTGAAGATGCGCGGGGCGTAATACATGATGATGTTCATCCCCGTAAACTGCTGCATCGCCTGCAACAGCATGCCGAGGAACACCGCCCGGCGCACGTTGCGGTTAGCCTTAAAGAGGGACCAGCCGCCCTGCTTCAGCTTCAGGCTTTCGCGGATTTCGTTTAGCTCTTCACGGGCTTTTTCTGACGTGTCGCGCAGCATGCGCAGCACCTCTTCCGCCTCCACGTGACGCCCTTTTTGCGCCAGCCAGCGCGGGCTGTTCGGCAGGAAAATGACTAACACAATCAGCAGCAACGCAGGCAGCGCCAGCACGCCAAGCATTGCCCGCCAGTTACCGCTGTAGCTGAAGTACGTATCCGACAGAAACGCCAGCACGATACCGAGCGTCACCATCAGCTGATACATGCTGATCATCTTCCCGCGCACGTTTTCGCTCGCCATTTCCGAGAGATAAAGCGGCGCGGTGTAGGAAGCAATACCCACCGCGACGCCCAGCAGCACGCGGGACAGCAGTAGCACTTCAACGTTGGTGGCGAACGCCGAGCCAATGGAGCCGGCAACGAACAGGATCGCCCCAACCATCAGGCTGTATTTGCGCCCGAGACGGAACGACAGCCAGCCGTTAAAGAGCGCGCCGATGGCCGCGCCCAGCATCATGCTGCTCACCACCCACTCTTGCAGGCGATTGCTCAACGTAAAGTGATCGGTAATAAAGGGCAGCGCGCCGGCGATAACGCCAATATCCAGGCCAAACAATAAACCGGCGACGGCAGCCGCAACAGAAACAAACTGGTTCATGCGTCGGGTATCGCGCAACGCAGCGGGCATAAGGGTAGAGTCATTTATTGATGTCATAGTTTCCTGCCTCAACAGCGAAATTCGTTAAGTGAAATTACGAGATACCGGAAGAAAGTGTCAGGTCGGAACTGGTGAAGATATGGATTTTTTCGCTACGACATACCGATCTGTGATGGACATTACAATTTCAAATCAGGGCGATTTATCCTTATTTTTTATTAATTAGTTAATATCTAAGCAATAAATGTGTGATACCCGTCATCCATTCCTTTTCAGTATGGATTTTTCATCTTTAAGGATATGGATAAAGGCAATTTTGGCGTAAAAAAAACCTCCGCCCGAGGGCAGAGGTTCTTTATTCAGGCTGAATTAACGTGCCAGCCAGCCGCCGTCGACGGCAACGGTGTAGCCGTTAATGTAATCCGATGCCGGGGACGCCAGGAACACAACCGGCCCCATCAGATCGCTCGGCAGACCCCAGCGACCCGCAGGAATACGCTCCAGGATTGCCGCGCTGCGCTCTTCATCCGCACGCAGCTGCTGGGTATTGTTGGTGGCCATGTAGCCCGGCGCAATCGCGTTGACGTTGATGTTGTGCTGCGCCCACTCGTTTGCCAGCAGACGGGTCACGCCCATCACCGCGCTCTTCGATGCGGTGTAAGACGGCACGCGGATGCCGCCCTGGAAGGAGAGCATCGACGCGATATTGATGATTTTGCCGCCTTTACCCTGAGCGATGAAGTGCTTCGCCGCCGCCTGGGACATAAAGAACACGCTCTTGATGTTCAGGTTCATGACGTCGTCCCAGTCCGTTTCGCTGAAGTTAATCGCGTCTTCACGACGGATCAGGCCCGCGTTGTTAACCAGAATATCGATATGACCAAACTCCGCCACCGCGCGATCCAGCAGCTCAGGGATCCCGTCGATTTTGCGCAGGTCAGCGGTCAGGCTCAGGAAACGACGGCCCAGCGCGGTGACGCGCTCGATGGTTTCCGTTGGCTCAACGATGTTAATCCCGACGATATCACAGCCCGCTTCCGCCAGGCCTAACGCCATACCCTGCCCCAGCCCGGTATCACAACCGGAGACGACAGCCACTTTACCTTGCAGAGAAAATGCATCCAGAATCATGTTTGTTCCTTAATCGTTCAGCGCCTGTCACCAACAGGCAGATTTATGCTTAACTGCCTGCGGCTAGCGCAGATCCTTAACAGCGACGTGGTCCATATCATCGAAGACCTGGTTTTCACCGACCATACCCCAGATGAAGGTATAAGCTTTCGTCCCCACGCCAGAGTGGATAGACCAGCTCGGCGAAATGACCGCCTGCTCGTTATGCATAACGATATGGCGCGTCTCCTGCGGCTGTCCCATCATGTGGAACACGCAGGCATCTTCATCCATGTTGAAATAGAAGTAGACTTCCATGCGGCGCTCGTGGGTATGGCACGGCATGGTGTTCCAGAGGTTGCCCGGCGCAAGCTCGGTCAGCCCCATGCTCAACTGGCAGGTTTCCAGCACGTCCGGAACGAAGTATTTGTTGATGGTGCGACGGTTGCTGGTGAGGTTATCGCCAAGGGTCACCGGGGAAACGTCCGCAGGCGTCACTTTTTTGGTTGGGTAGTGGGTGTGTGCCGGGGCGCAGTTGTAGTAGAACTTCGCCGGTTTGCTGGCGTCGACGCTGGCAAAGACCACTTCTTTTGCGCCTTTACCGACGTACAGCGCGTCGCGGTGGCCGATCTCGTAGCACTGACCATCGACGGTAATGGTGCCCGCCCCGCCGATGTTAATCACGCCCAGCTCGCGGCGTTCAAGGAAGTAGCTCACGCCCAGCTGTTTGCCCACTTCACCGCCCACGGAGACGGTGTTCGCCACCGGCATAATCCCGCCCACAATAATGCGGTCAATATGGCTGTAGACCATGGTGTACTTATCGGCTTCGAACACCTGCTCAACTAAAAACTCACCGCGCAGCCCCTGGGTATCCAGCGTTTTTGCGTGCGCGCTGTGGATGCTTTGTCTGACTTCCACATCAACCTCCAGAATGGATCGTGCCCGAAGGCAAAGATAATTAACGAAACAACGTTCCGTTTTCGTGATGAGCACATATTATCCCCTGCCACTGCGGTTTTCAATTGCATTTAAAACATCGTTTCATTTTTTCTGCATGTTTATGCCGGAAATGGTGTTTCGATCACGATAAATCTATCAGGACGGTCTTCTTATCCATGAAACTGATAAATTGCGCTATCAGTCACACATAATGAAACATTGTTTTGATAATTTAACACCCAGTTTTCAACCCACAATTCGCGTTCAAAGGAGTGCATTATGGCTAAAGGTATGCGGGTCAAGCTGAACTACGAGGTCAGCCGCGATCCGGATACAGGCGTGGAAGTCACCCGCCTGACCCCACCGGAAGTAACCTGTCATCGCAACTACTTTTACCAGAAGTGCTTCTTTAACGATGGCAGCCATCTGCTGTTCGCCGGGGAGTTCGACGGTCACTGGAACTATTACCTGCTGGATCTGAAAAACGCCGAAGCGGTGCAGTTAACTGAAGGTGCGGGGGATAACACCTTTGGCGGCTTCCTCTCCCCGGACGATAAGTCCTTCTACTATGTGAAGAACGATCGCACCCTGCTGGAGGTGGATTTACAAACGCTGGCGGAGCGTGAAGTGTACCGCGTCCCGGAAGAGTGGGTCGGCTACGGTACCTGGGTTGCGAACAGCGACTGCACCAGGCTGGTGGGCATTGAAATTGCAAAACGAGACTGGACCCCGCTCAACGACTGGAAAATTTTTCACGATTTTTTCCACAAAGGGCCGCACTGCCGCCTGCTGCGCGTTGATCTGAAAACGGGTGAAAGCACCACCATTCATGACGAGAAGATCTGGCTGGGGCATCCTATTTATCGTCCGTTCGATGACAATACCGTGGCCTTCTGCCATGAAGGGCCGCATGACCTGGTTGACGCCCGCATGTGGCTGGTCAACGAAGACGGCAGCAACGTGCGGAAAGTGAAGACGCACGTGGAAGGTGAAAGCTGTACGCATGAATTTTGGGTGCCGGACGGCTCCGCGCTGATCTACGTCTCTTATCTGAAGGGCCAGCAGGGCCGCACCATCTCCCGCTTCATCCCGGACACCGGCATTAATGAAGCGGTAATGAACATGCCCGCCTGCTCGCACCTGATGAGCAATTTTGACGGCACCCTGCTCGTCGGCGACGGTTCCGGCACGCCTGTCGATGTGAAAGACACCGGCGGCTACACCATTGATAACGATCCTTATCTGTATGCCTTTGACGTGGCGAAGAAAGCGTTTTTCCGCATCGCCCGTCACGACACCTCCTGGGCTACGGTGGCGAACAGCCGCCAGGTAACCCACCCGCATCCGTCCTTTACGCCGGACGAAAAAGCGGTGCTGTACAGTTCCGATAAAGATGGCAAACCGGCCCTCTATATCGCGAAACTCCCCGAGCAACCTGAAATGTTGCATGCCTGACTTGAGTAAGTGTTTCTGTAACTGGCCTTGCCCTCCGATTCGGAGGGCTTTTTTTTGCGAAGAAGGTGGATTATCAGAGTTGTAGGCCGGGTAAGCGTGAGCGCCACCCGGCGGTTTTTAGCGAAGAGGGTGGATTATCAGAAGGAATACGCCACGCCTGCACGGAAGCGGGTCTGTCGTTCGTCGGTCTCTTTAACCCCCACGTTACCCACCTCAACATACGGCGCCCAGTTTTTATCCCATTTATAGGCCAGCTTGGCGTTATATTCGTTGGAATAATCTTTATTGTTATTTCGGGCCATCCCTTCAGCGCTTTTCGCGTAAACATAATTCAGCTCGGTACGCCAGTCACCTAATACCCAACCGACCCACGCATCACCACGGTTAACTTTATCATCGTCCTTATTTGAGCTTGACGGGTAGCGGGTATATTCGTAACGGTAACGCGCGGCGACGTAGAAACCATTATCGAAGCTATATTGCACATGCAGATTCGGTTTATAAATGGTGCGACTGTCTGTACTTTCAATCGTAAACGCAGGGGTCAGGGCGATATTGTCCGTTGCTTTCCAGCGCCAGCTAATCTGATCTTCATGACCGTTCCCCACCACGTCGGCAAAAGGCTGATCCGCCTTGTCACCGCCGGATTTCCACTTCGCTTCAACGGAAAAACCGAAGCCATTATCAAAGCGGTGCGAGACGGCAACACGGTCGGCATTCGAGCCGCTGTCGATATATTCGTGACGCAGATCGACGGTCACAGCGTGGGCCGAAAACGTGCTGGAAATAAGAGAGGCAAGGACCAGAGATTTTTTAAACATGAATAAACCCTCAAGTAAAATATCGTTTCGTTTTTATGAAACTTGAGTTTATTTTTTATGCACCGTTATTTTAGTGACAAGGATCGAAATTATTTGTTTCATTTTATTTGGCAAAGATCGCCGTGAACCCCATCAACAAAAAAGGCGTATTACGCGTAAATTCCAGGAGTGAGATCACACTAAGCACTTCGCAATGCGAATAATTAACCGCGCAATGAATATTGCGGGCTTAAGAAAGAACGCAAAAGTGTTAAAAAAGGATTCAGCGGGATAAAAAAACCTCCCGTAGGGAGGCTTGCTGTGTGCAGAGAGGGAAATTACCGTTCAATAGCCAGCGCCACCCCTTGCCCTCCGCCAATGCAGAGCGTTGCAATTCCTTTTCGGGCGTTACGCTTTTTCATTTCGTGGACTAAGGACACCAGAATACGGCAGCCAGAAGCGCCAATGGGATGACCCAGCGCGATCGCCCCGCCGTTAACGTTGACCCGCAGCGGATCCCATTCCAGCATTTTCCCGACCGAGATTGCCTGTGCAGCAAAGGCTTCGTTGACTTCAATCAGGTCCACGTCGCTCAGCTGCCAGCCCGCCCGCTCCAGACAGCGGCGCGTGGCATAGACCGGCGCAATCCCCATTAACGCCGGATCAACGCCCACGCTGGCAAACGCCTTGATGCGCGCCAGCACCGGCAGATCCAGCTCCTGGGCTTTGCTTTCACTCATCATCATTACCGCCGCCGCACCGTCGTTGATGGAAGAGGCGTTGCCTGCCGTCACAGAACCCAGCGTTTCGAAGGCGGGATCGAGTTTTGCCAGCCCTTCCGCGCTGGCATCGGTGCGCGGCTGCTCGTCGGTATCAACGATGAGCGCTTCGCCGTTCTGGCGCAGGGTGCTGACCGGGACAATTTCATCGCGAAAGCGCCCGGAATCGATCGCCGCGCGCGCTTTTTGCTGCGAGCTGAGGGCATACGCATCCTGAAGCTCGCGGCTGATCCCGTATTCCCGCGCCAGGTTCTCCGCCGTCACGCCCATATGGTAATCGTTAAAGGCGTCCCACAGCCCGTCGTGAACCAGGCTGTCGAGCAGCTGGCTGTTTCCGAGCTGCGCGCCGGTCCGGCTGTCGGTCAGCACGTGCGGAGCGCGGCTCATGTTCTCCTGCCCGCCGGCAATGACCACATCCGCTTCACCGCACTGGATGGCCTGTGTCGCAAGATGGAGCGCCTTCAGACCTGATCCACAGACGTCGTTGATGGTGATCGCCGAAACGGTGTTAGGCAGGCCGCCCTTCAGCGCCGCCTGACGCGCAGGGTTTTGTCCCGCGCCCGCGGTCAGCACCTGGCCCAGGATCACCTCATCAATTTCATGTGCGGCAATCCCGCTGCGTTCCACCAGCGCTTTTACCACCACGCTGCCAAGATCAACCGCAGAGTGACGCGCAAGCGCTCCCTGAAAACAGCCGATAGCCGTACGTAACGCACCCACTATAACGACATCTTTCATCACGACCTCTGTGCAAAATGACATGACGATAGTAGAGGATTGTTATCAACAATTGACGCAAATGTTTAAAATTAGTGAGTTTAGTCACAGGATTAGCGTGCGTCCTGCAAGTACTGGCGCAGCCAGCTTCCGGCGACACCGGGCGGGGTGCGTTTGTTCCATAACAGATCGATAGCAATCGACCTCGGCCAGCCCGGCACGTTCAGCTGCACCAGCGATTTCGACGCGGCAAATTCATCCACCAGCGCGCAGGGCAATGCGCACCAGCCAAAGCCCTGTACCGCCATGCTCAACAGTAACAGGTAATTCGGCGCGGACCAGACCGGCCCGCGCGCAAGGGTGGCTTCCCGTTCGAGATAGGTACTCAGCCGCAGCTCGCGCCAGCCGTGCAGCTCGTCCGCCTGCGTCTCATGCTGCGCAGCCAGAGGATGTCCGGCAGAGACGTAGATGGCCATCCGCGTTTGCACGGGCAGACGGGTCGCGCCAATATCGGTCGGGTAGCTGTCGCGCGCTTCCGTCAGGCCAATTTGCGCCCGCTCCTTTTGCAGTAGGTCAATCACGTCTTCCTCTTCCCCAATCAGACACTCGAATTCCGTGTGCGGGAAACGCCGGTCGAACTGGCTCATCATCTCTTCCAGCACGGCCGGGTTAAGCGTATCGGAGAGGACAAAGGTAAAGCGCGCCTCCGTTTGCGCCGTTAAGGATACGGCCAGCTCGTCGAGGCGCGCGCTGGCGGCGAGGATCGACTGGACATAGCCCAGCACCTGTTCACCCTGGGCGGTTAACACCGGGTGACGCGCCGAACGGTCGAACAGCTCAAACCCCAGGTCAGCTTCAAGGTTGGCGATGGAGGTGCTGATGGTGGACTGGCTTTTGCGCAGCCGTCGGGCCGCAGCGGAAAACGAACCAGCGGCGACGGTTTCAACAAACGCGGTCAAAGCTTCAGGAGAATAACGCATGACGTATCTACTTTATCGATGGATACCATCTTTTATATATCACCTTAAGCGATAAGAATAGGCGCCATTCACGCCCCTGCTGGCGAATTCATGAGGTAACTATGCAACATCAGGATGCACTCCAACGTAAATTGCCGGAGCGGATCTTCCACGCCGTCTGTTTTGAAGGCATTGCTACGGCGATCCTCGCCCCGACGGCCGCGTGGCTCATGCAGCGCTCGGTGCTGGAAATGGGTGGGCTCACCATTATTCTGGCGACCACGGCAATGCTCTGGAACATTATCTACAACTTTGGCTTCGACCGTTTCTGGCCCGTACAGCGGGTGAAGCGCACGGCGAAAGTGCGCGCCCTGCATGCGCTGGGTTTTGAATGCGGCTTTATCGTGATTGGTGTGACCATCGTTGCCGCCGTGCTCGGAGTGACGCTGCTTCAGGCATTCACGCTGGAAATTGGTTTCTTCCTGTTCTTCCTGCCGTACACCATGCTCTACAACTGGGCGTACGACACTCTGCGGGAGAAAATCATCAAGCGCCGCCAGCAGCGACGCGCGCTGGCAAGCGAATGATCCCCGGGCCGGGGGCGTTCTCCGGCCCTTCACCTGCGAAGCAACGGCGACCTCAACGCATAATTATGGTAAATTGCACTCCTTTTTGTTCGTTTTATAGTTGATACGTTGCTCTAATGTCGAAAATTTGGTCAAAAGAAGAGACTCTCTGGAGTTTCGCCCTCTACGGCACTGCCGTGGGCGCAGGAACCCTGTTCTTGCCCATTCAGCTCGGCTCTGCTGGCGCGATTGTCCTGCTGATCACCGCCCTTGTGGCGTATCCTTTAACCTACTGGCCGCACAAGGCGCTGGCGCAGTTCATCCTGTCATCGAAAACGAAAGGCAGCGAAGGGATCACCGGTGCCGTGACCCACTACTACGGTAAAAAGATCGGCAACCTGATCACCACGCTCTATTTTGTGGCCTTCTTTGTGGTGGTGCTGATTTACGCGGTGGCGATAACCAACTCGCTCACTGAGCAGCTGGCGAAACGGATGACGGTGGATACCGGCGTGCGGATGCTGGTGAGCTTTGGCGTGGTGCTGATCCTGAACCTCATCTTCCTGATGGGGCGGCACATTACCATTAAGGTGATGGGATTCCTGGTCTTCCCGCTGATTGCCTATTTCCTGTTTGTCTCGCTGTACCTGACGGGCAGCTGGCAGCCGTCGCTGCTGACCAGCCAGATGGCCGTCGATCGGCACACGCTGCATCAGGTGTGGATTTCCATACCGGTGATGGTTTTCGCCTTTAGCCATACCCCGATTATCTCGACGTTTGCCGTAGACCGTCGCGAAAAATACGGTGAAGAGGCCATGGGTAAATGCAAAAAAATCATGAAAGTGGCGTACCTGATCATCTGCCTTAGCGTGCTGTTCTTTGTCTTCAGCTGCCTGCTTTCGATTCCACCGTCCTATATCGTGGCGGCAAAAGAGGAAGGGGTGACGATCCTGTCCGCGCTGTCGATGATGCCTTCTTCCCCGGCATGGCTGGGCATTTCCGGCATTATCGTGGCGATTATTGCGATGTCGAAATCGTTCCTCGGCACCTATTTTGGCGTGATTGAAGGGGCAACGGAGATTGTGAGATCGTCGCTGAATCAGGTGGGGGTGAAGAAAAGCCGCGCCTTTAACCGCGCCGTTTCCATTCTTGGCGTGTCGTTGATTACCTTTGCGGTCTGCTGCATCAATCCGAACGCGATTTCGATGATTTACGCTATCAGCGGTCCGCTTATCGCCATGATCTTGTTCATCATGCCGACGCTGTCGACGTACCTGATCCCGTCGCTAAAACCGTACCGCTCCATCGGCAACCTGCTGACGCTGATTGTTGGCGTGCTGTGCGTGTCGGTGATGTTTGTCGGTTGAATACGCTGCCCGGCGCAATGCCGGGCATCGGTTTTACGCCCGAATATCGTCATACTCCCGCGTGTTATCAAATTCATGCTTCGCAAACGGGCACAGCGGGATAATTTTACGGCTCTCGCCGCGCATCTTCTCCACCACTTTTGCCACCAGCTGCTTACCCACACCCTGCCCTTTCAGGCTCGGATCCACATCGGTGTGCTCGATAATACTCAAATGCTCGCCGGTCGGGACAAAGACGATCTCCGCCACCTGATTGCCTTCGGCGTCGTTGACGTAAAACTTGTTATGGCCTTCAAGAATATCCATGGTTCCTCGCTTATTTTTGGCGGTACTTCAGCGCACCACTCGGGCAGGTATCAATTACGCGTACGACAGTTTCTGCATCCACCTCATCCGGTGCGATCCACGGTTTACGCTTCAGGTCGAACAGCGCCGCGCTGCCGCGCACGCAGTTGCCCGAGTGTTTGCATATCCCGGTGTTAAAGTAGACATCGATTTTCTCACCGGTGTAGGCCCGGTATCCCGCATCCAGTAGCTCCTGATCCATGACATTGCCTCTGTAATTATTGTGGTGACAAATGCAGCATACCCTCACCCGTTCCGGCTGACCACGTCAAAAACGACGATCGGACACGTTGTTTTCGGCTCGTTATTTCGCTCCTCACTTAAGACTATTCCGAATAAAAAGACGCTGGTCAGCAAGATATATTTTTGCGCTACGTCAATTCTTGTAATAATTCTCGCCGCGTTCACATTAAGATTATTAGCTAAGCGGAATCCTAACGAGCCAAGTTATTTCCCTCTAAGCAATGGATTTACTTCCGATTTTCAAAAGCCATAACGAAGCGGTATTTTCCTCGCCCCTCTGGAAATAGCGCAAAACAACCCAGACAGGAAATTTGACTCTTCTCACATAACGACTAATGTTAATTCCTGAACGACAACTGATACGAATTACTTATCGTATCTCCTGACATAAACGCAACATGAGGGTTGATATATGGCAGAGCAACATCGTGGTGGTTCCGGTAATTTCGCTGAAGACCGTGAGAAAGCATCAGAAGCTGGACGTAAAGGCGGCCAGCACAGCGGCGGTAATTTCAAAAACGATCCGCAACGCGCATCTGAAGCGGGTAAGAAAGGGGGACAGAACAGTCACGGCGGAGGCCGTAAATCTGATAACTCCTGATCTTATTTAAAGCTCTTATAAATATACCGAGAGCATGCTGCGGGCCCGTCGGCTCGCAGTACCTTCCCTTTATTTCACTGGAGCGAATATATGAATATGAAAAGTGTTGAAGATGTATTTATACACCTGTTATCCGACACCTACAGCGCTGAGAAGCAGCTGACCCGCGCACTAAGCAAATTAGCCCGCGCCGCATCCAGCGAGAAGCTGAGCGCCGCGTTCACGGCTCACCTCGAAGAGACGCAGGGACAGATCGAACGTATCGATCAGATTATTGAGCAGGAATCTGGCCTCAAGCTGAAGCGCATGAAATGCGTTGCGATGGAAGGCTTAATTGAAGAAGCCAACGAAGTGATTGAGAGCACAGAGAAAAATGAAGTTCGTGATGCCGCCTTAATTGCCGCTGCGCAGAAAGTCGAGCACTACGAAATTGCCAGCTACGGCACCCTGGCCACCCTGGCAGAACAATTAGGCTATAAAAAAGCCGTTAAACTTCTTGCCGAAACGCTGGAAGAAGAAAAAGAAACCGATCTCAAATTAACCGATCTGGCTGTCGGCAATATTAATCAAAAAGCCCAGAAAGGATAAATACTAATTTGATGAGCATCAGCACCAAAAATTAACCAGAATATAAACTACCAGGAGTTAATTATGAATCATGTAGAACACTACCATGATTGGCTACGCGATGCCCATGCGATGGAAAAGCAAGCCGAATCAATGCTGGAATCAATGGCCAGCCGTATTGATAATTATCCCGACTTACGTGCACGAATTGAACAACACGTTAATGAGACTAAACATCAAATTACCGTGCTGGAAGAAATTCTCGACCGCAACGATATTTCCCGTTCGGTCATCAAAGACTCGATGAGCAAAATGGCGGCACTTGGCCAGTCCATTGGCGGCATGTTCCCTTCCGATGAAATTGTTAAAGGCTCTATCAGCGGCTACGTTTTTGAGCAGTTTGAAATTGCCTGCTACACCTCCCTGCTGGCTGCGGCCAGGAAAGCGGGCGATACCGCCTCCATTCCTGCCATTGAGTCCATTCTGGAAGAAGAGCGCCAGATGGCGGACTGGCTGATTCAACATATCCCTCAGACGACGGAACAGTTCCTGCTGCGTTCCGACGCGGACGGCGTTGAAGCGAAAAAATAACGGAAGAGGGAGAACCTATGTTTCGACACGTAAAACAGCTGCAATACACGGTCCGCGTAGCCGAACCGAATCCGGGCCTGGCCAACCTGCTGCTTGAGCAATTTGGCGGGCCACAGGGCGAACTTGCCGCGGCATGTCGTTACTTTACGCAGGGACTGAGCGACGACGATCCCGGTCGTAAAGATATGCTGATGGATATCGCGACCGAGGAGTTAAGCCACCTGGAAATTATCGGCACCCTTGTGGGTATGCTGAATAAGGGTGCGAAAGGTGAGCTGGCGGAAGGCGTTGAGAATGAAGCGGAGCTGTACCGGTCCATGACCGAGAACGGCAACGACAGTCATATCACCTCCCTGCTCTACGGTGGCGGCACGCCGCTGACCAACTCCGCAGGCGTGCCCTGGACGGCAGCCTATGTAGATACCATTGGCGAACCCACAGCTGACCTGCGCTCTAACATAGCCGCAGAGGCGCGCGCCAAGATTATCTACGAGCGGTTGATTAACGTAACGGACGATCCGGGTGTTAAAGATGCGCTGGCGTTTCTAATGACGCGTGAGGCAGCGCACCAGCTCTCGTTTGAGAAGGCACTCCAGTCGATCCGTAACAATTTCCCACCGGGTAAACTGCCGCCGATCGAAGAGTACACCAACAAGTACTACAATATGTCTGAGGGGGGAGAAGTTCGCGGCAGCTGGAACAGCGATAAGCACTTCGACTACGTGGAATCTCCTCAGCCAGCGGTCGATGGTGGTGACGGTGGCGCAAGCGTGACGCTCACAACAGAGCAGGCCACGCTGGTCAAAGCGATGTGCGCGCGCACGAAATCCGATCCTGATGCCGATCCGCTTACCGGCGCCGAGCTTGGTGCGGGTAAGAAAAAACCGTAACCGGTTTTGCCAGGCCGCCTGAGGCTGCCTGGCAATACCATGTGCGCTATCAGTTCCAGAGGTACGGAGCATGTTCGAGCTCGATGCGTTTCATCTGGCCAGGATCCAGTTCGCCTTTACCGTCTCTTTTCATATTCTCTTCCCTGCGATCACCATCGGGCTTGCAAGCTATCTGGTGGTACTCGAAGGCATGTGGCTTCGCACAAAAAACGATGTCTGGCGCTCGCTATACCATTTCTGGCTAAAGATTTTCGCCGTGAACTTTGGCATGGGCGTGGTTTCCGGGCTGGTGATGGCTTACCAGTTTGGCACTAACTGGAGCGGCTTTTCCCAGTTCGCGGGCAGCATAACCGGCCCCCTTCTCACCTATGAAGTTTTAACCGCCTTCTTCCTGGAAGCCGGTTTCCTGGGCGTGATGCTGTTCGGCTGGAACAAGGTTGGCCCCGGCCTGCACTTCTTTGCCACCTGCATGGTGGCGCTGGGCACGCTGATGTCCACCTTCTGGATCCTCGCCTCCAACAGCTGGATGCACACCCCGCAGGGCTTCAGTATCCAGAACGGACAGGTTATTCCCGAAGACTGGCTGGCCATCATCTTTAACCCCTCTTTCCCTTACCGCCTGATCCATATGTCCATTGCCGCCTTCCTGTGCAGCGCCTTGTTTGTGGGCGCGTCCGGGGCGTGGCATCTCCTGCGCGGTAACGATACGCCCGCGATCCGCAAGATGTTCTCCATGGCCATGTGGATGGCGCTGCTGGTCGCGCCCATTCAGGCCGTGGTCGGGGATATGCACGGACTGAATACGCTTGAGCATCAGCCGGCCAAAATCGCCGCGATTGAAGGCCACTGGGAAAACCCGCCGGGCGAGGCCACCCCGCTGCTGCTGTTTGGCGTACCGGATATGGAAGAAGAGCGCACCAAATACGGGCTTGAAATTCCGGCCCTCGGCAGCCTGATCCTGACGCACAGCCTGGATAAACAGGTGCCTGCGCTGAAAGATTTCCCGAAAGAGGACCGTCCGAACTCGCTCATCGTCTTCTGGTCCTTCCGCATTATGGTCGGCATGGGCCTGCTGATGATTACGCTTGGCGTGCTGAGCGTCTGGCTGCGCTATCGCCGTCGGCTTTACCACTCCCGGCCATTCCACTGGTTTGCCCTCTGCATGGGGCCAGCCGGACTGCTCGCGCTGCTCGCCGGATGGGTCACCACCGAGGTAGGCCGTCAGCCGTGGGTCGTCTACGGCTATCTGCGCACGATAGATGCGGTGTCTCTGCACAGCACGTTGCAGATGAGCATCAGCCTGCTGGCCTTTATCGTGGTTTACTGTTCGGTGTTTGGCGTGGGCTATGTGTATCTCGCCCGGTTAATTAAGAAAGGGCCGCAGCCTGTCGGCACGCTGACGTCTAACACGTCGGGCACCCCTGCCCGTCCGCTGTCCGCCGCCGAGTCCGTTCCGGAAGAGGAGAAGATCTGATGGGCGTCGATATCCCGGTCATCTGGTTTGCCATTATTGTCTTCGCCACGCTGATGTACATCATCATGGACGGCTTCGATCTCGGTATCGGCATGCTGTTCAGCTTTGTGGGAGATGCCAAAGAGCGCGACGTGATGGTGAACAGCGTCGCCCCGGTCTGGGACGGAAATGAAACCTGGCTGGTTCTCGGCGGCGCGGGGCTGTTCGGCGCGTTCCCGCTGGCCTACGCGGTGATTATTGATGCTCTGACCATCCCGCTGACGGCCATGCTGATCGGGCTGATTTTCCGCGGCGTCGCGTTTGAGTTTCGCTTCAAGGCAACCCCCTCCCACCGCAAGTTCTGGGACTACTCCTTTGCTGGCGGGTCTCTGCTCGCGACCTTCAGCCAGGGGATCGTGGTCGGCGCGATGATCAACGGCTTTGATGTCGAAGGGCGACGCTTTGTTGGTTCCTCGCTGGACTGGTTCACGCCGTTTAACCTGTTCTGCGGGCTGGGCTTAATTGTCGCCTATACCCTGCTGGCCACCACGTGGCTAATCATGAAAAGCGAAGGGGCGCTGCAAAACCGGATGCGCGAGCTGACCCGACACGTGCTGCTGGCGCTGATCGCCGTCATTGCGGTGGTGAGCATCTGGACGCCACTCGGCTGGCAGTTTGTCGCCGAGCGCTGGTTCACTCTGCCCAACTTCTTCTGGTTCCTGCCGGTCCCTGTACTGGTGGCGGTATTCAGCCTGTGGATCTGGCGGCTGACGCGCAATCCCGACAGCCACGCCCGCCCGTTCCTGCTGACGCTGGGCTTAATCTTTCTCGGCTTTAGCGGGCTGGGCATCAGCCTGTGGCCACACATTATTCCGCCGCACATTACCCTGTGGGAAGCCTCTGCGCCGCCTGCCAGCCAGCTGTTTATGCTGATTGGCACGCTGCTCATCGTTCCGGTGATCCTGGTTTACACCGCCTGGAGCTACTACGTCTTCCGGGGCAAAGTGTCTGATACCGAAGGTTATCACTAAGGATTGCTATGGCAGGCTGGCATACACGCGCCATTATTTACCAGATTGATACCGCCCTGTTTTACGATCTTAACGGCGATGGCTGCGGCGACATCGCCGGGATCGCCGCGAAGCTGCGCTACATTCGCCGGATGGGCGCGACGGTTATCTGGATCACCCCGTTTTACCTCACGCCTTTTCTCGATGAAGGCTATGACGTGAGCGACCATTTGCAGGTCGATCCCCGCTTCGGCAAGCTCAACGATATTATCGCCTTCATTGAGCAGGCGCGGGAGCTGGGGATGAAGGTCATTATTGAACTGCTGATCCAGCATACCTCGGATGCGCACCCCTGGTTTCAGCAGGCCCGCCGCAACCCGCAGTCACCCTACCGGGACTATTACCTCTGGTCCGACACGGACGAGGACGATACGCCCCCAATGTTCCCTGGCGTGGAAAAGAGCGTCTGGACATGGGACGACGAGGCGGGGCAATACTACCGGCATATGTTCTATCGCCACGAGCCGGATCTTAATCTGGCTTCCCCTGCGGTGCTGAAGGAAGTTGAGAACATCATCATCTTCTGGCTAAAGCTCGGGGTGTCGGGCTTTCGTCTGGATGCGGCGTCGCACCTGACAAAACAGGCCGGACGTGGGGATGAAAAACGCGGGCTGTGGATCCTGGAACACCTGCGGCGTCTTATCGAGCAGCGTAACCCGGACGCGATCCTGCTCGGCGAAGTCGACGTGGAGGTCGAAGCCTACAAAGCGTATTTTGGGCAGAACGATCGGCTGAATCTGGTGCTGAATTTCTGGCTCAATAAGTACTTCTACGTGAGCCTTGCGGAGAAAAGCGCGCGACCGCTGCGCAACGCGGTAAAGAAGATGATTGTGCCGCCAGACTCCTGCTGTTTCGCCAACTGGCTGCGCAATCATGATGAGCTGGACCTGGAAGGGATAGGGAAAAAAGCGAAGCAGACCGTCGTTGATGCCTTTGCCCCGGATGAAGAGATGAGCGTGTATCAGCGTGGGATCCGCCGCCGTCTGGCGCCGATGCTTAATGGCGATCGAAAGCGGCTGGCCTTTTGCCATGCGGTCTTATTTTCACTGCCGGGCGTACCGGTCATGCGCTACGGGGATGAGATTGGCATGGGGGATGATTTGGATCTGGAAGAGCGTTACGCCGTCCGCACTCCGATGCAGTGGGCCGGATCGCAAGGCGGCGGCTTCTCAGATGCCGACCCGGATACCTTTATCGCCCCGATAATCGACCACGGTCCGTACCGCTACCAGAAAATCAACGTGGCGGACTCCCTGTTGCACCGCAGCTCGCTTCTGCACCGCATTATCGACATCGCCAATACGCGCTCCGAGTTCCCTGAAATCGGCGTCGCGCCGTTTCGCCTCATCACTATCGACAGCGATGCGGTGCTGGGGATCTATTACGAAACCGATACGCGCAGCATCCTGACCTTCGTTAACTTCAGCGATAAGCCCGTTAATTTTACCGCCAGAGGGATCCGACACGCCACCTGGACCGCCTGCCTGGCAGACAAACGCTACGACGACGCGCTGATTTGCGGTAAAACCGTTGAGCTTAACCTCAGCGGCTACGGCTACCGCTGGTTCTGGACCGATCGTACCGCGTTGCGCTGATTAGCGTCTCCGGGAGAGCAGCAGACGAGCCACGATCGCGCCCGTGACGGCAAGGGATCCGAGCAGCACTTTCCCCGGCATACCGGAGGTGACGCTGGTGGCGCGCTCTTTTGCTTCGTTGGTGAAGTGCCCGTGGATTTTATGCAGATCGTTAATCGGCCGATCCAGATAGTCCTGGCGATCGTCCACATTCAGCGTATCGGTCATCTGCCCTTCCCAGGCTTTTTTGACCATCAGCCGGTCCAGAAAACCGGGGAAAAGGAATTGCCCGACAATTGACTGGATCGTGCTGCTGCCCACCCACAGCTCCCGCACCGGTTTTTGAGCTACCTTGAAAATCGCGCTGGCAGCCACTTCCGGCTGAAACACGGGGGGAACCGGTCGCATAGCCCAGGCAAATTTATTCCTCGCCCACTCGAACTGCGGCGTGTTGAGGCCCGGCATCTGTACCATGGAGATCTGCACCCGGCTGTTTTCATGCATCAGCTCGGTGCGCACGGCGTCGGTAAACCCGCGGATCGCGGCCTTCGCCCCACAGTAGGCTGACTGCAAGGGAATGGAGCGGTAGGCCAGCGCGGAGCCAACCTGAATAATCGTTCCCCGGTCACGAGGAGCCATTAACTCCAGCGCGGCGCGTGTGCCGTTAACATAGCCCAGATAGGTCACCTCGGTGACGCGGCGAAACTCGTCAGGGGACATGGTGCGAAACGGCGCCAGCATCCCGCCCATGGCGTTATTCACCCACACGTCAATGGCCCCTAGCCGGTATTCAATCTCGTTGGCAGCCTCGGTCACCGCCTTGCTGTCCGCCACGTCGGCCTGAACGGCACACGCGTTGATCCCGAAACGGCGTAACTCCTCTTCCGTGGAGCGCAGGCTCTGCTCATCGCGGGCAATAATGCCCACGTCGTAGCCCGCTTTAGCAAAGTGCAGCGCCGTGGCTTTCCCCACGCCCGCCGTACCGCCGGTAATTACGATGACAGCCATAGCCATTCCCCTTGTTTCAGACGTTATCCCAGCCGGAAAGTATTTCGATCAGTTCAGACAGCGAATAACGCACCGCTTTTTCCACCACATCCTGACATTCCCCGGAAAAAAGCACGGTGCGGGTTTCCGTCTGCCCGCAAATATTCCAGCCGAAGCAGACCGTACCGGCTGCGGTGCCATCGTCTCCGCCTTCCGGCCCCGCATAACCGCTGATGGCAACGCCGATATCCGCCTCGGCAATATCGCGAATTTTCGCAGCCATCTCGGTCACCGTCTGCTCGCTGACGGCGGTGAACCGTTCAATCGTGTCGTGGTTAACGCCCAGGATCCGCTCCTTCGCTTCGTCGCTGAATACCACCATGCCCACGTCATAAAACTCTGCGGTGTTTTCTTCTGCACAGAGCGCCACCGCCAGATTACCGCCGGTACAGGACTCTGCCGTGGTCATACGCAGCCCTCTGTCTGTGAGCGTTGTGGCGAGCTTTTTCGTCAGCTCGCTGATGGTCGTGTTGTTATCGTGAATAAGGTTGCTCATGGATGTGCCCCTTAATTAATTTTCTTCAGGAATAATCGAAATATGGCCGTTACGCTCAAGGATTGCGTACTTAATATCTTTTAATTCCGTTATGCCGTGATTCTGGCGTGCTGAAACCAATATATCATCGCAGGATACATCGACTTTTTTCAGTTTATCCGCGATGGGAACACCATTCTCTACCAATATTACCGGCGTGCCATCGAGAACATTCTCAACGGAGGAAGAATATTTTTTCATTAGGCCAAAAATAATATCCACCACCACCAGCGTTGTTATTGTAATCATCGCCCCGGTAACGGAAAAATCTTCGCCCAGTAGCGCCTGCTGTGTCGCCTCACTGATAATTAAGAGCAAAATAAGGTCAAAGCTGGTCATTTGCAGCAGGGCGCGCCGCCCGGCGACTTTAAACACGATCACCAGAAACAGGTATATTGCCAGGGCACGAAAAACCATGTCCATATTCGACTCCTAGGGGTAAATAAACTGCCAGAAGCGGATCTCTGGCTCGTTGTTTACGCGGATACTGTTTGTCCATTTCCCTGCTTTTGTCGGCGTGATGAACAGCAAGACGGTGAACTTATCGCTCTGTTTTAAGTTATCGTAGACAAGAAACAGGGTATTCCCACGGCTGTACATGCTGTCCGGCTGCGGCCAGACGCTGCCTGGCTCATACACGTCGCTGCTTTCGCTGGTCAGGCTGAGGGTGTATTTGCCCTCAGCTTTTACCGGGAAGGTGAGCGCCATCCGCGATTCGGTTTGGCGGCGGCCGAAGAGCTCATAGCTCAGATTCAGGGATTTTGCTTCGTTTGTTTTCTCCACGTCGCTGAGCGCGCCGCTGGAAAACAGGCCGGCGATCGCGGCCACGATAATAGCTAACAGGACAATAAAACCAACCTGACGAAATGCATACTCAAACGTCAGTAAACGATTACTCTCTTTTATCCCGGGCACTTTTTCATTTTCAGGTTCCATGGCTTTCGTCACCGTTTCGCTTAATTGCCGAAATTTATGATTTTTCTACGCAAATGCTTTTAAGACTTATCACATTTGCCACATAAAGGAATAGCAACAATACTTAATAAGTCAAGACATGCAAAATGAAGGATATCAGATGAAATTATCAGCCATTACAGCTTTGTTAATATTAATTATCCCTTCTGCATGGGCAGATAATAACGGCGGGTTACAAAAGGGTGAAGCGCCCCCGCCACCGCATGCGCTGGACAGCGGTTATCGTGGTACTGATGATGCGCGCATTATGACGATAACTCAGGCGAAAGAGATGCATGACGGCGCCTCTATTTCACTGCGCGGCAACCTTATTGACGGGAAGGACGATAAATACGTATTCCAGGATAAAACCGGGAAAATAGATGTTGTTATTCCGAAAGCCGTATTTGATGACAGAACCGTGGAGCCTGACAACATGATCAGTATTAGCGGCTCGCTCGATAAAAAATCATCACCGCCCGTCGTGCGGGTCAGCCACCTGCAAAAATAATTCAGCGAAGCGTTAACGCTGTACCTATCCATCAAATCTCACCCCTAACAAGGAGTTAGCTATGAGTGATAATGAACAACGTACGAACGCTTACCCAACGCCCCCTTTCCCGGAACAGCCCCAGACGCCACCGGGCCTGGCCTCTGAAATGGACCCTGTTCCCGATCACGGCGAGACAAGCTACAAAGGGCATGGCCGGCTTACCGGTAAAAAAGCGCTTATCACCGGGGGTGACTCCGGCATCGGGCGCGCGGTAGCCATTGCCTATGCCCGCGAAGGGGCAGACGTGGCGATCAACTACCTGCCGGAAGAGGAAGAAGACGCAGCCGAGGTGATTGCCCTGATTAAAGCCGAAGGGCGCAACGCCGTCGCGCTGCCGGGCGACGTACGGGACGAAACCTTCTGTCAGAACCTCGTGGAGCAGGCCGTCAGCAAGCTGGGCGGGCTGGACATTCTGGTGAATAACGCTGGCCGCCAGCAGTACCGCGAGTCGCTCGAAGAGCTGACCACGGAAGATTTTGACGCGACCTTTAAAACCAACGTTTACGCGCCTTTCTGGATCACCAAGGCGGCGCTACGCCACCTGAAGGCCCCCGCGTCCATTATCAACACCTCATCCGTACAGGCGGTAAAACCGAGCGCCGTACTGCTTGACTATGCGCAGACCAAAGCCTGCCTCGCGGTGTTCACCAAAGCGCTGGCGAAGCAGCTGGGGCCGAAAGGGATACACGTTAACGCGGTAGCGCCCGGACCTTACTGGACCGTGCTCCAGCCCAGCGGCGGTCAGCCGCAGGAAAAAGTGAAACACTTTGGCGAGAGCACCCCGCTGGGGCGTCCGGGTCAGCCCGTCGAAATCGCGCCGCTGTACGTCACGCTTGCCTCGGATGAGTGTTCATACACATCCGGCCAGGTATGGTGTTCAGACGGCGGGGATGGCGTCATTTAACGATCAAGGCGAAGCCGCCACCCGGCAAATTATTGCATGCGAATGCTAAAAGGCTGCGAAAGCAGCCTTTTTTACGTTCAAGGGGTAACGAGAGTAAACCAGAAACGGAAGCTTTCCATGCAGCGCAGCATGTCATCCACCTTCGCGGCATTGCCGACGATCGTCACCTCACCTGCCTGTTGCGCCTTTTTCAGCGTGGTTTCTTTAAGAATGATTTTGTTTAGCGTTTCCCGGCTGAGCGTTATGGTCGCATCCGGATCTTCTGCCTGAGCGTTGGCGCTATGGTTTAGCACGCCATTTTCCAGCTCCAGCTTATACTTGCCGCCCTCGCGGCCTAAATCAACGTTAAAAATGCCGCTGATATTCGCTGCCCTGACGCCGTTAAGGTGAACGCCGAAATAATCGAAAATCATCTCCGTCGACATGGCGCGGACCGCATCCGGGCTGGCGGTTTTGGGCGTCGGCATTTTCTTCACGCCGTGGCGCAGCTCCTGCGCGCCGGTGAGGTAGGCGTTACGCCACGGCCCTGACTCGGCCTGGTATCCCAGCTGTTCAAGCGCGTCGGCTTCCAGTTCGCGCGCCGCTTTATTATTGGGATCGGCGAAGACGACTTTACTGACCACCTGCGCCACCCAGCGGTAATTCCCCCTGGCGTAATCAATACGGGCTTTTTCAAGGATCGCGCTGGCTCCCCCCATGTAATCGACATACCTTTTCGCCGCCTCGACCGGCGGCAGTTCATCGAGCGTCGCCGGATTGCCGTCGAACCAGCCAAGATAGTAGACATAGGTGGCTTTGACATTGTTGCTTACCGAGCCGTAGTAGCCGCGGCCTGCCCAGGATTTTGCCAGCCCGTAAGGCAGGGCGAAATTAGCGGCTATTTCATCCCGCGTCAGCCCTTTATTCGCCAGCCTTAGCGTCTGGTCGTTAATATAGCGGTAGATATCACGCTGGCTCTTCATCAGCTTCACCACTTTTTTGTTACCCCACGTGGGCCAGTGGTGCTGCGCGATGATGATGTCCGCTTTATCACCCCAACGATCGATGGCGTTATTGATGTACTTTGACCATGCCAGCGGATCGTGTATTTTCGCCCCGCGCAGCGAGTAAGTATTGTGCAACGTGTGGGTGACGTTCTCTGCGGCTTCAATCAGCTTTTTCTCTTCTATATACCAGAGCATTTCCGCAGGCGCTTCCGAGCCCGGCGCCAGCATAAAGTCATAGGTGAGACCGTCTATAACCTCTTTCTGCCCGTCTACGACAATAGTGCGAGTGGGCGCGATGAGCGTCACCGTGCCTGCTGAGGTGGTGGTCCCCAGACCCGCCCCCACCTGCCCCTTCACGCCGGGCTTCAGCAGGTTTCCGTGGATATAGCTGGCACGCCGGCTCATGGCATTCCCGGCCATGATATTTTCCGATACCGCCTCTTCCATAAAACCGGCTGGGGCATAGACTTTCACCTTGCCGGACGTCACCTCGGCTTCATCCACTACGCCACGCACGCCGCCATAGTGATCGACGTGGCTATGGGTATAAATAACGGCAACAACCGGACGTTTGCCGCGATTTTTGGCGTAAAGATCCATGCCCGCTTTGGCAGTTTCAGCAGACACCAGCGGATCGATAACCGTGATCCCCTCTTTCCCCTCTACGATCGTCATATTCGACAGATCGAGGTTGCGGATCTGGTAGACGCCTTCTGTGACCTCAAACAGACCACCGATATTATTCAGCTGCGCCTGACGCCACAGGCTCGGGTTGACGGTATCAGGTGCTTTTTGCCCTTCTTTGATAAAAGCATATTGCCGGGGGTTCCAGATAACGGCGCCTTTTTCATCTTTAATCACCGCAGGCGGCAGCGGGGCGATAAAGTCTTTATGCGCATTGCGGAAATCGGTTTTATTAAAGAAGGGCAACTGACCATAAAGTGCATCATTCATTTCCTTCGTACGGGCAGTTGCCTCCTTTACGTCCTTTTGTGCCAGGACAGGCAATGAGACCAACGAGGCCAGGAGCAGACCAGCAACGGCCATCGCACTAACGAGAGTTTTAAATTTCATACTTCCTCGAGGAGACATATTCACGCTGGCGGTACAGGGGGGAAAGGAGGCTATCACCGGACTTTTCTTTTACCTAAGGAAATAACGTTTATAAATAAACAAGGTTAACCTTTCGTCGCTGTAGCCTTCAGGGATAATGCTGAGTCCCATTATTTTTCCGGAGTGATTCGATGAAGAGCCTGCCGTTCTTTTTCGCTGTCTTAAGCCTGAGCACATTAACAGCATGTCGTTCTTCCCCACCCGATAACGTTGAAAAGATTAATCATCTGCAAATTCCGCTGGTATTGCCGGGAGAGAAACCGCCGCAGGCACAGATTTCTCATATCGCGTCTCTTTATCAGGAAAATAAACAGCAGATTGATAACTTAACGCGCAGCGTAAAATCGCAGTATCTTCAGGGCACAACCGCAAAAGAAATTTTTGTTTCTGACAGTGCGGTTCAACGCGTCTATGCCTCGCTGACCAAACTGGAACAATTAGATATGGTTAATCAGCAGTACCTGAAAGATAAAAACTTAACGGGCCTGCAAAATATTCATCTCATTCTTGAACCGTTATTATCCAGCTGAATGCAAAAAACCCGGCTACACGGTAGCCGGGTTTTTATTATGAGTAATGCCACGGGCATCAGTCGTACTGACCGAAGCGATAGCTAAGCCCTGCGGTGACGGAACTCAGGTCGCTGCTCACACCGATCTGGTTAACATTTCCCACGTTGCTTACCCACTGGTACTCCAGACGACCCGCCCAGTTTTTGTTGAAGGCGTATTCAGTACCTACGGCTGCAAGCGGGCGCACGCCGGTTTCAAAGCGATTGTGACCACTTACATCGGATTCAGCGCGATAGCCCATCGCACCGGCACGGCCATAAATATCCCAGTCATTGGTCAGGGCGTAACTCGCCTTCAGAGACATTTGCAGGCCCTGAGTCTTCATTTGCGCCCCTGCGCTATGTTGACCCTTGATCTGCATATTTCCTAAATAGTCATAACCGCCTTCTACCGCAAGCCATGGGGTAATCTGATACCCCGTATAAACACCTCCGCCGACATTATCATGGTCAAAATCGAAGTGGTCGGAATTATTGTTATCAAATGCTTTTGAACCCGTACTGGTATCAAAATAGTGAGACCAGCCGAATTTTGCTCCGCCGTACCAGGTGCCCGCATCCGCGGCGGCTAACGCTGAAGTGGCGGTAAACGCATTTACCATAATCAATGCGATAACTGTCTTTTTCATAAATATACCGTTTACGTGATAAAATAAAATTTAGAAAGCAAACGATATAGAAAATGAACAGCCTCGTTAATTCTATTTCTGTTTAATTTTAAACTTTCTCTAGAATGATTCAGGTAAATGCCTGACTTCCAGCAGATATCCACCGCGCCTGAAGGAGATATACTCTCCCTGCTTAAGGGCGGATAATACATTGAGTATACTGCTGCGAGAGAGCAGCGTTCGATCCTGAATATATTCCAGAATCGTGGTTCGTAAACGCATCTCTTCAGGTAATAAAATCATTTCCTGAAGGTGGTTACGAATAACCGAATAGGTACGCTGCTGTAGTACCTGCGCATCACGGAATATCAAATAGGCCGTGTGGTATGAGAGCAGCGCCGCAACATCCTCCCAGACGCCCTCGGCACGAAACAACGCTGCCGCCTTGTCCGCATCGAGACGTAAAATGGTCGACGTCCTCTCGGCCCGCAGAAAATGCCCCTGGGTAGGCTGGATCATCTCTGCGATACCAAACAAATGCGGCTCGTAAACGGTTACTACCACCAGTCCATCCGAGGCCCGCAGCAGGGACAGTTCCCCTTTCAGAAAGAGATACATCTGCTGCTTCCCTTTCCGTAACCACGTGAGTCGCTTGCGCGGGACAACCTGCACTTTCTCCGCTATCGGCTCAAGGATAGCGGTCAGTCGTTCGATGGATTTTTCGGGTCGAACAGGCGGTAAAATATGCATGGTACAACCTTCTGACAGTGAATATCTGCGAGTATAGACCATATATTTTAAGCGGTTAGCCGATCAAAACTGATAGCTGTAGTTGACGCTGGCAAACCAGAGATAAGGATGGTCGTAACTTCCGGCAAACGCCGTCGGCGATTTCACATGCGAGGACTGCATATGAAGATACGAAACGGCAACACCCATATTGCTGGCCGGGGTGATCTGATACTGGGCTCCCGTGCCAAATCGCCACTCATCGCCGGTAGGTAAGGTTAAGGCCACATCACTCTGGCTTTCATACGGCGAGCTGTCGAACGCCACGCCGGCATTCAGTCGCCACTGAGGCGTTGGACGATACTGCACGCCCACCGCGCCATGCCACGTGTCCTTGAGACGGCTGACGTTGTGCAGCTGCTGGTCCCCGACAACAATTTGCGGCGCGCCGAACCGGCTCCAGTCCTGCCAGCCGAGATCGCCCATAACCGACCACCGCGGATTTATATCATGCACCAGGCTGAGCATGATTTGCTGCGGCGCGCTGATTTGCGCCGACACCGGCAGGTCGTAGGTGCCGTTCTGTAGACGCGCTTTGCCGTCAATATTGAAGCTGTAGTCCGTTTCGCTGTTCCAGGTCATACCGGCTCGCGTCTGGTCAGTCAGCTGCATCAGCAGCCCAAGCCGATAGCTCATGGCCAGGTCTTCATCGCGTTGCCGATAGTCATCATCGTTAACGTTGCGGGTCAGCGAGAAATAACCATAGTTAACGTTGGCAGACGCACCAATCGAGAGACGGTCGTTAAGCTTATAGGCCAGCGAGGGGCTGAGCGTCATGGCCACCATGGTGCTCTTTTTGATCAGCCTGTCGCCCGTCCAGCTGCCATAGTCGATCCCCAGGCCGTAATTACCGTAAAGCCCGACCCCGGCATAGAGATTATCGGTCACCTTCTGGCTATAAAAGGCGCTGGCATTTGGGATGGTTTTCATCACGTCGCCGGGGCTTTGATCGTTATCGTTATCCAGCTGGTTATCGATGGAGCCGTCCATAACCTGTAACCCACCGGTGACCATATGGTCCGGTAACCGCGTCATGCCGGCAGGGTTGGTCATAATTGTCGAGGCATCCTGCGCACGAGCGGCCTGCCCTGCGCCGGCAAGCGCGGTATCTTCGGTGCCTGCTTCATAAAAATAGAGGGCGCTGGCATGGGCACTGGAGGCGGCTAATACGCCAGCGCACAGGAGGAGTCGTGTTTTCATCTGCGATCCGGGAAATAAAAAATTTGCCGACAGATATAACAGGGGCGCCTGATGACGTAAAAAGGAAGAGGGTTTAATTTTAAATTATGCGCGTGCGTATTTATATTTATGACACTCCAGCGACAGCCGGAACAAAGGCACCGCGACTCTGCCTGCACCTGGAGAAGAATGTCTTAAAATGCCGTTTGTACTCGTTCGGCTTAAGACAAGCGTTACTCACTACTGGGATCGCTCTTATCCTCTCGCATGGATTCGATAAACTCCCGTTGCTCCGGTGTGAGTTCAAGCTCATCCAGCAGGCGATCTAACTCTTCTTCAGGCGATTCCTTTTGATTCTTTCTCTTCCCGCTAGCCATACTCACCCTTGAGTTATTAGGATTAATCTCAGGGTATCCAGGGTACAGGAAATGTGCAACTCACCGTGTTATGTCGATAACCAATCATAACAATGAACGAAAGGGGGAAGCAGGTACGCCAGTACAGGATAGTCAACGCTACTGAGCAACGTACTGAAATAGAGAGTTTTTCGAACGGTTCTACTTGAGGAAATTCTGGAGCGGGCGAAGGGAATCGAACCCTCGTATAGAGCTTGGGAAGCTCTCGTTCTACCATTGAACTACGCCCGCTTTGAGGTGCGTAAGGCATTATAGACCTTACGCTTCTGCATACAAGCCTCTTCACAGCTAACTGGCGATAATCTAATCACTTAGCACTTTGGTTTGCTACCCTGCGCTGGAAGATAACGCTGCGGATCGATGGCCGTGGCCTTATAGCGGATCTGGAAGTGCAGCTTCACCGTATCCGTCCCGGTACTGCCCATGGTCGCAATCTTCTGCCCCGCCTTTACGTTCTGACCGTTGTTGACCAGCATCGTGTCGTTATGCGCATAGGCCGTAATGTAGTCCTCACCATGCTTAATCATGATCAGGTTGCCATAACCGCGCAGCTGATTACCGACATACACCACCTTCCCGGCTCCCGACGCGTAAACCGGCGTGCCGCGCGCAGCTGCGATATCAATGCCTTTGTTGCCCCCTTCCGAGAGCGAGTACGGCGCCACCACTTTTCCGCTGGCAGGCCAGATCCAGCAGCGCTGACCAACCGGCGGCCAGGAGGATTTTGGTACCTGGTAGGATGGTGTGACTTTGGCCGTTTTGCGCGTTGAGGATTTTTTCCCTGAGGAGGAACCGCCGTTAACCTTGAGCTTCTGCCCTATCTCAATGGTATACGGTGGAGAGATGTTATTCAGGCGCGCCAGCTCCTTCACGCTGGTCCCTGTGGCACGTGAGATGCGGTAGAGCGTGTCTCCGCGCTTAACGGTATAGACGGCACCGGAATAACTGCCCATATCCGACGATTTACTCCCCGAGCATCCCGCTACAAGTAGCGTCAGCGTCAGGCAGAAAACGGCAATGATCGGGTTTCTCGTCAGGCTTCCTGCAAACAAAACAGCTCCTCGGTCAGCGTGAATGGCGCACTATGATAGCAGCCCAAACTGATGCC
Source organism: Enterobacter sp. GD03975 (assembly GCF_029838645.1). Taxonomy (NCBI): domain Bacteria; kingdom Pseudomonadati; phylum Pseudomonadota; class Gammaproteobacteria; order Enterobacterales; family Enterobacteriaceae; genus Enterobacter; species Enterobacter sp. GD03975. The sequence goes on from NZ_JAOBZC010000012.1 coordinate 82,056, forward strand.
GGTCATGCCCTTTTCCGCTCTGTGGGCCAAACCGTTCGCACAAGAATGCAGTATAATAATTCTGCTGATGGTGCTGAACCATTTGGCATTTTGGCACTGGAGCATCAATGAGTATTCAAGAACACGTTATTTTGGTAAATGACCAGGGAAAGGTGATTGGCACTCAGGAGAAGTACGCCGCGCACACGACACACACCCCGCTACACCTGGCTTTCTCTTCGTGGCTGTTTAACGCTAACGGAGAATGTCTGATTACCCGGCGCGCCTTAAGTAAAAAAGCCTGGCCTGGCGTGTGGACGAACTCCGTTTGCGGTCATCCACAGACCGACGAAGCGACGGAGCAGGCGATTATCCGCCGCTGCCGCTTTGAAATCGGCGCCGAAATCACCGACATCACTCCCGTTGCCCCGGCGTTCCGCTATCGCGAAGCCGACCCGTCCGGGATCGTTGAAAATGAGATTTGCCCGGTCTACGCGGCCCGCGTCACGAATACCCTCGCAATCAATAGCGACGAAGTGATGGAGTATCAGTGGGTGGAGCTGGACGCGCTATTCCGCGCGCTGGACGCCACGCCGTGGGCGTTCAGCCCGTGGATGGTGCTGGAAGCGACGGCCGCGCGCGAAGAACTCAGCGCCTTCGCCGCGCAATAAAAAAGCCCCGGCGAAATACGCGCGGGGCTTTTTTTACATCTTAGCGGCTTATTTCACCGGACGCATCGCCGGGAACAGGATCACGTCGCGGATGGTGTGGCTGTTGGTGAACAGCATAACCATACGGTCGATACCAATACCCAGGCCAGCCGTCGGCGGCAGGCCGTGTTCCAGCGCGGTTACGTAGTCTTCGTCGAAGAACATCGCTTCGTCGTCGCCTGCCGCTTTCGCATTAACCTGATCCTGGAAGCGCTGCGCCTGATCTTCTGCATCGTTCAGCTCGCTGAAGCCGTTGCCGATTTCGCGGCCACCGATGAAGAATTCGAAGCGGTCAGTGATTTCCGGGTTCTCGTCATTACGACGCGCCAGCGGAGACACTTCCGCCGGGTATTCGGTGATGAAGGTCGGCTGAATCAGGTGCGCTTCTGCCACTTCTTCGAAGATCTCGGTCACGATACGGCCCAGACCCCAGCTCTTCTCAACCTTGATACCGATGCTTTCGGCGATCGCTTTCGCAGAGTCAAAGTTATCCAGATCCGCCATCTCGGTTTCCGGACGGTATCTCTTGATCGCTTCGCGCATGGTCAGTTTTTCGAATGGCTTGCCGAAGTCGAACACTTCTTCACCGTAAGGCACTTCGGTGGTGCCCAGAATATCCTGCGCCAGGGTGCGGAACAGGGATTCGGTCAGCTCGATCAGATCTTTGTAATCCGCATACGCCATGTAGAGTTCCATCATGGTGAACTCTGGGTTATGGCGCACGGAGATGCCTTCGTTACGGAAGTTACGGTTGATCTCAAACACGCGGTCGAAACCACCTACCACCAGACGCTTCAGGTACAGTTCCGGCGCGATACGCAGGTACATGTCGAGATCCAGGGCATTGTGATGGGTGATGAACGGACGGGCAGATGCGCCGCCAGGGATCACCTGCATCATCGGGGTTTCCACTTCCATAAAGTCGCGGTTAACCATGAACTGGCGAATACCGGCCATGATCTGGGAGCGAATTTTGAAGGTCTTACGGGATTCATCGTTAGAGATGAGGTCCAGGTAGCGCTGACGATAGCGCGCTTCCTGATCCTGCAAACCGTGGAACTTGTCCGGCAGCGGGCGCAGGGCTTTGGTCAGCAGACGCAGCTCGGTGCAGTGGATAGACAGTTCACCGGTCTTGGTTTTGAACAGTTTACCTTTTGCGCCCAGGATATCGCCCAGGTCCCACTTCTTGAACTGCTCGTTGTAGATGCCTTCCGGCAGGTCGTCACGGGAGACGTACAGCTGAATGCGGCCGCCAACGTCCTGCAAGGTCACGAAGGACGCCTTACCCATGATACGACGGGTCATCATACGGCCAGCCACGGACACTTCAACGTTCAGCGCTTCAAGCTCTTCGTTCTCTTTACCGTCGAAGTCAGCGTGCAGTTGGTCTGAGGTATGGTCACGACGAAAATCGTTCGGGAACGGCACGCCCTGCTCGCGCAGCGCTGCCAGCTTCTCGCGGCGGGTTTTCAGTTCGTTGTTAAGATCGACTACCGCGTCAGCGCCCTGTGCTTGTTGTTCAGACATGTTGGTTCCTCATAACCCTGCTTTCAAACTTGCTTCGATAAATTGGTCCAGGCTGCCGTCCAGCACCGCCTGCGTGTTACGGGTTTCAACCCCGGTACGCAGGTCTTTGATGCGGGAGTCATCAAGGACGTAAGAACGGATCTGGCTGCCCCAGCCGATGTCGGACTTGTTGTCTTCCATCGCCTGTTTCTCAGCATTTTTCTTCTGCATCTCCAGCTCATAAAGCTTCGCTTTCATCTGCTTCATGGCCTGGTCTTTGTTCTTATGCTGGGAACGGTCGTTCTGGCACTGTGTGACCAGCCCGGTTGGAATGTGGGTAATACGCACCGCAGATTCCGTACGGTTAACGTGCTGACCACCCGCGCCGGATGCGCGGTACACGTCAATACGCAGGTCCGCCGGGTTGATGTCGATATCGATATCTTCATCCACTTCCGGGTAGACAAACGCGGAGCTGAAGGAGGTGTGGCGACGGCCACCGGAGTCAAACGGACTCTTACGCACCAGGCGGTGAACGCCGGTTTCAGTACGCAGCCAGCCGTAGGCGTAGTCACCGATGATCTTGATGGTGACGGACTTAATGCCGGCAACTTCACCTTCAGACTCTTCGATAATCTCGGTTTTGAAACCGCGCGCTTCCGCCCAGCGCAGATACATACGCATCAGCATGCTGGCCCAGTCCTGCGCTTCGGTACCGCCAGAACCTGCCTGAATATCGAGATAGCAGTCCGCGCTGTCGTATTCGCCGGAGAACATACGACGGAATTCCAGCTGCGCCAGCTTCTCTTCCAGCACGTCGAGTTCTGCCACGGCTTCGTTAAAGGTTTCTTCGTCGTCGGCTTCGACGGCCAGCTCCAGCAGCCCAGAAACATCTTCCAGACCCTGCGACATCTGATCCAGCGTATCTACGATAGCTTCGAGGGAGGAACGCTCTTTACCCAGCGCCTGAGCGCGTTCAGGTTCGTTCCAGACGTCCGGCTGTTCCAGCTCGGCGTTTACTTCTTCGAGACGCTCTTTCTTGGCATCGTAGTCAAAGATACCCCCTAAGAACGTCAGAGCGCTCCGTGAGGTCCTGAATGCGGTTTTTTACCGGATTAATTTCAAACATGGTCTGTTTTCTTTTATGAGCTTGTCAAAATGCGGTGATAAGAGCGGGATTGTACCGAATCCACGCCCTTTTTTATAGAGATTACTGACGCTAAATTGGCCAGATATTGTCGATGATGATCTGAAGGGAGCGGTTACCGCGAAACTCGTTAATATCCAGCTTATAGGCCAACTCAACCTCGCGCACGCCGTTGTCCGGCCAGATGGAGGTATCAACGTTAAAGGCAATGCCGTCCAGCAGCGGCCCGCCGCCGACCGGTTCCACCATCACTTTGAGGTGGCGTTCGCCGACAATACGCTGTTGCAGCAAACGAAAACGCCCGTCGAAAAGCGGCTCCGGGAACATCTGCCCCCACGGGCCCGCATCGCGCAGCATCTGCGCCACGTCCATGGTCATTTCAGCCGGGGAAAGCTCACCGTCAGAAACCACTTCCCCCTGCAACAGCGACGGATCGATCCAGTCGGTGACCAGTTCGCCAAACAGACGCTGGAATTCGTCGAACTTCGCCTCTTCGAGCGACAGGCCCGCGGCCATTGCGTGGCCGCCGAACTTAATCATCAGGTTCGGATGAAGCGTGTCGAGACGCTCCAGCGCGTCGCGCATGTGCAGCCCCGGAATCGAGCGTCCGGAGCCTTTCAGCGTGCCGTCCCCGGCAGGCGCAAACGCGATCACCGGACGGTGGAAGCGCTCCTTGATGCGTGAGGCCAGAATGCCCACCACGCCCTGGTGCCATTCAGGGTGATACATCGCCAGCCCGCCCGGCAGGGTATCGCCGCTGCGCTCCAGCTTTTCGCACAGGGTCAGCGCTTCGGCCTGCATCCCCTGCTCAATCTCTTTACGGGTCTGGTTGAGCGCGTCCAGCTCGTTGGCCAGCACGCGCGCTTCGCCGATGTTGTCGCACAGCAGCAGCGCGACGCCAACGGACATATCGTCCAGCCGCCCCGCCGCGTTCAGGCGCGGGCCGAGGGCAAAGCCCAAATCGCTGGCCGCGAGCTTAAGCGGATCGCGGTTGGCAATTTCCAGCAGCGCCTTGATCCCCGGACGGCATTTACCTGCGCGAATACGGCTTAAGCCCTGCCAGGTGAGAATCCGGTTATTGGTATCGAGCGGCACCACGTCCGCTACGGTTCCCAGCGCCACCAGATCGAGATATTCCGCCAGGTTCGGCACAGCTATCCCGCGCGACTCAAACCAGCCCTTATCGCGCAGCAACGTGCGCAGCGCCAGCATCAGATAAAACGCCACCCCTACCCCGGCCAGCGATTTCGACGGGAAATCACAGTCGCGCAGGTTGGGGTTAATGATGGCTTCGGCGGCCGGCAGGGTTTCTCCTGGCAGGTGGTGATCGGTGACCAGGACCGGGATCCCCAGCGCATGGGCATGATCGACCCCCGCATGAGAGGAGATCCCGTTATCCACGGTCATGATCATCTGTGCGCCACGGGCGTGGGCCTGATCGACCACTTCCGGGCTGAGGCCGTAGCCATCCTCAAACCGGTTCGGCACCAGATAAGTCACGTTATCGCAGCCCAGGGCACGCAGGCTGAGCACGCTCAGCGCGGTGCTGGTTGCGCCGTCGGCATCGAAATCGCCCACCACGACAATCCGCGTCCCTTCACGGAACGCGTCGTAGAGCATGTCGGTCGCTTTTTCGATGCCGCTCAGCGCCTGCCAGGGCAGCATGCCTTTGACGCTGCGCTCAAGATCGCTTGCCGTTCGCACGCCGCGGCTGGCATACAGCCGCTTTAGCAGCGGAGGAAGGTCGGCGGGTAAATCGGCCGTATCAACCGCTTCACGGCGGCGCAGTTTTATCGGGGCTTTCACGCGAATTACTTACCGCCCGTCTGTTTCTGATGCGCGTCGAGGAACGCTTTCATCTCTTTTGGACCCTGATAGCCCGGCACCACGTAACCGTTGCTCAGCACAATGGCTGGCGTTCCGCTCACGCCAAACTGGACGCCCAGCGCGTAGTGGTTAGCAATGTCGATATCGCAGGACGCAGGCTTCACGCCTTTGCCGTTCATCGCGTCATCAAAGGCCTTATTGCGGTCTTTCGCACACCAGATCGCCTTCATATCCTGCTCGGGCTGGCTCTGCACGCCGGCGCGTGGGAAGGCCAGGTAACGCACGGTAATGCCCAGTGCGTTGTAGTCTTTCATCTCTTCATGCAGCTTGTGGCAGTAGCCGCAGGTGATGTCGGTGAAGACGGTAATGACGTGTTTTTCCTGCGCCGCTTTGTAGACGATCATCTCTTTTTCAAGCGCGTTCAGGTTTTTCATCAGCAGCTGGTTAGTGACGTTCACCGGCTGCGCGCCGCTCACGTCGTACATTGGCCCCTGAATGATGTGCTTACCGTCTTCGGTCACGTACAGCACGCCGCTGTTGGTCAGCACCGTTTTCATGCCAGCCACCGGCGATGGCTGGATCTCGCTGCTGGCGACGCCGAGTTTCGTCAGAGACTGTTTAATGGCGGCATCGTCCGCATGGGCAAATCCGGAAACTGAAGCTGCCAGCAGGGTGAACAGCGCTAAAGACTTTTTCATATATGATCCTGTAACAATTCGTCGGCACTCACGCGCGAGGGTGGTGCTGTTGGTGTAGCTGCCGCAGGCGTTCCGTCGCGACATGGGTGTAAATCTGCGTCGTTGAAAGATCGCTGTGTCCAAGCAACATCTGCACCACGCGTAAATCAGCGCCGTGGTTTAACAGATGCGTCGCGAAGGCGTGACGCAAAACGTGCGGCGACAGCTTTTCACTGTCAATACCCGCCAGTGTGGCGTAATGTTTAATGCGATGCCAGAACGTTTGTCGCGTCATCTGCTGCGCGCGCTGGCTCGGGAATAATACATCAATGGAAACGCCGTTCAGCAGCCACGGACGCCCGTGTTCCAGATACGTCTCCAGCCAGTAGACCGCCTCTTCACCCAGCGGCACCAGCCGTTCTTTGTTCCCTTTACCGATGACGCGCACCACGCCCTGACGCAGGCTGATATCGCTCATCGTCAGGCCAACCAGTTCGGAAACGCGCAGGCCCGTGGCATACAATAGTTCAAGCATGGCTTTATCGCGTAACTCCAGCGGAAGGTCAACTGCGGGCGACTGTAATAATCTCTCAACTTGTGCTTCGCTGAGATCTTTTGGCAGCCGCTGAGGCAGTTTAGGCGATGCCAGCAGTGCGCTGGGATCGTCCGCGCGGATCTTCTCGCGATAAAGGTGCTGGAACAGGCGGCGCATGGCGCTCAGCAGACGCGCGGAGCTGGTGGCTTTGTACCCCCCTTCCATCCGCTCGGCCAGTAACCCTTGCAGGTCATCGCTTTGCGCGCTTTCAAGCGTCAGCCCCCGGTGCGCCAGCCACTCCACCAGCAGGGTAAGATCCCGGCGGTAGGCGCTGAGCGTATTTTCAGCGAGGTTTTTTTCCAGCCACAGCGCGTCGAGAAACTGTTCGATGAGTGCGAGATCCTTTTCCACATCAGCCCCTTTGGTTCTGCAATCTGGCCATTATGCCTGATCGCCATCGGTTTCTGGTACACTACGCGCAAAGTCATAGCAAGAATTGAGATTGTTACGCGATGAATATTGGTCTGTTCTATGGTTCCAGCACCTGCTACACCGAAATGGCGGCAGAGAAAATTCGCGACATCATTGGCCCGGAACTGGTGACGTTGCATAACCTGAAAGATGACTTGGTCGCCTTGATGGAGCAGTACGATGTGCTGATCCTGGGCATCCCAACCTGGGATTTTGGTGAGATTCAGGAAGACTGGGAAGCCATCTGGGATCGGCTCGATACGGTCAATTTCGAGGGCAAAATCATTGCGATGTACGGCATGGGCGACCAGCTGGGCTACGGGGAGTGGTTCCTCGACGCGCTCGGCATGCTGCATGACAAACTGGCGCCAAAGGGCGCGACGTTTATCGGCTACTGGCCTACGGAAGGCTATGAGTTCACCAGCCCAAAACCCGTCATTGCCGACGGCCAGCTGTTTGTCGGGCTCGCGCTGGATGAAACCAACCAGTACGATCTCAGCGACGAGCGCCTCCAGACCTGGTGCGAGCAAATTCTGGGTGAGATGGCCGAGCAGTTTAGCTGATTTACTCCTGCGTCGGCTGTTGCACGATGAGCCGGCGCAGATCCCGCCACTCCGCGGCATCCATACTGTCTGCTGCCAGCCACAGGTGCTGGCGTCGATTGTCCTCAACCCGACGCAGCCGTAGCATCATCCCGGTGTTGAGCATCCACGGCGTCCCTATCATCTCCCACTCTTTTCCCTGCCAGCGCAGGCGAGAATCCATCAGCAGCTTAATTTCACCCTGACGGGCGTTGATTCGACGCTGGCTTCGCACGCTGTCAAACACCACAAACGACAGCAAAAGCAACCACAGAGGGGTGTAGCTAAGCGGCCACGGCACCAGTAACACCAATGCCGCGACCAGTCCGTGGAGCAGTAACGACATCCACTGTGAGCGCCACGAGACGCGAAGATCAGATTGCCACAGGACCACGTTCCTGATTCCGTGTTTGAATTAATTGCACCATCCGTTGCAACTCGGTGTCGGCGGGCTTGCCGTGATTCATCAGCCAGTTGAATAAATCCGGATCGTCAGACTCAAGCAGGCGGACAAACAGACGCTTATCGTCATCGCTTAAGCTGTCGTACTCATACTCAAAGAAAGGCATGATGGAGATATCAAGTTCACGCATGCCGCGACGGCACGCCCAGTGAATACGGGCCTTGTTGTTAATATCCATGTTCTGTTTCCTGCATTACGTTTGGCACAGTCGGTATCCCGTTCGGTATTCATTATTGCTTTCCGGGACACCTGGTAGTGTAACGTGTTTTTGACCGTTTCTTTACTGGAATATTGCGAACTACGAGCAGGCTTCCAGAATAATCCCTATTAAGACAGTGGATTACACTATTTTGCGTAGCGCTACGCATAACCAGGTAATGGCACGAATGGCCTGCTGAAAGCGCTTGCAATGAATACAGTCTCTTTTACCATTAGGTATTATCAAAGCGTTAAGCAATTCAGGACATCACTATGGCACTTACACCATTTTCTCCTCGCCAGCCCGCCGCCTCTGCGCGTCTGCCGCTGACGCTGATTACTCTTGATGACTGGGCACTGGCGACACTGACCGGTGCGGACAGCGAAAAATACCTGCAAGGCCAGGTCACAGCGGACGTGGCGCAGTTGACTGAACACCAGCATCTGCTGGTCGCCCATTGCGATCCAAAAGGCAAAATGTGGAGCAACCTGCGTCTGTTCCGCCGTCAGGACGGGTTCGCCTTCATTGAGCGCCGCAGCCTGCGTGACGCCCAGCTCAAAGAGCTGAAAAAATATGCAGTCTTTTCTAAAGTCACTATCGCCCCGGACGATGAACACGTCCTGCTGGGGGTCGCGGGTTTCCAGGCACGTGCAGCGCTGAAAAACCTGTTTGCCGAGCTACCGGATGCCGAAAAACAGGTGGTCAGCGAGGGAGCGACCTCCATTCTGTGGTTCGAGCACCCGGCGGAGCGCTTCCTGCTGGTAACAGACGTGGCAACGGCGGAACGCGTCACCGACGCGCTTCGCGGTGAAGCGCAGCTCAACAACAGCCAGCAGTGGCTGGCGCTGAACATCGAAGCGGGCCTGCCGGTGATTGACGCGGCAAACAGCGCGCAGTTTATCCCGCAGGCGACCAACATCCAGGCGCTGGGCGGTATCAGCTTTAAGAAAGGCTGCTATACCGGTCAGGAGATGGTAGCGCGGGCGAAATTCCGCGGCGCGAACAAACGTGCCCTGTGGACGCTGGCGGGCCACGCCAGCCGCGTGCCGGAAGCGGGTGAAGATCTCGAGATGAAGATGGGTGAAAACTGGCGTCGTACCGGCACCGTGTTAGCCGCCGTACAGCTCGATGATGGCCGCCTGCTGGTGCAGGTTGTCATGAATAATGATATGGAGCCCGACAGCGTATTCCGCGTGCGGGATGATGCGAACACGCTCAGCATTGAGCCGCTGCCGTATTCACTGGAAGAGTGAGGCAATAGCGCCCGGTGGCGCTCCGCTTACCGGGCCTACAGATCCCGTAGGTCGGGTAAGGCGAAGCCGCCACCCGACAACAAACTACACCTGCCCCACATACAAATAAATCGCCAGGAAGTGGCACACGCTGCCGCCCAGCACAAAGCCGTGCCAGATCGCATGGTTGTACGGGATGCGCTTACAAACGTAGAAAATCACGCCCAGCGAGTAAACCACCCCGCCCACCGCCAGCAGCGTCACGCCCCCTACCGCAAGCTTAATGGCTAACTGATACACCACAATCAGCGAAAGCCAGCCCATTGTCAGATAGGTGACCAGCGACAGCACTTTGAACCGGTGCGCGATGGTCAGCTTAAACAGGATCCCCAGCAGCGCCAGGCTCCAGATCACAATCATCAGGCCACGCGACAGCGGTGAGTTGAGCCCCACCAGCAAAAACGGCGTGTAGGTGCCTGCAATAAGAAGATAGATAGCGCAGTGGTCAAATTTCTTGAGCCATATCTTCGCCCGCTGGTGCGGAATAGCGTGATACAGCGTTGAGGCCAGAAATAGCAGGATCATACTCCCGCCATAGAGGCTGTAGCTGGTGATGGCCATCGCGCTGGCGTTGGAATCCACCGCCTGCACCAGCAGCAATACTAAACCGACAATCCCAAACACCAGGCCAATGCCATGGCTTATACTGTTGGCTACTTCCTCAGCCAGTGAATATCCCTGTGCGATTAATGGTCTGCTCACCATACTTAACTCCGGGAAAACAAAAGATGATTATTCATCGCCAGTCTATGCTAACTGAGAATGATTCCAGTGAACACCTGTTAGCTAAAATAAATCCACAATAAAGATTTATCCTTATAATTCAATGCAATGAAAAAACAATCCGCCGTACAGATGTAAATGATTTCATTAACGCCTGAGTAATCAATGAGATAAAACCGTCTCCCGCCGCCGGGCGGCATGGTATGATTCAGGAATAGTGTCCGACAGCGAGTTTAGCCATTGTGAGTATGTTCACCCATTCCGCCATTGCCAGCCTCAACAATCTGGAAATGATGGTCTACAACTATGTCATTAAGAACCGTGACAAAGTGATGTATATGACCATCCGCGAGCTGGCGGATGCGGCGGGCGTTTCCACTACCACCATCCTGCGCTTTTGCCGCAAGCTCAACTGCGATGGCTACTCTGAGTTCCGCGTGCGCTTTAAGCTCTACCTGGAGCAGAACGAGCCGCAGCAGGCAAATTTTGGCGCCAGCGAAATTATCAGCTTCTTTAAAAGCGTAAATAACGAAGAGTTCGATACGTTATTAAATGAGGCCGTCGATATTATTTTATCGTCCGAGCGCATTATTTTCGTCGGCGCAGGCACCTCCGGATCGCTGGCAAAATATGGCGCACGTTTCTTTTCAAATATCGGCAAATTCAGCAACCATATTGACGATCCCTATTTCCCGGTCACGAACGATATGGCTAAAAATGCGCTGGCTATTGTGCTCTCCGTCTCCGGCGAAACCGAAGAGATCTTACGCTTTGCCAGCCAGTTCAGCCTGCACCGCTGCAAGGTGCTCTCTATCACCAGCCATGAACACTCTCGTCTCGCGAAGCTGGCAGACTTCAATCTCTCCTGGCACGTTCCGCAAACGCGAATCGGCGGCGTTTACGATATCACCACCCAAATTCCTGTGATCTATATTCTGGAATCATTAGGTCGCAAGCTGGCGAAGAAATTAACAGAATAAAACACCCTGTTTTTTTGATGTGACAAATTACAATTTCCGCAAATTGTTATATCGTGACATTTAATTCCGCTTTGCTAGACTCGAAATCAATAAGTCCTGAATTGAGAATAGCAAAGATGAAAAAACTCACCTTACCGAAAGATTTTTTATGGGGCGGCGCGGTGGCGGCGCACCAGGTTGAAGGCGGCTGGAACAAAGGCGGCAAAGGCCCCAGCATCTGCGACGTCCTCACCGGCGGCGCCCACGGCGTTCCGCGTGAAATCACTCAGGAAGTGATTGAAGGCAAATATTACCCGAACCACGAGGCCGTCGACTTCTACGGCCATTACAAAGAAGACATCAAGCTGTTTGCCGAGATGGGCTTCAAATGCTTCCGTACCTCCATCGCCTGGACGCGCATCTTCCCGAAAGGGGATGAAGCTCAGCCAAACGAAGAGGGGCTGAAGTTCTATGACGACATGTTCGACGAGCTGCTGAAGTACAACATCGAGCCGGTGATCACCCTCTCCCACTTTGAAATGCCGCTGCACCTCGTTCAGGAATACGGCGGCTGGACCAACCGTAAAGTGGTGGATTTCTTCGTGCGCTTCTCGGAAGTGGTGTTTGAGCGCTACAAAAATAAGGTCAAATACTGGATGACCTTCAACGAAATCAACAACCAGCGCAACTGGCGCGCGCCGCTGTTCGGCTACTGCTGCTCCGGCGTGGTGTATACCGAGCACGATAACCCCGAAGAGACCATGTACCAGGTGCTGCACCACCAGTTCGTGGCCAGCGCGCTGGCGGTGAAGGCCGCGCGCCGCATCAACCCGGAGATGAAGGTCGGCTGCATGCTGGCGATGGTGGCGCTCTATCCTTACTCCTGTAAGCCAGAAGATGTGATGTTCGCCCAGGAATCCATGCGCGAGCGCTACGTCTTTACCGACGTTCAGCTGCGCGGCTACTACCCGTCTTACGTGCTGAACGAGTGGGAGCGCCGTGGCTTCTCCATCAAAATGGAAGCGGGCGACGAGCAAATCCTGCGTGAAGGCACCTGCGACTACTTAGGTTTCAGCTACTACATGACCAACGCGGTCAAAGCGGAAGGCGGCACCGGCGACGCCATTTCCGGCTTCGAGGGCAGCGTGCCGAACCCGCACGTGAAGGCGTCCGACTGGGGCTGGCAGATTGATCCTGTGGGCCTGCGCTATTCGCTGTGCGAGCTGTACGAGCGCTACCAGAAGCCGCTGTTTATCGTGGAAAATGGTTTCGGTGCCTACGACAAAGTGGAAGCGGACGGCAGCATCAACGATGACTACCGCATCGACTACCTGCGCGCCCACGTGGAAGAGATGATGAAGGCCGTGACCTGGGACGGTGTGGATCTGATGGGCTACACCCCGTGGGGCTGCATCGACTGCGTCTCCTTCACCACCGGCCAGTACAGCAAGCGCTACGGCTTTATCTACGTTAACAAGCACGACGACGGCACAGGCGACATGTCCCGCTCACGCAAAAAGAGCTTCGAGTGGTATAAAACCGTCATTGCCAGCAACGGCGAAACGCTGTAATCGCTCGCCCTCTCAGCAACCGGAGAGGGCAAACCGCTTATCTTCCAGACACTTCTTTACAGCATTTGCGTTGCCAAAAGATGTTCGCCCGATAATATAGGCGTCCTGAATATTAGAGGCGAACATGATTAAGCGACAACGCAACGCTATCCTGCTTGTAGCCCTGGCCTGCCTGGTGGTGCTGATATGCACCGCCCAGCGGATGGCCGGGATGCACGCGCTTGTCATGAACGTCACCGCCGTAAGCCAGTCTGTCCAGCAGGGGCAGGAAAGTTCCGACGCACCGGTCACCCCGTGTGAGCTTAGCGCCAAATCGCTGATGTCGGTCCCGCCGGTGTTGTTTGAAGGCGCCCTGTTTGCCGTTACCCTGCTGCTGGCGTTACTGGCAGCCATTCCGCCGCGCCGCGAGCGGCAGTGGCCTCCCCGCGTTATCTCCCCGCCCCGGTTACGGGTGCATCTGCGATTATGCGTCTTCCGTGAATGAGTCTTCGCCTGTCACTTCAGGTTAATTTATCATTTACGGAGAAAATTTATGTTTACTGTATTCAGGCGACTGCTGGTCTGCCTGCTTTGGCTATGGCTGCCCCTCAGCCAGGCTGCCGACAGCGGCTGGCTGCGCGCCGCCGATAATCAGCACGCCAGCGTCAGGCTGCGTGCGCAACCCGAAAGCACTGGCGAAACCCGCCTGCTGCTGGACGTCGCCCTGCAAAAAGGGTGGAAAACCTACTGGCGTTCGCCGGGCGAAGGCGGCGTCGCACCCGCCATTACCTGGCATCAACCCGTTGAGGCGATCTGGCGCTGGCCTACGCCGCAGCGTTTCGACGTCGCGGGCATCACCACGCAGGGCTATCACGGCGATGTGAGCTTTCCCATCACCCTGCGGGGCGACGTCCCGAAGATCCTGAGCGGCGTGCTGACGCTCTCCACCTGTAGCAACGTCTGTATTCTTACTGACTACCCGTTCTCGCTGAACATGACCGCATCCGCAGGCGCCGGTTTTGATTACGATTTCAGTCGGGCCATGGGCACCCTTCCGCTCAGCGGCGGGTTGACCTCAACGCTGAACGCCACCTACGCCCCCGGCAAGCTGACCGTAACGGCGCAGCGTGAGGCTGGCTGGCAGGCGCCGTCGCTGTTTATCGACGGCATGGACGACGTGGATTTCGGCAAGCCGACCCTCGCCGTGCGCGGTGATTCGCTGGTGGCCACCGTGCCCGTGACGGACAGCTGGGGCGAGGCCGCGCCCAGCCTCAGCGGGAAAACCCTGTCGCTGGTGCTCGCCGACAGCGGCCAGGCGCAGGAGTCCCGCGTGGAGATCCAGCCGGGCAGCGCCGCCCCCGCGTTCTCGTTAGGCTGGGTGCTGCTGATGGCGCTGGCTGGTGGTCTGATCCTCAACGTTATGCCCTGCGTGCTGCCGGTGCTGGCCATGAAGCTGGGCACGCTGATGCAAACCGAACGGCAGGCGCGCGGTCAGGTGCGCAGGCAGTTTCTTGCTTCGGTGTCCGGGATCGTGATGTCGTTCCTCGCGCTGGCGCTGATGATGACGGTTTTACGCTTAGGCAATCAGGCGCTTGGCTGGGGGATCCAGTTCCAGAATCCGTGGTTTATTGGCGCGATGGCGCTGGTGATGGTGCTTTTCAGCGCCAGCCTGCTGGGGCTGTTTGAAATCCGCCTCCCTTCCGGGGCCAGCACGTTCCTCGCCACGCGCGGAGGAAACGGTCTGGCAGGCCATTTCTGGCAGGGCGCGTTTGCGACGCTGCTGGCAACGCCCTGCACCGCGCCGTTCCTGGGCACAGCGGTATCGGTCGCGCTGGCGTCGCCGCTTCCTCTGCTGTGGGGGATCTTCCTGGCAATGGGCATCGGCATGAGCCTGCCGTGGCTGCTGGTGGCGGCCTGGCCGGGGCTGGCACAGCGGTTGCCGCGCCCGGGACGCTGGATGAACGTCGTGCGCGTCGTGCTGGGGATGATGATGCTTGGCTCATCGCTGTGGCTGCTGAGCCTGCTGACGGTGCATATCGGCATCCTGCCCGTTATCACGCTGGGTGTGCTCCTCATCCTTGCGCTGCTGCTGGTCACCGCCTGGCGCTATCGCTGGCAAACGGCCCTGCGCGCCGGAGCGTTTGCCATCGTCGTGGCCGGGGCGGTTGCGTTTGTTTCCGGCTCCGGCAGCGAGGGGGCCCGGCGCGATCGCATTCACTGGCAGCCGCTCAGCGAGCAGGCCATCACCCAGGCGCTGGCAGAGAACAAACGGGTGTTCGTCGACGTGACCGCCGACTGGTGCGTGACCTGTAAAGCCAATAAATACAACGTGCTGCTGCGCGACGACGTGCAGGATGCGCTCTCCGCCCCGGACGTTGTTGCCCTGCGCGGTGACTGGAGCCGCCCCTCCGATACCATCAGCCAGTTCTTAACCACGCGCGGCAGCGCCGCCGTACCGTTTAACCAGATTTACGGACCAGGGTTACCGCAGGGCCACGTGCTGCCCCCGCTGTTAAGCCGTGAAGCGGTGCTGAGCACCCTGTCCGATGCGAAAGGAAAATAATATGCGCACGTTTATCGCCTTACTGCTGCTCTCTTTATCGGCGTTCAGTTTTGCCGCGCCGACAGAGGACGCTTCCGATGACCAGCTGGCGGCGCTGCTGTTCAACGATCCGGCCAGCCCGCGCACCGGCGCGACGTCGCCGAAGCTCACCATCGTCTCCTTCACGGACTACAACTGCCCTTACTGCAAGCAGTTCGACCCGATGCTGGAGAAAATCGTACGTGATAATCCCGACGTGCAGCTCATCGTTAAACTGCTGCCGTTTAAGGGGCAAAGCTCGGTGAATGCCGCTAAGGCGGCGCTCTCGACGTGGCAGCAGGCGCCGGACAAATTCTGGGCGCTCCACCAGCGGCTGATGATGAAAAAAGGCTATCACGATGACGCCAGCATCGCCGCCGCGCGGGTCAAAACCGGAACGGACGGCATTAAAACGGATGATAAAACCATGGACAGCCTAAAGATGAACCTGATCCTGGCGCAGGTGCTGAATATTCAGGGTACGCCGGCAACCATCATCGGTGACCAGATGGTGGCGGGCGCCATTCCTTATGACGATCTGGAGGGGCTGGTCAAAGAACAGCTGGCAAACGCCCGTGGCAGGTAAGCTTCCGCGCCTGCTGCGCGAGCTGGCCGTGTGGCTGCTGATTGGCGTAGCCGTGAGCCTGGCGGTGGACTATTTCCGCCAGCCCGCGCTGCCGCAGAACTTCGCATCCACCACGCTGCAAACCCTCGACGGCGAGACCGTCGATCTTATCGCCATGAGTGAGGAGCGTCCGCTGCTGGTTTACGTCTGGGCGACGTGGTGCGGCGTCTGTCGCTACACCACGCCGTCGGTAGCGGCGCTGGCCGCGGACGGGGGTAACGTGATGTCGGTTGCGCTGCGCTCAGGTGATAACGCGACGCTCGAAACATGGATGAGGAAGAAGAAGGCTGCGATGCCCACGGTCAACGACGCCAGCGGAGAGCTGGCGCGTCAGTGGGACGTTCAGGTGACGCCCACGCTGGTGGTGATCTCTCACGGTGAAGTGACGTCGATCACCACCGGCTGGACCAGCAGCTGGGGGATGCGCCTGCGGCTGTGGCTGGCGTCGTAGCGCTACCTCCCGCCGGCCAGCTCCAGGAAGCTGCCGGTGACATAGGAGGCCTTGTCGCTCAGCAGCCAGGCAATGGCCTGGGCGACCTCCTCCGGCTGTCCGCCACGCTGCATGGGTAACAGAGACTTCACCCGATCCACACGCCCCGGCTCGCCGCCGGAGGCGTGAATATCGGTATAAATCAGGCCAGGCCGCACGCAGTTCACGCGAATGCCCTGCGCCGCGACCTCCAGCGCGAGGCCGGTCGTCAGGGAATCCACCGCCCCTTTGGAGGCGGCATAATCCACATATTCCCCGGGCGCGCCCAGGCGTGACGCCGCCGAAGAGACGTTCACAATTGCGCCGCCCTTGCCGCCGTGTTTATGCGACATGCGCTTTACCGCCTCACGGCAGCAGAGAAAATAGCCGGTGACGTTGGTGGCCAGCACGCGGTTAATACGCTCAGCGGAGAGGTTTTCGAGGGTGGATTGTTCAAACAGAATTCCGGCGTTGTTCACCAGCGCGGCGAGCGGCTCACCTTCGCGATCGATGCTGTCGAACATCGCCATCACCTGCGCTTCATCGCTGATATCCGCACGCACGGCAAAGGCCTGACCGCCCGCGTCCACGATCTGATTAATAACGTCCGTCGCAGCGGTGATGTTGTGATGAAAATTCACCGCTACGGTGTAGCCTTCGCTTGCCAGCTGTAGCGCGGTGGCTTTACCAATGCCGCGGCTGGCGCCGGTGACCAGTGCAATTGCCATTCACAACCTCCAGATAAAAAAAAGCCGGGTGGCGCTTACGCTTACCCGGCCTACAGTATGGCAAAAAATTACTGGTATTCGCTCATCGGTACGCAGGAGCAGAACAGGTTACGGTCGCCGTAGACGTCATCAAGACGCTTCACGGTCGGCCAGTATTTATTTGCCACGCCCGCCGGGAAGACGGCCAGCTCGCGGGTGTAACCGTGATTCCACTCTGCCACCAGTTCGTTCTGGGTATGCGGCGCGTTAACCAGCGGGTTATCTTCCAGCGTCCACTCACCGCCCTTCACGCGGTCGATTTCGCTACGAATGGCCAGCATCGCGTCGATAAAGCGGTCCAGCTCCACCTTGCTTTCAGACTCGGTCGGCTCAACCATCAGCGTACCCGCCACCGGGAAGGACATGGTTGGTGCGTGGAAACCGTAGTCGATCAGGCGTTTGGCAATATCCAGCTCGCTGATGCCCGTCTCTTCCTTCAGAGGACGAATATCGAGGATGCATTCGTGCGCCACGCGACCGTCGCGGCCGGTGTAGAGCACCGGATAGGCATCCTTCAGGCGCGTTGCGATGTAGTTGGCGTTCAGGATCGCCACCTGGCTGGCCTGCTTCAACCCTTCCGCGCCCATCATGCGGATGTACATCCAGCTGATAGGCAGGATAGAGGCACTGCCGAACGGGGCCGCAGAGACCGCGCCCTGACGGGTTAGCATGCCTTCAATCTGCACCACGCTGTGCCCCGGCACAAACGGCGCCAGGTGCGCTTTGACGCCAATTGGCCCCATGCCTGGGCCGCCGCCGCCGTGTGGAATGCAGAACGTTTTGTGCAGGTTCAGGTGCGACACGTCCGCGCCAATGAAGCCCGGAGAGGTGATGCCCACCTGGGCGTTCATGTTCGCGCCGTCGAGGTAAACCTGACCGCCGAACTGATGCACCACTTCACACACTTCACGGATGGTCTCTTCGTACACGCCGTGGGTAGACGGGTAGGTCACCATGATGCACGAAAGTTTGTCGCCCGCCTGCCCGGCTTTCGCGCGCAGGTCGGCCAAATCGATGTTGCCGTTTTTGTCGCACGCCACGACCACCACTTCCATGCCCGCCATCTGTGCTGAGGCCGGGTTGGTGCCGTGGGCAGAGCTTGGGATAAGGCAGATATCACGGTGGCCTTCATTGCGGCTTTCGTGATAGTGACGGATCGCCAGCAGACCGGCGTATTCACCCTGCGCGCCAGAGTTCGGCTGCATGCAGAGCGCGTCGTACCCGGTCAGCTTCACCAGCCAGTCGGAAAGCTGGTTGATCATCATGTGATAACCTTCCGCCTGCTCAGCCGGGCAGAACGGGTGCAGCTCGGAGAACTCAGGCCAGGTAATCGGGATCATCTCTGCCGCAGCGTTCAGCTTCATGGTGCAGGAGCCCAGCGGGATCATCGCCTGGTTCAGCGCCAGATCCTTGCGCTCCAGAGAGTGCATGTAGCGCATCATCTCGGTTTCGCTGTGGTAGCGGTTGAACACCGGGTGAGTCAGGATCGCGTCATTGCGCAGCATGCTTTCCTGAATGGAGCGGCTGTCGAGCGCGACCTCTTTGTCGAGCGTATCAACGTGAAGACCGTGTGCGTCGCCCAGCAGCACGTCAAACAGCGTTGCGATATCGTCACGCGTCGTCGATTCATCCAGGGTGATCCCTACCGCGTGATGAATGTCGCTGCGCAGGTTGATTTGCGCGGCCTCGGCGCGCGCCAGCACGGCGGCCTTGTCTGCCACGTCGACGCACAGGGTGTCGAAATAGTGCTCATGACGCAGCCTGAGGCCTTTCTGTTGCAGGCCGCAGGCCAGAATGTCGGCCAGACGGTGGATGCGGCTGGCAATACGTTTCAGCCCAGCCGGACCATGGAACACCGCGTACAGGCTGGCAATGTTTGCCAGCAGCACCTGAGAGGTACAGATGTTGGAGTTCGCTTTCTCGCGGCGGATATGCTGCTCGCGGGTCTGCATCGCCATACGCAGCGCGGTGTTACCGGCGGCATCTTTCGATACGCCGATAATACGGCCCGGCATGGAGCGTTTAAATTCATCTTTTGCGCCAAAGAATGCAGCGTGCGGGCCGCCGTAGCCCATCGGCACGCCGAAGCGTTGCGCTGAGCCAAAGACAATGTCCGCGCCCTGTTTGCCCGGTGCGGTCAGCAGCACTAGCGCCATAAAATCAGCGGCGACGCTCACAATCACCTTACGGGATTTGAGCTCAGCGATCAGCGCGCTGTAATCATGCACTTCCCCGGTGGTGCCCACCTGCTGTAACAGCACGCCGAAGACGTCCTGGTGATCCAGCACTTTGTCAGCGTCGTCGACAATCACCTCAAAGCCGAAGGTTTCTGCACGGGTGCGCACCACGTCCAGCGTCTGGGGATGCACGTCTGCCGCTACGAAGAAGCGGTTGGCGTTTTTCAGCTTGCTCACGCGCTTCGCCATCGCCATCGCTTCGGCGGCGGCGGTGGCTTCATCCAGCAGAGAGGCGGAAGCGATATCCATGCCGGTCAGATCCAGGGTCACCTGCTGGAAGTTCAGCAGCGCTTCCAGACGGCCCTGAGAGACTTCTGGCTGATAGGGGGTATAAGCGGTGTACCAGCCCGGGTTTTCCAGCATGTTGCGCAGGATAACCGGCGGTAACTGCACGTTGGTGTAGCCCATGCCGATGTAAGACTTATAGCGCTTGTTGAGGCCGGCGATAGCCTTCAGCTCCGCCAGCGCGGCGAACTCCGTTGTGGACTCGCCAACCTGCGGCGGCGTGGCAAGCTGGATGTCTTTTGGCACGATCTGGCCGATCAGTGCGTTTAATGAATCCGCGCCAACTGTCTTCAGCATCTCCTGCTGTTGCTGAGCATCCGGCCCAATGTGACGTTCAATGAAGGCGCCACGGTTTTCAAGCTGGCTTAAAGTCTGTGTCATGAGCGATGGTTCCTGAAACGTGCAGTGAATCGTAGTTATCTGTAACGCTGTTGCCCGGTGGCGCTAACGCTTGCCGGGCCTACGCAGATCTGTAGGCCGGATGCGCAGCGCCATCCGGCACAACGTTATTCGTCTTCCAGTAATGCTTCGTACGCGGTCGCATCCAGCAGCGCGGCAACCTGCGCTTCGTCGCTGGCTTTGATCTTGAAGATCCAGCCGCCTTCATACGGCTCGCTGTTGACTAGCTCCGGGGAGTCGCTCAGCGCGTCGTTCACGGCAACAATTTCACCGCTCACAGGCGCGTAGATGTCAGAAGCCGCTTTGACGGATTCCGCCACCGCACAGTCGTCGCCTGCGCTCACGGTTGCGCCCACTTCCGGCAGGTCAACAAACACCATGTCGCCCAGCAGCTCCTGCGCGTGCTCGGTGATCCCAACGGTGTAAGTGCCGTCCGCCTCTTTACGCAGCCACTCGTGTTCTTTGCTGTATTTCAGTTCTGCTGGCACATTGCTCATTGAAGTTCTCCTGATAAAAATAATTAGGCGACCGGTTTACCGGCGCGAACAAAAATCGGTTTGGTCACGTTGACCGGCATTTCGCGGTTGCGGATCTGCACCACCGCCGTTTCGCCAATGCCCGCCGGCACGCGCGCCAGGGCAATACTGTAGCCGAGCGTCGGGGAGAAGGTTCCGCTGGTGATCACGCCTTCGCGATGATTGCCGTCAGCATCGGTGAAGCGCACCGGCAGCTCGCCGCGCAGCACGCCTTTTTCCTTCATCACCAGGCCAACCAGCTGTTCGGTGCCCTTCTCGCGCTGCATCTCCAGCGCTTCACGACCAATAAATTCACGGTCAGCCGGTTCCCACGCGATGGTCCAGCCCATGTTGGCCGCCAGCGGAGAGACGCCTTCGTCCATCTCCTGGCCGTAGAGGTTCATGCCCGCTTCCAGACGCAGCGTATCGCGCGCGCCCAGACCCGCAGGCTTCACGCCCGCCTCAACCAGGGCACGCCAGAAATCGGCGGCTTTCTCGTTCGGCATGGCAATTTCATAGCCCGCTTCACCGGTGTAGCCGGTGGTGGCGATAAACAGATCCCCCGCCTGCACGCCGAAGAACGGCTTCATCCCTTCGGTGGCGTTGCGCTGCTCGTCGCTGAACAGAGACGCGGCTTTCGCCTGGGCATTGGGTCCCTGCACGGCAATCAGCGACAGATCGTCACGAACGGTGATATCGATGGCGTAAGGTTCAGCGTGTTGGGAAATCCAGGAGAGGTCTTTTTCGCGGGTGGCGGAGTTTACAACGAGGCGGAAGAAATCTTCGGTGAAGTAGTAGACGATGAGGTCGTCAATCACGCCGCCCGAGGCATTGAGCATGCCGGTATAAAGCGCTTTGCCCGGCGTCTTCAGTTTGGCGACGTCGTTTGCCAGCAGATAACGCAAAAACTCCCGGGTGCGGCTTCCGCGCAGGTCGACAATCGTCATGTGTGACACGTCGAACATACCGGCATCGGTGCGCACCGCGTGGTGCTCATCAATTTGCGAGCCGTAGTGCAGCGGCATCATCCAGCCGTGGAAGTCCACCATGCGGGCGCCGCATAACACGTGCTGTTCGTACAAAGGAGTCTGTTGAGCCATCTTTTCCTCGTTGAAAAATTCACCGTGAAACCCGGTGTCGGCCTCGCAATCGGTAGCCGACGCAAACGTTCTCTTTTACCTGAACTTACCACCGAAACCGGCGGTTAACCATAAGGTAAAGCGGGTCATCACATTAGCTTATGGCTAAAAAACGCAGGAAAGCGTACAGAGTATTTGACTGGGAAAATGCGATTAAACCCGCATAATATTAACAATGACCTAACAGGATTTAGCGGATGATGATATTTCGTGCGGAAAAACGGGCCGAATTTCCGTAACATAAAAATTGTAAGATTAGATTTTCTAATGCGAAAAATGGCGTGAAATTAGATTATTTCAAACGAGGAATTTTCCCCGGCGCAGAGGCCGGGAAAATAAAGTGTGACGGGGATCGAGATTAACGTAACCAGTCGGGAAGATCGTTGAGGCCCATTGCCTGACGGAGAAGCTGAGGCTTCACGCCGGGAAGGGTATCGGCAAGCTTGAGACCGATATCGCGCAGCAGTTTTTTCGCCGGGTTCGCCCCGGCAAACAGCTCGCGGAAGCCCTGCATGCCCGCCAGCATCATCGCCGCGCTGTGTTTGCGGCTGCGCTCGTAGCGACGCAGATACAGATGCTGACCAATGTCTTTGCCTTCACGATGCAGACGACGCAGCTCTTCAACCAGCTCAGCCGCGTCCATAAAGCCGAGGTTAACCCCCTGCCCGGCCAGCGGATGAATGGTATGCGCCGCATCCCCCACCAGCGCCAGACGGTGCGCCGCAAACTGCCGCGCGTAGCGGCCCGTTAACGGAAACGCCCGGCGCTCGCTTTCAAGCGCGCACAGGCCCAGACGGTTATCAAACGCCACGCACAGTGCCTGACTGAAGGCGTCCGGCGTCGCCTCCTGCATCTGCTGCGCTTTCTCCGGCTCTAAGGACCAGACGATGGAGCACAGATGCGGATCGGCAAGCGGCAGGAAGGCCAGAATGCCGTCGTTGTGGAAAATCTGGCGTGCGACGCCGCCGTGCGGCTCTTCGGTGCGGATTGTGGCAACCAGGGCGTGATGACGGTAATCCCAGAAGGTCAGCGGAATATCCGCTTTGTTACGCAACCAGGAATTCGCGCCGTCGGCACCCACCACCAGACGCGCGGTCAGCATGTCGCCGCTTTCAAGGGTGATAAACGCGTCGTTCTCGCCCCACGCCACCTGCTGAAGTTTCGCCGGCGCGATGAGGGTGACGTCGCTGCACTGCTGTGCTTTCTGCCACAGCGCGTAATGGATCACCGCATTTTCAACGATGTGTCCAAGATGGCTGTAGCCCATGCTTTCATCGTCAAAGGCGATGTGGCCAAAGCTGTCTTTATCCCACACCTCCATTCCGTGGTAGCAGCTTGCGCGCTGCGCCACGATCTCTGACCAGACGCCGAGGTGCGTCAGTAATTTTTCGCTGGCTGCGTTGATAGCTGAGACGCGCAGCTCCGGCGGGGCATCCTGCGCCACGGGCTGCGGCACGTTTTGCTCAAGCACGGCCACGCGCAGGCCGCTGCCCTGTAAACCACAGGCCAGCGCCAGTCCTACCATTCCGCCGCCGACAATGGCGACATCAACATTTTGCACGGTGATTACTCCTTAACGCGCGACCCAACCCAGGGTCCGCTGCGCCAGCACGTCACGTGCCGGAATGAACAGTTCCATCGCCATCAGCCCGAGGTTGCGACCCGCAACCAGCGGTGCCCAGCGATTGGCAAACAGGTGGACTAAACCGTCGGTAACGCCAATGGTCGCCGCCTTGTCCGCCTGACGTCGTTTCTGATAATGGCTCAGCACTGAGTATGCGCCACAATCCTGTTGTTCGCTCCACGTCCGGGCCAGGAGCTCGGCCAGACTCATCACGTCGCGCAGGCCAAGGTTGAAGCCTTGCCCGGCGATGGGGTGCAGCGTCTGCGCGGCGTTACCGACCAGCGCGACGCGGTGGGAAACCGTCTGCGATGCGGTCGTCAGCGAGAGCGGATAGGCCACGCGCTTACCGGCGTGGGTGATACGTCCAAGCCGCCAGCCGAAAGCCTTTTGCAGCTCGGAACAAAAACGTTCATCGGACCAGGAGAGCACCTCGTCGGCGCGATCCTGCGCATGGCACCACACCAGCGAGCAGCGCCCGTTCGACATCGGCAGCATGGCCAGTGGACCGTGCTCGGTGAAGCGCTCAAAGGCCCTGCCGTTATGCGCGCCTGCCGTGGAAACGTTAGCGATAACCGCCACCTGACCATAGGGTTGAGCGCGCCACTCTACGCCGCACTGCGTGGCGATCGACGAGCGTGAACCATCCGCCGCCACCAGCAGCTGCCCCTCCAGCGTGGTGCCATTGTCCAGCGTCACGCTGACGGCCTCGTCGCTGCGGCTAAAGCTGGCGACGCGCGCCGGACAGTGCAGCGTGACGCCTGGGGCATCCTGTAACAGACGGAACAGCCGCAGCCCCACGTCATGCAGTTCAACGACCTGCCCCAGCGCCTCAATTCGGTAATCGTGGGCATCCAGCGTCACAAACCCGGCGTGGCCGCGATCGCTGACGTGAACGGTGCCGATGGCCGTCGCGCAGTCCGCTATCGCCTGCCAGATGCCAATGCGCGCAAGCTGCTGGCAGGTTCCCTGGGCCAGTGCGATGGCGCGGGCGTCGAAACCGGGATGATCGGCCGCCTGCGGCGCGACAGCCTCAACAAGATGCACCGGAAGCTGACCTTTGGTTAACTGCGAAATGGCCAGCGCCAGGGTAGCGCCGGTCATGCCTCCGCCAACGATGATCACGCTCATACGCGTGCCGCCGCCATCAGCGCCTCGATATCGTCGGCGTTTTTCACCACGGTCGCGGTCAGGTTTTCGTTGCCGGTTTCGGTGATAACGATGTCGTCTTCAATACGAATGCCGATCCCGCGGTACTGGTCCGGCACGTCCGCATCCGGCGCGATATACAGCCCCGGCTCAACGGTCAGCACCATGCCAGGCTCCAGCACGCGCGAACGATCCGTACCGTATGCGCCCACGTCGTGTACGTCGAGCCCCAGCCAGTGGCTCAGGCCGTGCATAAAGTACGGGCGATGGGCGTTTTCAGCGATTAACGTGTCCACTTCGCCTTTCAGGATACCAAGCTTAACCAGCCCGCTGATCATGATGCGCACCACCTCGCCCGTCACGTCCTGGATAGAGGTGCCCGGACGGAACAGCGTCAGTGCGGTTTCAAGCGACTCCAGCACAATGTCATAGATTTCACGCTGCGCGGGCGTGAATTTGCCGTTCACCGGGAAGGTGCGCGTGATGTCGCCCGCGTACCCCTGATATTCACAGCCGGCGTCAATCAGCACCAGATCGCCATCGCGCAGCTCACTTTCGTTTTCGGTGTAGTGCAGAATGCAGCCGTTTTCCCCGCCGCCAACGATGGTGTTGTAGGACGGGAAGCGCGCGCCGTGGCGGTTAAATTCATGGTGAATTTCGCCTTCCAGCTGGTACTCGAACATACCGGGACGGCACTTTTCCATGGCGCGAGTATGCGCCAG
Organism: Enterobacter sp. GD03975; assembly: GCF_029838645.1. Lineage (NCBI taxonomy): Bacteria > Pseudomonadati > Pseudomonadota > Gammaproteobacteria > Enterobacterales > Enterobacteriaceae > Enterobacter > Enterobacter sp. GD03975. The sequence continues at coordinate 107,184 of NZ_JAOBZC010000012.1, forward strand.
GGCGCTGATTTCGCCCGCGCGGCGCATTACGTTGAGTTCTTCTTCTGACTTGAACAGACGCATCTCGTGCACCACCGGACGCCAGTCCGTCAGCGTGGCGGGCGCGGAGAGGTTCTGCCTGGAGCCTTTGCGCAGTTTGTCCAGCGCGGTAAACACAATCTCATCCGCATAGGCGTATTCGCCCTGTGCGTGGTAGAGCACGTCGAGACCGTTAAGCAGCTGGTAAAGCTGCTGGTTGATTTCGCTGAAGGCCAGCGCGCGGTCTACGCCCAGCTTTTCCGGCGCTGCCTCTTGCCCCAGACGGCGGCCAAACCAGATCTCCGCGGTTAAGTCTCGTACGCGGTTGAAGATCACGCTGTGGTTGTGGGTGTCATCGCTTTTAATCAGCACCAGCACCGCTTCCGGCTCGTTGAAGCCGGTGAAGTACCAGAAATCGCTGCTCTGTCGATAGGGGTATTCGCTGTCGGCGCTGCGCGTCACTTCCGGCGCGGCAAAAATCAGGGCGGCGCTACCCGGCTGCATTTTTGCCAGCAGCGCCTGACGACGGCGAGAATACTCTTGATTCGAGATAACCATGACACCCTCCTGTGCGTTATTTTTCTTAATGTAAGGTCGGCTTACGAACTTCCGGCGCGGTCGGCTGCGAGCGCGTGAAGTTGTCGTGGCACAGCAGAGACGCCACGCGAACGTATTCGATAATCTCTTCGAGAGACATCTCCAGCTCTTCCTGATCTTCGTCTTCGTCGTAGCCAAGCTGCGCAATGTTACGCAGATCGTCGATCGCTTCACCCGCTTCGCCGGTCACTTTATCCAGTTTAGGCTGGGTGACGCCGAGGCCGAGCAGATAGTGATTTACCCAGCCCGCGAGCGCGTCGGCGCGATCGAAGACGCTGACATCATCGCCTTCAGGCAGATAAAGCTGAAAAAGAAAGCCATCGTCTTCCAGGGAATCGCTGGTTGCCGCATGCATTTTGCGCAGCGCTTCCGCCAGCTCGTGGCCAAACGCCAGCCCTTCGTTGGTGAGGTCGTGGATCAGCGGCTGCCAGGAGCTGTCGCTGTTTCCGCCGCACAGTATGCCGCTGATCAGACCGTGCATTTCGGCAGGGGTTAAACCGACTCCCTGCTGGTTCAGTAACTGGTTTAAATCCTTGTAACCAGGCATTTCGTTCTGTATAGACATACGCATTCATCATCAAAGGGAGGATATTCATGATATGCTACCACTTTGGACCCTGGTGATACCAGAAAAGGGCTTGTATCTTCACATCAGGGTAGCTATAGTGTCGCCCCTTCGCAGCCCCCGGGGCAGTAAGCGAAGGCAGCGCAGTCAATCAGCAGGAAGGTGGCATGTCTGCACAACCCGTCGATCTCCAGATTTTTGGCCGTTCACTGCGAGTGAATTGTCCACCTGAACAAAGGGATGCCCTGAATCAGGCTGCGGACGATTTGAATCAGCGGTTGCAAGATCTAAAAGAACGCACTAGAGTCACAAATACTGAGCAGCTGGTTTTCATCGCCGCGTTGAACATCAGCTATGAACTGACTCAGGAAAAAGCGAAGACCCGCGATTACGCGGCCAGCATGGAGCAGCGCATTAAAATGCTCCAGCAGACCATAGAACAGGCGTTGCTTGATCAAGGTCGCAATCCCGAAAGACCGGGACCAAAGTTTGAATAACACTTCGCAGTTGACTATGGTAGAGTAACTGTGAAGACAAAATTTCTCTGAGATGTTTGCAAGCGGGCCAGTCCCCTGAGCCGATATTTCATACCACAAGAATGTGGCGCTCCATGGTTGGTGAGCATGCTCGGTTCGTCCGAGAAGCCTTAAAACTATGACGACACATTCACCTTGAACCAAGGGTTCAAGGGTTACAGCCTGCGGCGGCATCTCGGAGATTCCCTCTCTCTTCTTCTACCGACTACCATGACTCAATTCCCTGAAGTTTCTGCCTCACGCCAGGACATTCGTCAGCTCATTCGCCAGCGTCGTCGCGCCTTAAGCGCCGAACAACAGGCACACTTTGCCCAGCAGGCCGCCGCCCGCATGATGGCCTATCCGCCCGTAGTGATGGCAAACACCGTCGCGCTGTTTCTCTCGTTTGACGGCGAGCTGGACACCCAGCCGCTTATCGACCAGCTCTGGCGCGCCGGGAAAAAAGTGTACCTGCCGGTACTGCATCCGTTCAGCCGGGGCAATCTGCTGTTTCTGCACTACCATCCGCACAGCGAGCTGGTGGTGAATCGTCTGAAAATCACCGAACCTAAACTCGACGTGCGCGACGTGCTGCCGCTTTCTGAGCTGGACGTGCTGATTACGCCGCTGGTGGCATTTGATGAACAGGGCCAGCGATTAGGCATGGGCGGGGGTTTCTATGACAGAACGCTGCAAAACTGGCAGCGCTACGGGTTGCAGCCGGTAGGGTATGCGCATGATTGCCAGGCTGTAGAAGCGTTGCCTGTAGAGAAGTGGGATATTCCGCTGCCGGCGGTAGTGACGCCCAGCAAAACGTGGCTTTGGTAGCATAAAGCCGGGTGGCGGCTGCGCCTTACCCGGCCTACATAAAACCTCGGACATTGTAGGTCGGGTAAGCGTAAGCGCCACCCGACATCACAGACCGCACAACCATCGTAGGTCGGGTAAGGCGTAGCCGCCACCCGACACTACAGACCGCACCATCAGTACAGCAGACGCGCGCGAATCGTCCCCGGAATGGTCTTCATGCTCTGCAACGCTTTCTCGGCGATGTCTTCATCCGCTTCAATATCAATCACCACGTAGCCCATCTGCGAGTTGGTTTGCAGGTACTGCGCGGCGATGTTAACGCCCTGCTCGGCAAAGATCTGGTTGATGGCAGTCAGCACGCCCGGACGGTTCTCGTGGATGTGCAGCAGACGGCGACCACCGTGCAGCGGCAGAGACACTTCCGGGAAGTTCACCGCAGAGAGCGTTGAACCGTTGTCGGAATATTTGCTCAGCTTACCCGCCACTTCGAGGCCGATGTTCTCCTGCGCTTCCTGGGTCGAGCCGCCGATATGCGGCGTCAGGATCACGTTGTCGAACTCGCACAGTGGAGAGGTAAACGGATCGCTGTTGGTGGCCGGCTCCGTCGGGAATACGTCGATAGCCGCCCCCGCCAGATGCTTACGCTTCAGCGCGTCGCACAGCGCAGGAATGTCAACTACCGTACCGCGCGCGGCGTTGATCAGCAGCGAGCCCGGCTTCATCAGCGCCAGCTCTTCCGCGCCCATCATGTTTTTAGTCGAGGCGTTTTCCGGCACGTGCAGGCTGACCACGTCGCTCATGTTAAGCAGGTCAGAAAGATGCTGCACCTGCGTCGCGTTACCCAGCGGCAGTTTGCTTTCGATATCGTAGAAAAAGACGTGCATACCGAGGGATTCCGCCAGAATACCGAGCTGCGTACCGATATGGCCGTAACCGATAATCCCCAGCTTTTTACCACGCGCTTCGAAGGAGCCCGCGGCCAGCTTGTTCCACACCCCGCGGTGCGCTTTGGCGTTGGCTTCCGGAATGCCGCGAAGGAGCAGCAGCAGCTCGCCGATCACCAGCTCCGCTACGGAACGGGTGTTCGAGAACGGCGCGTTAAAGACCGGAATACCGCGCTTAGCGGCGGCGTTTAGATCAACCTGGTTGGTGCCGATGCAGAAACAGCCGATCGCCACCAGCTTTTCCGCCGCAGCAATAACATCTTCAGTGAGTTGGGTACGGGATCGCAGGCCAATAAAATGGGCATCACGGATGGACGCTTTCAGCTCTTCGGAGTCCAGCGCGCCTTTGTGAAATTCGATGTTGGTGTAACCTGCCGCACGAAGGCTATCAAGCGCTTTCTGATGCACGCCCTCGACCAGCAGGAATTTAATCTTGTCTTTCTCCAGTGATACCTTTGCCATTTACCCGACCCTGTTTTTTATCTGAACTGATGTTGTGCTGGATTGAAATCCCGTGCAGCCAACATATCAAAAAAAACTATTGCAGCAATATGAACGTTTGCGTCGGCACTCTGAAGAAAAGTCATACAGGGCAAAATGACAGAGGAAAATGCTGCGGATAATTGTGAACGTGGAAGGATCGGCAAATGAGGTGGAAAAACGTGACACAAGTCACCGAATTTAGCGCTTCAAAATTTTTTTAGCGGGGGGAGCGCTCCCCCCGTCAGATCATTTTACGATGGTTTTCACGCCGTCAGCCGTGCCGATCAGCGCCACGTCCGCGCCGCGGTTGGCAAACAACCCTACGGTCACGACGCCCGGAATGCCGTTAATCGCATTTTCCAGCGCAACGGCATCGAGGATTTCGAGACCGTGAACGTCGAGGATGACGTTGCCGTTATCGGTCACCACACCCTGACGGTATTCCGGACGACCGCCCAGCTTCACCAGCTGACGCGCTACGGCGCTGCGCGCCATCGGGATCACTTCAACCGGCAGCGGGAAATTCCCCAGAATATCGACCTGCTTGGAGGCGTCCGCGATGCAGATGAACTTGTCCGCTACTGACGCGATGATCTTTTCACGGGTCAGCGCCGCGCCGCCGCCTTTGATCATCTGCATGTGGCCGTTGATTTCATCCGCGCCATCAACGTAAATGCCCAGGCGGTCCACTTCGTTGAGGTCGAAAACGGTGATGCCAAGGCTCTTCAGCTTTTCCGTGGAAGCATCGGAGCTGGAAACTGCGCCCTCGATCTGCCCCTTCATCGTGCCCAGTGCATCGATAAAGTGTGCCGCCGTCGACCCCGTACCCACCCCGACAATGGTACCCGGCTGTACGTACTGGAGAGCGGCCCATCCTACTGCTTTTTTCAGTTCATCCTGCGTCATGATCGTTTTGCCTGTGGTATGAAAACTCAGGGCGCATTATAGAACACGTCGAATGGATTTCGTCTGCCACGAAGGGAAAATTGTGTCATAGTGCAGATTAAGCAAAATTAAGGAGTCAGCCAGAGCAATGAAACGTCCGGACTACAGAACACTACAGGCACTTGATGCAGTTATTCGTGAACGCGGTTTTGAGCGCGCGGCGCAAAAGCTGTGCATCACCCAGTCCGCCGTATCACAACGTATCAAACAGCTTGAAAACATGTTCGGGCAGCCGCTGCTGGTGCGTACCGTGCCGCCGCGCCCCACGGAGCAAGGGCAAAAGCTTCTCGCCCTGCTGCGCCAGGTTGAACTGCTGGAAGATGAGTGGCTGGGCGATGAACAGACCGGCTCTACGCCGCTGCTGCTGTCGCTGGCGGTGAACGCCGACAGTCTGGCAACGTGGCTGCTGCCGGCCCTTGCGCCGGTGCTGGCCGACTCCCCAATCCGCCTGAATCTCCAGGTTGAAGATGAAACCCGCACCCAGGAACGCCTGCGCCGTGGCGAAGTGGTTGGGGCGGTCAGTATTCAGCCTCAGGCCCTGCCAAGCTGTCTGGTGGATCAGCTGGGCGCGCTGGATTACCTGTTTGTCGGTTCAAAAGCCTTTGCGGAGCGCTACTTCCCGAACGGCGTGACCCGCGCCGCGCTGCTGAAAGCCCCTGCCGTCGCGTTCGACCATCTGGACGATATGCATCAGGCCTTCCTGCAACAAAACTTCGACCTGCCGCCGGGCAGCGTGCCGTGTCATATCGTTAACTCGTCCGAAGCCTTCGTACAGCTCGCGCGTCAGGGCACCACCTGCTGCATGATCCCGCATTTGCAGATTGAGAAAGAGTTGAAAAGCGGTGAGCTGATTGATTTAACGCCGGGGCTGTATCAGCGCCGGATGCTGTACTGGCACCGTTTTGCGCCGGAAAGCCGCATGATGCGCAACGTCACGGATGCGCTGCTGGCGTTTGGGCATAAGGTGTTGAGACAGGATTAAAAAGAAAAGCCGGGTGGCGGCTACGCCTTACCCGGCCTACGGATTACTGAGCTGGCTTTTCAGTTGGCTCAAGCTGGAACACCACATCAACCTGATCGTCGAACTGAATGGTTGGCTGCTCGTAGGTTTCCTGAGCAGAAACCGGCGCGGCGTCTGCCTTCATCATCCGCACCATCGGGCTTGGCTGGTAGTTAGAGACGTGGTAACGCACGCTGTAAACCGGGCCGAGCTTGCTCTTGAAGCCGGATGCCAGCTGTTCCGCCTGATGAATGGCATCATTAATCGCCGCTTTACGCGCTTCGTCTTTATATTTCTCCGGTTGCGCAACGCCCAGCGAGACGGAACGGATTTCGTTCAGGCCTGCCTTCAGCGCACCATCCAGCAGCGAGTTGAGCTTATCGAGCTGGCGCAACGTCACTTCAACAGTACGCACGGCGCGGTAGCCTTTCAGGATGCTTTTACCGTTCTGGTAGTCATAATCCGGTTGAGTACGCAGGTTCGCAGAGCTGATATCTTTTTTCGCAATACCGTTCTGTTCCAGGAAAGAGAGATATTGCGCAACACGATCGTCTGCCTGTTTTTTGGCGGAAGCCGCATCTTTCGCCGCGACGTTCACTTCAATTGCCAGGGTTGCAACATCCGGAACCGCATCCACGCTTGCGGTGCCTGAAGTGACAATGTGCGGGCCGTTTGGCAGTTCATTCGCCTGCACCGACACCGAACCTAAACTTACTAATGCCGCCAGGGCCATCACCTTAAACTTCACTGTCATTCCTCCATGTTGCGAAGAGTGCCCCATCAACAGGGCTCATGCCAGCAAGCTTAGCGGCTCCTGCTCAGATGTCCATAAGACAAACGCTTAGTTGAACAATCCCTGTACGTGATGAATGCCCTCTTTCGCCAGCTGGAAGGCAATAAACCACATCACCAGCCCTACCAGCGTATTGATAATGCGCTGCGCTTTGGCGGTACGCAGTCGTGGCGCCAGCCACGCCGCCAGGATCGCAAGACCGAAGAACCAGAGGAAGGAGGCGCTGACCGTACCGAGCGCAAACCAGCGCTTCGGCTCAACGTCCAGCTGGCCGCCCAGGCTGCCCAGCACCACAAACGTATCAAGGTAAACGTGCGGGTTAAGCCAGGTCACGGCGAGCATGGTGACGATAATCTTCCAGCGCCCCTGCTTCATCACTTCGGCGCTCGCCAGCTCAAGATTACTGCTCATGGCCGTTCTCAGGGCACCGAATCCGTACCAGAGCAGAAACGCCACGCCGCCCCAGGTAACCAGCGCCAGCAGCCACGGCGACTGCATCAGCAGCGCGCTGCCGCCAAAAATTCCGGCGCAAATCAGCAGCAGATCGCTCACCGCACACAGCAGAGCAATCATCAGGTGGTACTGGCGGCGAATGCCCTGGTTCATCACGAACGCATTTTGCGGGCCGAGGGGGAGGATCATGGCTGCGCCTAACGCAAGCCCCTGAAAATAATAAGATAACATGACGTAATTCTCACAAAGTTGTCCTGGAGGCAGACTATACTGCGGGAATGTCATTAGAGGAAATGGATAATATTAATCGGGGATTAGTGAGGCTAATAACAAAAAAGCCCGGTGGCGCTAACGCTTACCGGGCCTACTGGTGAAATTACTCTGCTTCTTTGACTTTTTTGACGTTGACGTCCATCTGCGGGTACGGGAAGCTGATGCCGTTGGCATCGAAATCGCGCTTGATGCGCTCCAGCACGTCCCAGTAAACGTTTTGCAGATCGCTGCTTTTGCTCCAGATGCGTACCACAAAATTAATGGATGACGCGCCCAGCTCGTTCAGACGAACGGTCTGCTCGCGGTCCTTCAGAATGCGGTCGTCAGAATCAATGATGTTAGCGATCAGCGATTTCACCTGGTCGATATCGGAATCGTACGCCACGCTGATGATCAGCTCGTTACGACGCACCGGCTCGCGGGAGAAGTTGATGATATTGCCCGCAATGATTTTCCCGTTCGGTACCACAACAATACGACCGTCGACGGTACGCAGGGTGGTAGAGAAAATCTGTACCTGCAATACGGTACCGGCGATGCCGCCTAAATCCACATATTCACCGGAACGGAACGGACGGAAGGTCACCAACAGTACGCCCGCCGCCAGGTTTGAAAGCGAACCCTGCAATGCCAGACCAATGGCCAGACCGGCAGCACCGAGCACGGCGATGACGGATGCCGTCTGCACGCCGACGCGCCCCAGCGCGGCAATCAGCGTAAAGGCGATGATGCCGTAGCGCACCAGCGCGGAGAGGAAATCGGCGACCGTGGCGTCAATGTGTCGTGAGACCATCACCCGGTTGACAGCGTTCGAGACGATACGCGCCACGATCATCCCGACGATGATAATGGCAATAGCGGCAACAATATTCACGGCGTAGCTCAGCAGTAGCGCCTGGTTACGCACCAGCCAGTTACCCGCGTTATTGATGCTGTCTACAACATCAAGTTGTTCCATTTATTCTTCCTTTTGCTAAACCAAAACACAAAATCTATCCCTTGAGGGGACAGGCAGGTCAGTAAAGGGTAAACAAAAAGCGCAGGTATTGCCAAGCAGATCACAAAAACAGGTATTGCAGGATATTGAAAAAGCATAAAAAAAGGCCCGCGTTTGCGGGCCTTCTGATGCTGTTAGCGGATCAAATTACAGAACGTCGATCGCGTTCAGTTCTTTGAATGCCTGCTCCAGACGCGTCACCATGGACGTCTGCGCAGCGCGCAGCCATACGCGTGGATCGTAGTATTTCTTGTTCGGCTGGTCTTCGCCTTTCGGGTTGCCCAGCTGGCCTTGCAGGTAAGCTTCGTTGGTTTTGTAGTATTGCAGGATACCGTCCCAGGTTGCCCATTGGGTGTCAGTATCGATGTTCATTTTCACTACGCCGTAGCTTACGGAATCTTTGATTTCCTGAGCAGAAGAACCGGAACCGCCGTGGAAGACGAAGTTCAGGCTGTTGTGCGGCAGGTTGTGTTTCCTGGAAACGTATTCCTGAGAATCGCGCAGGATGGTTGGGGTCAGAACCACGTTACCTGGCTTATAAACGCCGTGCACGTTACCGAAGGACGCTGCGATGGTGAAGCGCGGGCTGATTTTGCTCAGCTCGGTGTAAGCGTAATCAACGTCTTCTGGTTGGGTGTACAGTGCAGAAGCGTCCATGTGGCTGTTGTCCACGCCGTCTTCTTCACCGCCGGTGCAGCCCAGTTCGATTTCCAGGGTCATGCCCATTTTGGACATACGCGCCAGGTACTTAGAGCAGATCTCGATGTTTTCTTCCAGAGACTCTTCGGACAGGTCAATCATGTGAGAAGAGAACAGTGGCTTACCGGTTGCTGCGAAGTGTTTTTCACCCGCGTCCAGCAGACCGTCGATCCACGGCAGCAGTTTCTTCGCGCAGTGGTCAGTGTGCAGGATAACTGGAACACCATAATGCTCAGCCATCTGGTGAACGTGGTGCGCACCAGAGATAGCGCCCAGGATAGCAGCACCCTGAGGAACGTCAGTTTTCACGCCTTTACCCGCGATGAACGCAGCGCCGCCGTTGGAGAACTGAACGATAACCGGTGCTTTAACTTTTGCAGCGGTTTCCAGTACGGCGTTGATGGAGTCGGTACCTACGCAGTTAACTGCTGGCAGAGCGAAGTTGTTTTCTTTAGCTACCTGGAACACTTTCTGTACGTCATCACCAGTGATAACGCCAGGTTTTACGAAATCAAAAATTTTAGACATGTTGCTTAGTCCTGTATCTTCGGCCGTTAGAAAAGGTGCGAGCTCTGATAAGCGCGCTGAAAATTGGGCAGGTTTCCCTGCCCCTGAATGGCTTACTTCTTAGCGCGCTCTTCGAGCATTGCTACTGCTGGCAGTACTTTGCCTTCCACGAATTCGAGGAATGCGCCGCCACCAGTGGAGATGTAGGAGATCTTGTCAGCGATACCGAACAGGTCGATAGCTGCCAGGGTGTCACCACCGCCTGCGATAGAGAACGCTTCGCTGTCTGCGATAGCGTTAGCAACGATTTCAGTCCCTTTGCGGAAGTTCGGGAATTCGAACACGCCGACTGGACCGTTCCACAGGATAGTTTTTGCGTTTTTCAGGATTTCAGCCAGTTTCTGTGCAGAAACGTCGCCCAGGTCCAGAATCTGCTCTTCATCTTTGATGTCGTTAACAGATTTCAGGGTCGCGGTAGCGGTTTCGGAGAACTCGGTTGCCACGCGAACGTCAGTTGGAACCGGGATATCGCAGGTGCCCAGCAGGCGTTTGGCTTCGTCAACCAGGTCTGCTTCGTACAGGGATTTACCCACGTTGTGGCCCTGAGCGGCAACGAAGGTGTTCGCGATACCACCGCCAACGATCAGCTGGTCAGCGATTTTGGACAGGGAATCCAGTACGGTCAGTTTGGTAGACACTTTAGAACCACCAACGATAGCAACCATTGGACGAGCAGGTTCTTTCAGTGCTTTACCCAGTGCTTCCAGTTCGTCAGCCAGCAGCGGACCTGCACACGCAATGTCTGCAAATTTACCGATACCGTGGGTAGATGCCTGCGCACGGTGAGCCGTACCGAATGCATCCATCACGAATACGTCGCACAGTGCAGCGTATTTTTTTGACAGGGTTTCGTCGTCTTTCTTTTCGCCTTTGTTGAAGCGAACGTTTTCCAGAACAACCAGCTCACCTTCGGCAACGTCTACGCCGTCCAGGTAATCTTTCACCAGGCGAACCGGGTTGGACAGTTTGTCTTTCAGGTAATTAACAACCGGCAGCAGAGAGAACTCTTCGTTGTACTCGCCTTCAGTTGGACGGCCCAGGTGGGAGGTGACCATCACTTTAGCGCCCTGCTTCAGAGCCAGTTCAATGGTTGGCAGAGATGCACGGATACGCGCGTCGCTGGTCACTTTGCCATCTTTAACCGGTACGTTCAGATCGGCACGGATGAAAACGCGTTTACCTGCCAGATCCAGATCGGTCATCTTAATTACAGACATGGTGAATCCTCTCGTTGATTCTTAAAGTTTTGCAAGCGCAAGGTGCGCTCTACCTGAAACCTTTTGCGGCCATGGCTAACGTGGTGTCGAGCATTCGGTTAGCAAAGCCCCATTCGTTATCACACCAGACCAGCGTCTTGATAAGGTGCGCACCACTGACTCGCGTCTGCGTGCCATCCACGATGGCGCTGTGCGGGTCGTGGTTAAAATCTACTGAGACCAACGGTAATTCCGTATAGTCAACTATACCATGAAATGCTCCCTGTGCCGCTTTTTGCAGCAACAGGTTGACTTCACAGGCTTTTACCGGTTTTTTTACCGTCACGCTAAGATCGATTGCGGTGACGTTTATCGTCGGAACACGCACGGCAATCGCTTCGAAACGGTCGTTAAACTGCGGGAAAATACGGGTGATCCCCGCAGCCAGTTTCGTATCCACCGGAATAATGGACTGGCTCGCCGCGCGAGTGCGTCGTAAATCCGGATGATAGGCGTCGATAACCTGCTGATCGTGCATGGCGGAGTGAATCGTGGTCACGGTGCCGGATTCAATGCCGTACGCATCGTCTAACAGTTTAATGACCGGAATAATGCAGTTGGTAGTGCAGGAGGCGTTGGAGACAATGCGGTGTTCAGCGTGCAGCTCGTGCTGGTTGACGCCAAACACGACGGTGGCGTCGAGGTCGTGACTGCCGGGATGGGAGAACAGGACTTTTTTCGCACCGGCCTTCAGATGCGCTTCGCCATGTTCGCGGTTACCGTACACGCCGGTACAGTCCAGGACCACATCCACACCCAGTTCGCGCCAGGGCAGCCCTTCAATACTGTTCTCATGCAGCACGCGGATCGCATCGTCACCGACGAACAGCTGTTCCCTTTCCTGGCGAACGTCCCAGGCAAAGCGGCCGTGGCTGGTGTCATATTTCAATAAATGCGCCATGCCCGCAGCATCCGCCAGTTCATTGATTGCCACCACGGTGATTTCCGCACGACGCCCGGATTCATATAATGCACGAACCACGTTGCGCCCGATGCGACCGAAGCCATTAATCGCTACGCGTACGGTCATAGATCTCCTGCAAAGCTATCCCTGAGTTTGAGGTGGCTGAAAGAGTAATCCAGCGACGCCCGAAGGGGAATCCTTGCTGTCACAAACTGCGATTGATTGGTCAATTGTCGAACATTTAATCGACTGAAACGCTTCAGCAAGAATAAGCGAATCGCGGAATAAAAGGAATGGTTGTCCAGATGAATAAGCGAGCTATATGACTTGCGTCACATTTCTGGTGGAATAATGTCTACAAAAAAGCCGGGTGATGCTTACGCGTACCCGGCTTACGTTTTGTGCCATTTGTAGGCCCGGTAAGCGTAAGCGCCACCGGGCAAAACAGCAATTACAGTAGTTCTTTCGCCTTCGCGACAACGTTCTCAACGGTGAAGCCGAACTCTTCAAACAGCTGCTCAGCCGGTGCAGACTCACCGAAGGTGGTCATACCGACGATAGCACCGTTCAGGCCCACGTATTTGAACCAGTAGTCAGCGATACCCGCTTCCACCGCCACGCGAGCGGAAACCGCTTTAGGCAGTACGGATTCACGGTAAGCCGCATCCTGCTTGTCGAACGCATCGGTAGACGGCATGGAGACCACGCGCGCCTTCACGCCTTCGGCAGTCAGTTTTTCCCATGCTGCAACAGCCAGTTCAACTTCAGAACCGGTCGCGATGAAGATCAGCTCAGGCTGGCCCGCGCAATCTTTTAGCACGTAACCACCGCGTGCGATGTTCGCCAGCTGCTCTGGGGTACGCTCCTGCTGCGCCAGGTTCTGACGGGAGAGGATCAGCGCGGTCGGACCGTCCTGACGCTCAACGCCGTATTTCCACGCCACCGCAGATTCAACCTGGTCACATGGACGCCATGTGCTCATGTTCGGGGTCACGCGCAGGGAAGCTACCTGCTCTACCGGCTGGTGAGTTGGACCATCTTCGCCGAGACCGATGGAGTCGTGGGTGTAGACCATCACCTGACGCTGTTTCATCAGCGCTGCCATACGCACGGCGTTACGTGCATATTCCACGAACATCAGGAAGGTAGAGGTGTACGGCAGGAAACCACCGTGCAGGGAGATACCGTTCGCGATAGCGGTCATACCGAATTCACGTACACCGTAATGGATGTAGTTACCGGCAGCATCTTCGTTGATTGGCTTAGATCCAGACCACAGGGTCAGGTTAGATGGCGCCAGGTCAGCGGAACCGCCGAGGAATTCTGGAAGCCATGGACCAAACGCTTCGATCGCATTCTGAGACGCTTTACGGCTGGCGATTTTAGACGGGTTCGCCTGCAATTTCGCAATGAACTCGTTCGCTTTCGCGTCGAAGTCAGACGGCATGTCGCCTTTCATACGACGGGTGAACTCGGCTGCTTCCTGCGGGAAGGCTTTTGCGTAAGCCGCGAACTTCTCGTTCCAGGCCGCTTCTTTCGCCTGGCCCACTTCTTTCGCATCCCACTGAGCATAGATCTCAGACGGGATTTCGAAGGCAGGGTGTTTCCAGCCAAGCGCTTCACGGGTCAGTGCGATTTCCGCGTCGCCCAGCGGTGCGCCGTGGGAGTCATGGGTGCCCGCTTTGTTCGGGGAGCCGAAGCCGATGATGGTTTTGCACATCAGCAGGGACGGTTTGTCGGTCACGGCGCGCGCTTCTTCTACTGCACGTTTAATCGAGTCAGCATCGTGGCCGTCAACACCACGCACAACGTGCCAGCCGTAGGCTTCGAAACGTGCAGCGGTGTCGTCAGTGAACCAGCCTTCAACGTGACCGTCGATGGAGATGCCGTTGTCGTCGTAGAACGCAACCAGTTTGCCCAGCTTCAGGGTACCTGCCAGGGAGCACACTTCGTGAGAAATGCCTTCCATCATGCAGCCGTCGCCCAGGAACGCGTAGGTGAAGTGGTCAACGATGTCGTGGCCAGGACGGTTGAACTGTGCCGCCAGGGTCTTCTCAGCAATCGCCATACCCACTGCGTTCGCAATGCCCTGACCCAGCGGGCCGGTGGTGGTTTCAACGCCTGCGGTGTAGCCCACTTCCGGGTGACCTGGAGTTTTGGAGTGCAGCTGACGGAAGTTTTTCAGCTCTTCGATTGGCAGATCGTAGCCGGTGAGGTGCAGCAGGCTGTAGATCAGCATAGAGCCGTGGCCGTTAGACAGCACGAAACGGTCGCGGTCTGCCCATGCCGGGTTCTGTGGGTTGTGGTTAAGGAAATCACGCCACAGGACTTCGGCGATGTCAGCCATGCCCATTGGGGCACCCGGGTGGCCGGATTTGGCTTTCTGTACTGCGTCCATGCTCAGCGCACGAATAGCATTAGCAAGCTCTTTACGTGAGGACATTTTAACTCCAGATCGGACTGTTAAAGGCCATGCCCTTGACGACAGCGCGTTTTGGGCTACGCCGGAAAAAAGTGCCAACAATGTAACCCAAGCCGCAGGGCATGTACATGGAGCATTCTTTTGCAGCTTAAGAAATCTCTGGATCATGCTCGCATGTTGCGCAATCTGCTCGCCCGCCCCTGTAGATATTCCTTATACTTAGCCCGACACCGGCTTCGTTGACGGTGCATTTTTCAGAATTAATTCAGATTAACGAGTACGGAAGCGACATCATGAAAATGCGTGCAATTGGGCTGGCTGTGGGAACAACGCTCCTGCTAAGCGGCTGTCAGAATATGGATTCTAACGGCCTGATGACCTCAGGCGCAGAAGCTTTTCAGGCCTACTCTCTGAGCGATGCGCAGGTCAAAGCGCTGAGCGACGAGGCCTGTAAGGATATGGATGGAAAAGCTACGCTTGCCCCGGCAAACAGCACCTACACGCAGCGTCTGAACAAGATTGCTTCCGCGCTGGGCGACAACATTAATGGCCAGCCAGTGAACTATAAGGTGTACATGGCGAAAGACGTCAACGCCTTCGCGATGGCCAACGGCTGTATCCGCGTTTACAGCGGCCTGATGGACATGATGACCGACAACGAAGTGGAAGCGGTGATCGGCCATGAAATGGGCCACGTAGCCCTGGGTCACGTGAAGAAAGGGATGCAGGTTGCGCTGGGCACCAACGCCGTGCGCGCCGCGGCAGCCTCTGCGGGCGGTATTGTCGGCAGCTTGTCCCAGTCGCAGCTTGGCGACGTGGGCGAGAAACTGGTGAACTCGCAGTTCTCCCAGCGTCAGGAGTCTGAAGCGGATGACTACTCTTACGATCTGTTGCGCAAACGCGGCATCAATCCATCGGGTTTAGCCACCAGCTTCGAAAAACTGGCGAAGCTGGAAGAAGGCCGTCAGAGCTCCATGTTTGACGACCACCCGGCCTCCGTTGAACGCGCGCAGCATATCCGCGACCGCATGGCGGCAGACGGTATTAAATAACGGCACATCTGCCCGGTGCGCGCCGCGCCGCCGGGCAACAAGACCAAATCAGTACAGCGTTTTCTGCGGCGGCCCGGCAAACTTCAGGGCGCCTATCTGCCCCATCCGCACTTCCACCACCGACGGCCCCGGCATGGCCAGCGCCTCCGTCATGATCGCATCAAAGTCCTCGGCCCGCTCAACGCTCCAGGCCTGTAAGCCAATCGCCTGCGCCAGCAGGGTAAAGTCCGGGGTATGCAATTCGTTGTAATACTGTCGCCCGCCAAAATACTTATCCTGAATGCCGCGCATGACGCCGTAGCCCCCGTCGTTCATGATCAGCAGCGTCACGTTGGCTTTCTCCTGCGCCAGCGTCGCCAGCTCGCCTAAATTCAGGCTCAGGCCGCCGTCGCCCACCAGTCCCACCACCTTACGCTGCGGGTTGGCAATGGCGGTACCGATAGCCATCGGTAGCCCCATACCAATCGCCCCGGCCAGAGAGTGAATGTTCATCAGCGGGCCGTTAGCCCTGAACAGGCGGCTGCCCCACAGGCTGCCGGACACGGTGATATCGCGCACCAGCAGGCCGTCCTTCGGCAGGGCTTTTTCTATGGCGTCGTTGAGCTTCGCATAGGCGCCGCACTGCTCGCGCAGGCCCTGTTCAGCCTGCAATACCGCCTGCTGCACCTGCGCGTCCCACTGGGCGTTGCCCCACTCGCGGCCCTGCGCTTTATCGGCCAGGGCACCAAGCAGCGCTGAACAGTCGGCTATCAGCGTGTTATCCATCAGATAGTTACGGCTCGCCGCCGCCGGATCGATATCAATCTGCACCCGCGGAGACGGCAACTCCAGCGTCCAGGAGCGGGTTTCGTTGCTGCGCAGGCGAGAACCGGCCACCAGCGTAAAATCACACTGCGCAATCAGCGCCTCTACCGACGGCGAGTTGTGGAACGCGCGCAGGCTGGCACGATGGCTGTCCGGCAGCACGCCGCGCGCGTGGGTGCTGGAGATCACCGTCACGCCCGCATCCGCCAGTTTTTTCACCGCGTCAGCGCTTCCCAGCGCCCCGCCGCCCAGCCACAGCAGCGGCTGTTTAGCCTGCTTAAGCTGCGCCCACAGCGAATCGACAGCGCTCGCATCTACGCCCACACCCGGAGCCGGTTTCACCGGCGCCGTCACCAGAGACAGGGGGATCTTCACGCCCTGAATATCAATCGGGATTTCCACAGAGACCGGCCCGCACGGCGGCGTCTGCGCCTCCTGAATCGCTTTATGCAGAATTGCTATCGCCTGGCTGGCATTGCTGATGCGGTACGCGCGTTTTGAACTGGCCTTCAGGAAGGTCAGCTGGTCGCGGGTCTCGTGGATAAACCCGGTGTCGGCGTCCAGCCAGGCCTTTTCCACCTGCCCGGTTAAATGCAGCAGCGGCGTGCAGGCGTTCATCGCCTCCACCAGCGCGCCTACCGCGTTCCCCGCCCCCGCGCCGGTGCTGGTCAGCGCCACGCCGAGGCCGGAAAACCGCCCGTGGGCATCGGCCATGGTGACGGAACCCGCTTCGCCGCGCGCGGGCACAAAGCGGATTTTGCCCCGCTGCCCGACCGCATCCGCGATCGGCAGGTTGTGAATGGAGATGACGCCGTAGATGGCCTCAACCTGATACTGCTCCAGCGTTCTGGCGATGGCGTCGCCGACGGTTATCATTTCGCTCATTGCTCACCCTTTCTCAGTCGCACCAGTGGTTGACGCTGTTACCCGTCGCCAGATAAATGCTCTTTTGCTGCATCCAGGCTTTCAGCCCCTGAATGCCCTTTTCGCGGCCCAGACCGCTCTCTTTAAAGCCCCCGAACGGGGTCGAAATCGCAAAAACTTTGTAGGTGTTGATCCACACCGTACCGGCCTCCAGCTGCTCGCTGAGGCGCAGCGCCCGCCCGGTGTCGCGGGTCCAGATCCCTGCCGCCAGGCCGTAGACCGAGTCGTTCGCCTCGCGGATCAATTCCGCTTCATCGCCAAACGGCATCGCCACCAGCACCGGGCCGAAAATCTCCTCCTGGCAGGCGCGGGCGCCGTTCGTCAGCCCTTCAATAATGGTTGGCAGGAAGAAGCTGCCGTTTGCCAGCGCCGGATCTGCCGGGATTTCGCCGCCGCACAGCACCCGGCCCCCTTCGCGCTTCGCCAGCTCGACGTACTCGAGCACGCCCTGACGATGCTTATCGTTGATCAGCGGTCCTACATGGATGCCGTCAGCGAACGGATGCCCCACGCGCAGGCCGCGCGTGAGCTCCAGCAGCCGCGCCATCAGCGGCGCGTACAGGCTTTCGTGGATAAACAGCCGCGACCCGGCGATGCACGCCTGCCCCGCCGAGCTAAAAATGCCGTAACAGATCCCGCGCGCGGCCTGCTCGATATCCGCATCCTCCAGCACGATGGTCGGGGATTTACCGCCCAGCTCCAGCGACGCCGGGATCAGCTTTTCCGCCGCCACGTGCGCCAGATGGCGGCCCGTATTGGTGCCGCCGGTAAAGGAAATTTTTCGCACGCGAGGATGGCGCGCCAGCGCGTCGCCAATCACCGAGCCTTTGCCCGGCAGCACGCTCAGCAGCCCGGCGGGCAGCCCGGCCTGTTCAAAAATGCGCGCCAGCTCGAGCGCCATCAGCGGCGTGGCTTCGGCAGGCTTGAGGATCACCGCGTTTCCGGCGGCGATGGCCGGGGCGACCTTCTGCATCTCGCTGGCAATCGGCGAGTTCCACGGCGTGATGGCCGCCACCACGCCGAGCGGCTCATAGCGGCTTAGCGTCAGCAGATCCGGCTGGCGCGGCGTGGGCAGCTCCCCTTCCAGCAGCTCGCAGGCGGCGGCAAAGTAGCGGGCTGTTCCCGACGCGCTCATCACCAGCCCGCGCGCCTCCGCCAGCGGCTTGCCGTTATCCCGGCTCTGCATCTGCGCCAGCTCGTCAGCGCGGGACTCAATCAGATCCGCCACCTTGTGCAGGATCTTCGCCCGCACGTGCGGCAGGCTGTTGCGCCATGCGGGATCGCGCCACGCGCGCTCGCCGGCCTCGATCGCGTCGTGCAGATCGTCAAGGTTTGCCGCGTTCAGC
Source organism: Enterobacter sp. GD03975 (assembly GCF_029838645.1). Classification (NCBI taxonomy): domain Bacteria; kingdom Pseudomonadati; phylum Pseudomonadota; class Gammaproteobacteria; order Enterobacterales; family Enterobacteriaceae; genus Enterobacter; species Enterobacter sp. GD03975. The sequence continues at coordinate 125,551 of NZ_JAOBZC010000012.1, forward strand.
GTCGCATTGAGCGACCCGTCAGCCGGGAAGTGGCTCTGCATCGGGTTACCGCCGCCGCGTCGCCACTGGCCGCCGATAAAAATCTTCAGATCGTCCATCGTCACTCCTCAACTCAGGGCCAGCTCGCGGCAGGCGCGCACCGCGCTGAGTGCCGCCAGGGTGGAGGTTTTAGGGTTAGACGCCAGCGGCAGCCCGCTCAGCTCCAGATGGAATTCGCCAAACAGCCCTTCTACGTGCAGCGTGTGGGTGTTACGTTTCGTTGTCGGGTCAACCATCAGTTGCACGCGGGTTTCGTCCATCCCGACGCCGCCGAGCGCCACGGTCGCCGCCACGTTGGCGTTCGCCGGGAACAGGCGCGCCGCCTCGCGGGCGCTGCCTTCAAAAAAGACCTGCGCCTCTCTGACTGCGTTAAGATCGATAAGTTGCTCGGCGTAGCTGCCGCGCCAGCTAGCCGGGCTTTTGCGCGACTGATAGGTGACGCGCTCAAGCCCGCCCTCCTTCGCCGCCGCCAGCCCGTCGATGCCGGCCACCGCCCCGGAAAGCAGGGTCAGTTTTCCGCCCGCCGCGAGCAGGCGCTGCTCCAGCGCGCTGTCCGCCAGCGCGCCGGTGGAAATGACCGCCAGATGCCAGCCGCGACGCAGGATCGCTTCGCCATACTGGGCCACCGCCTGCTGGCTGGCGCACTCCAGCACCAGATCGGGCGTTTGCGCGCACGCCATCGGCGAGGTCAGCGCCTCGACCGCATCGCCAAACTGGTCGCGAATGGCGGCATGGTGAGATTCACGCGCCACGATCCAGCCGATAGCCACGCCGGCGGGCAGACGCTCAATCACCGCCTGCGCCATCGCGCCATAACCAATTAACATTACCTTTTTCATGATGCGTCCTTACAGATGACGGCAAAAGCCGCCGGAAACGTCCAGCGCCGCGCCGGTGGTAAACGATGCCAGCGGCGAGGCGAGGAACAGCAGCGCCTGCGCGGGCTCCTGCGGCTTGCCGAGGCGCGCCATCGGAATGCCGCGCTTGCGCGCGATCTCCGCCGTCCATTCCGGCCAGCTCTGGCTTTTGTCCGCCCGGCTTTCGAAGCGGCGCTGCCACTGGCCGGACTCGACCATGCCAAGCAGTATGGAATTGACGCGAATCCCTTTGCCCACCAGCTCTTTCGAGAGCGTCAGCGTCATGTTCAGCAGCGCGGCGCGGGCTGCCGATGTGGCGATCATGTGCTCTTCCGGCTGAAGCGCCAGAAGGGAGTTCACGCAGGTGATGGAGGCGATATCGGACCGTTCCAGCAGCGGCTGAAACGCCTGCACCGGATTAATGACGCCAAACAGTTTAAGTTCGGCTTCGTGCAGCCACGCCTCGCGCGGCGTGTCATGGAAGTGCGCCACGTAGCCCTGACCGGCGTTGTTGATCAGCATATCCGCCGCGCCAAAGCGCGCCTGCACCGCCTCCGCGAAGGCCTGCACCTCGTCGGCGTTCAGCACGTCGCAGCGGTAAGAGAAAATCTCCCCGTCGGGATAGTCGTTTTGCAGCGTCGCATGGGCGCTGGCGAGCCGGTCCGGGTCGCGGCCACAGAAGGCGACTTTCGCCCCTTCGCCCAGCAGCAAGCGCAGCGTTTCAAAGCCAATGCCGGACGAACCGCCGGTAACGACCGCTACGCGGCCGTCAATGTGTGCATTCATCGCGCACCTCTTCGTTAATGCGTAAAAGCTGTTGGTTAAAAAACGCGTCGTTATCGAGATAGCTCGCGTGTCCGGCCTGCGGAATGGCGGTAAACGGCATGCCGTAGCGCAGCGCCAGCCCCTGCACCAGCTCGGGCTGCGTTATCGCGTCCTGCTCGCCGCACCAGACTTCAAATTGACCGGCGTAACGCTTAAGCCAGCCGTGAACGTCGTCGTGCGCCAGCATCCACGCGGCGGCAAGGTAGCCCTCGGAACGCAGCGCGCGCATACCCGCTGCGACGG
>NZ_JAOBZC010000013.1:0-123499 GCF_029838645.1 Enterobacter sp. GD03975
CGGTTACTCCTTACGCCTTTTCAACCTGAACGAGGTTCGTGTGGGATGGGTTGCCCTTCGCCAGCGGCGAAGGACGCTGCGTAGTGAGAACGTTGATGCAGCCCGCCTGATCGATGCGATTCGCATCCGGGTTATACCAGGCCCCTTCCCCCAGCGCGACAACGCCCGGCATCATGCGCGGCGTCACTTTGGCTTCGATATGCACCTCGCCACGCCCGTTGAAGATACGTACGCGATCGCCATTACTGATGCCGCGCGCTTTCGCATCCATCGGGTTGATCCACATCTCCTGCCGGCAGGCCGCTTTCAGTACGTCAACGTTGCCGTAGGTGGAGTGAACACGCGCTTTATAGTGGAAACCGGTCAACTGAAGCGGGAATTTTTCCGTCAGCGGATCGTTGTAGTTTTCGAAACCAGGCGTATAGATCGGCAGTGGATCGATAACGTCCCCTTCCGGCAATTCCCAGGTCGCGGCAATTTTTGCCAGCTCTTCCGAATAGATCTCGATTTTGCCCGACGGCGTGGTCAGCGGATTGGCCACCGGATCCTCGCGGAAGGCTTTGTACGCCACGTGATGCCCGTCCGGGTCGCGCTGTTTGTACATCCCCTGCTTGCGGAAGGTATCGAAGTCAGGCAGGTCTGGAATGGCTTTGCGGGAGAGCTCATGCAGATGGCGCATCCATCCTTCCTGAGTGCGTCCCTCGGTGAACTGCTGCTCAACGCCAAGACGTTTCGCCAGCTCGGACGTCATCTCATAGATGGTTTTGCACTCGAAGCGCGGTTTGATGGCCTGGTCAGTGAAGATCACATAGGACATGTTGCCGCAGGAGGCGTCCAGCGCGAAATCCATCTGCTCGGAGGCGGTGCAGTCTGGTAGCAGGATATCGGCATACTTCGCCGACGAGGTCATATGGCAGTCGATCACCACAATCATTTCGCACTTCTTATCGTCCTGCAAGATTTCGTGGGTGCGGTTGATTTCGGAGTGCTGGTTGATCAGGCAGTTGCCGGCATAGTTCCAGATCATTTTGATCGGCACATCCAGCTTATCTTTGCCCCGAACGCCGTCGCGCAGCGCGGTCATTTCCGGGCCGCGCTCGATCGCGTCAGTCCACATAAACATGGAGATGCTGGTCTGAACCGGATTGTCCAGCGTTGGCATACGTTCAAACGGTACTTCATACGAGCCTTCACGCGCGCCGCTATTACCGCCGTGAATGCCGACGTTGCCGGTCAGAATTGAGAGCATAGAAATGGCGCGAGTGGCAATCTCACCATTCGCGTGACGCTGTGGTCCCCAGCCCTGGCTGATATAAGCCGGTTTGGCTGAACCGATTTCACGTGCCAGCTGAACAATACGTTCGACAGGAATGCCGGTGATAGTGGATGCCCACTCTGGGGTTTTCGCCACGCCGTCGCTGCCCTGGCCAAGAATATAGGCTTTATAGTGCCCGTTAGCCGGTGCGCTGGCAGGCAGCGTCTTCTCGTCATAACCGACGCAGTATTTATCCAGGAACGGCTGGTCGACGAGGTTTTCAGTAATCATCACATACGCCAGCGCATTGACCAGCGCCGCGTCGGTACCAGGGCGAATGGGGATCCACTCATCTTCACGCCCGGCGCCGGTATCGGTGTAGCGTGGATCGACGATAATCATACGTGCGTTGGATTTGGCGCGCGCCTGCTCAAGGTAATAGGTTACCCCGCCGCCGCTCATGCGCGTTTCGCCCGGGTTGTTGCCGAACAACACCACCAGTTTACTGTTTTCGATATCCGACGGGCTGTTGCCGTCTGCCCAGCCGCCGTAGGTGTAGTTCAGGCCCGCGGCAATCTGTGCGGAAGAGTAGTCGCCGTAATGGTTGAGATAACCGCCGCAGCAGTTCATCAGGCGCGCTACCAGCGTTTTACCCGGCGGCCAGGAGCGGGTCATGGTGCCGCCAAGCGTCCCGGTGCCGTAGTTCAGGTAGATGGATTCGTTGCCGTACTCTTTGATCAGGCGCTGCATGTTGGTCGCGATAATATCGTAGGCTTCGTCCCAGCTAATGCGCTCGAACTTTCCTTCCCCACGCTTGCCGACACGCTTCATCGGATATTTCAGACGATCCGGGTTATAAACGCGACGGCGCATTGAGCGGCCACGCAGACAGGCACGAACCTGATGTAACCCTTCGTAATTATCATCGCCGGTATTGTCGGTTTCTACGTATTTGATTTCACCGTCCACGACGTGCATACGCAGCGGACAACGGCTACCACAGTTAACGGTACAGGCACTCCACACCACTTTTTCCGGGGCTGAAGCGGGAGACAGAGCCTCCGCCGCCGACGCCAGTCGGGTAAAGGGGAGCGTAAAGGCACTGCTGGCAATAGCCAGGCCGCCTATTGCCGTGGTTTTCATCAACCCACGGCGAGTGACCTCGGCAGCCATTAACGCTTCAGGCGCTTTGATTTTCATAAAGACTCACTTTGGTTGCTCACAAAGAAAAGAGAGGCGGTGCAAACCGCTATGTAGTTTTATATATAACGAAAAGCTACGTTATCGGTGTTTTATGCTAACTTTCGTTCGGAGGAGTATTACTACTTTAGAGGGAGGAGGTATTGCGTCGTATCAAATCAGGGATATAAAAAAAGCGCCCTGAGGCGCTTTTTTGTTTTGAAGCAAAATATTAACCGATGAACTGCTGGCCTTTCATGTAAGGACGCAGCACCTCAGGGATCTCAATGCGACCGTCTGCCTGCTGGTAGTTCTCCAGCACGGCCACCAGCGTACGGCCAACCGCCAGACCAGAACCGTTCAGGGTATGAACCAGACGGGTCTTCTTGTCGGACTTGCTGCGGCAACGCGCCTGCATACGACGCGCCTGGAAATCCCAGACGTTAGAGCAGGAGGAGATTTCACGGTAGGTATTCTGCGCAGGCACCCACACTTCGAGGTCGTAGGTTTTGCAGGCGCCGAAGCCCATATCCCCGGTGCACAGCGCCATACGGCGGTAAGACAGCCCCAGCAGCTCCAGCACTTTTTCCGCGTGGCCGGTCATCTCTTCCAGCGCATCCATCGATTCTTCCGGACGAACAATCTGCACCATCTCAACCTTATCGAACTGGTGCATACGGATCAGGCCGCGAGTATCACGACCGTAAGAACCCGCTTCAGAACGGAAGCAAGGAGAGTGCGCGGTCAGTTTGATTGGCAGATCGTCTTCGTCGATGATCTCGTCACGCACCAGGTTGGTCAGCGGCACTTCCGCGGTTGGGATCAGCGCGTAGTTACTGCTGTCTGCTTCCTCGTCCAGCGGACGGGTGTGGAACAGATCGCCGGCAAATTTCGGCAGCTGGCCTGTACCGTACAGCGTATCGTGGTTAACCAGATACGGTACGTAGGTTTCGCTGTAGCCGTGCTGCTCGGTGTGCAGATCCAGCATGAACTGAGCCAATGCACGGTGCAGGTGAGCAATTTGCCCTTTCATCACTACGAAGCGAGAACCGGTCAGCTTAACCGCTGCCGCAAAGTCCAGGCCCGCGTGCATTTCGCCCAGCGTCACGTGATCGCGCACTTCGAAGTCAAACTCGCGAGGCGTACCCCAGCGTTTCACTTCAACGTTGTCATTTTCGTCTTTGCCGACAGGCACGCTGTCGTCAGGAATGTTCGGGATCGCCAGAGCAATATCGCGAATTTCAGCCTGAAGAACGTCCAGTTCAGCTTTCGCCTTATCCAGCTCTTCACCCAGCTTGTTCACTTCCAGGCGTAATGGCTCAATGTCTTCCCCGCGCGCTTTCGCCTGGCCAATGGATTTCGATCGAGAATTACGCTCTGCTTGCAGATTTTCAGTTTGTACCTGCAAAACTTTACGACGCTCTTCAAGAGCGCGCAGCTTATCTACATCCAGCTTAAAGCCCCGGCGTGCCAGTTTTTCAGCGACTGCGTCTGGCTCATTACGCAGCAGATTGGGATCGAGCATGCTTATCCTGTGCTTATCGAATTAAAAAAGGAAAAAGTGACCACAGCCTGCGGCCACAGAGATATATTGCCAACATTACCGCAACGATTGAACTAACGGTAGCGTTTTATAGGGCTATTTTGATCCTGTCCGGCAAGCCAGGCGAGCTTTTCGCCAATCTTACCCTCAAGACCTCTGTTTGTAGGGTGATAATAGCGGGTTTGTGCCATCTCCTGCGGGAAATACTCCTCCCCGGCGGCGTAGGCATTGGGTTCATCATGGGCGTAGCGATACTCCTGCCCGTAACCCATCTCTTTCATCAGCTTTGTAGGGGCATTGCGAAGATGTACCGGAACGTCGTAATCCGGACGTTCACGTGCATCTGACATCGCCGCTTTGAAGGCGGTATACACCGCATTGCTTTTCGGTGCGCAGGCCAGATAGACAATCGCCTGAGCAATGGCGCGCTCACCCTCCGCAGGCCCGACGCGGGTAAAGCAATCCCAGGCAGAAAGCGCGACCTGCATGGCGCGCGGATCGGCATTGCCGACGTCTTCCGACGCAATCGCCAGGCAGCGGCGCGCAACGTATAGCGGATCGCCACCGGCGGTAATGATACGCGCATACCAGTAGAGCGCCGCATCCGGCGCGCTGCCGCGCACGGATTTATGTAACGCAGAGATCAGGTCGTAGAAACGGTCGCCTTTATTATCGAAGCGCGCGCTGCGTTCACCGGCAATTTCGGTGAGCAGTTCAGGCTTCAATACGCGCTTGCCCGCATCGTCCACTTCGGCCATATCGGCCATATCGGCCATCATTTCGAGCGTGTTCAGCGCGCGGCGCGCATCACCGTTCACCAGTTCGGCAATCGCACGACGCGTCTCGTCCGGCAAAACGATATCCTGCCCGCCGTAACCCCGCGCTTTGTCGTCCATCGCTTGCGTCAGAACCTTTTCGATATCTTCCGTGGTCAGCGATTTAAGCAGATACACGCGCGCCCGGGACAGCAGCGCAGAGTTCAGTTCAAACGACGGGTTTTCGGTGGTGGCGCCGATGAAGAAAATCGTACCGTCTTCAATGTGCGGCAGGAAGGCATCCTGCTGGCTCTTGTTGAAGCGGTGTACTTCGTCGACAAACAGAATGGTCCGACGTCCGGCATTGCGGTTTTGTCGCGCCCGCTCGATCGCCTCGCGGATCTCTTTCACCCCCGACGTGACCGCCGAGATGCGCTCAACGTCCGCGTTGGCATAGCGGGCAATCACTTCAGCGAGCGTGGTTTTTCCGGTGCCGGGTGGCCCCCAGAGGATCATGGAGTGCAGATGCCCGGCCTCGATGGCGCGCGGCAAGGGTTTCCCCGCAGCCAGCAGATGTTGCTGACCGATGTACTGCGCTAAATTTTCTGGCCGCATACGGGCGGCCAGAGGTTGAAACGCATTATCTGAAAAATCGAGCGACAAATTGCTCACTCATGCCTCTTACTTATTGCGTTGGTCGTCCACCGTTACGCCCTGCGGCGGGGTAAAGGTGAATTTCGATGCATCAACAGCGCCGTTTTGCTGAGACTTCAACTGATAGCTGCTGCGCTGATCGTCCTGCTCAACCGCGCCAAACTGATTGATGGTGCCGTTGCTGCTCACGTTAATGGTGAACTGCTTCAGATTACCGTTGCTGCCTTTTGGCGTCAGGACAAACTCGTCGCCGTTTTGTTTAATGTTGTACTGCTGCCAGTCGCTGGACTGGTTACGGGCAATGAGCATAAACGGCGTATTGCTGGTCGCGTCTTTCAGCCAGGTGGCGGTCGCCTGCTCAACGAACGGGTTGTAGAACCACAGGGTTTTACCGTCAGACACCAGAATGCTTTCATCCGGCTGGGTCATGTGCCAGTTGAACAGATTTGGGCGCTTCACCCACAAATCTCCCTGGCCTTCCTGCACCGCGTTGCCGCTGCCGTCAGTCACTTTTTGCGTGAAGCTGGCGTGGAAGCTGCTCACTTTATCCAGTCGGCTTTTAAGGTCGCTGGCTGCATCAGCCCAGACGCTGCTGGCAACAAAACTGGAGAGTAATGCACAGGCGATGGCGATTTTTTTCATTGTTATTCCTTAAAATACGTCTTCCCGATATGGGGGTTCCGTTTCTATTCTGTACCTGCCCGAAGGCAGGCGACAGAAGAATATGCTTAATTTTTGCTGATTTACCCTTCTTTGCAATCGCTGAAGGTTACTCAAACGGCGGTGGCGCCAGCACCTCACGGTTACCGTTGTGCCCCTGTTCGCTCACGATGCCCTGCGCTTCCATCTGCTCAATGATACGCGCCGCGCGGTTGTAGCCGATACGGAACTGGCGCTGCACGCCCGAGATGGACGCTTTACGTTTTTCGGTGACGAAATTAACCGCCTGGTCGAATAATGGATCCAGCTCTTCGCCGCCGTCAAAACCACCGCCGCCACCTTCGCTTTCGCTGTCGGAGGTGATGCCGTCAACGTATTGCGGACGCCCGCGCGCTTTCCAGTCCTGCACAACCGCGTGCACTTCCTGGTCGCGAACAAACGCACCGTGAACACGCACCGGCGAGGTGGAGTTCGGCCCGGAGTAGAGCATATCACCCATCCCTAGCAGCGACTCTGCTCCGCCCTGGTCAAGGATAGTACGCGAGTCAATTTTACTCGACACGGTAAACGCGATACGGGTCGGGATGTTTGCCTTAATAAGACCGGTGATAACGTCCACGGACGGACGCTGCGTAGCCAGAACCAGGTGGATACCCGCCGCACGCGCTTTCTGTGCCAGACGTGCAATCAGCTCTTCCACTTTCTTACCAACGGTCATCATCAGGTCGGCAAATTCATCCACCAGCACCACGATGTAAGGCAGTTTTTCCAGCACCGGATGTTGGGCATCCATGCTGTCACCCGGCTTCCAGTATGGGTCCGGAATCGGACGACCCATGCGCGCCGCCTCGGCGATCTTCTCGTTATAACCGGCCAGGTTACGCACGCCCAGCGCCGACATCAGCTTGTAGCGACGCTCCATTTCATTGACGCTCCAGCGCAGTGCATTGGCAGCGTCCTTCATGTCCGTGACCACTTCCGTCAGCAGGTGTGGAATGCCTTCGTAGACGGACAGTTCGAGCATTTTCGGGTCGATCATGATGAAACGCACGTCTTCAGGCTGCGCTTTGTAGAGCATGCTGAGGATCATGGCGTTCACACCGACCGATTTACCGGAACCGGTAGTACCCGCAACCAGCAGGTGCGGCATTTTCGCGAGATCGGCAACCACCGGATCGCCCGCAATGTCTTTCCCCAGCACCACGGTCAGCGGGGAAGGATTATCGCGGAACTTGGTGTTGTCCAGCACTTCACGCAGATAGACGGTCTGGCGTTTCTTGTTTGGCAGCTCAAGGCCAACGTAAGGCTTGCCCGGGATCACTTCCACCACGCGAACAGCCACGGTTGACAGGGAACGCGCCAGGTCGCGGGAGAGGTTAGAAATACGCGCCGCTTTTACGCCCGGCGCCAGGTTCAGTTCGAAACGGGTGATCACCGGTCCCGGTGAGTAGTTCACCACGTCCGCTTTAATACGGAAGTCAGCCAGACGCGCTTCCACCAGACGGGCCATCTGCTCGAGAGCAAAAGTATCAACCGGCTCGACTTCAGCCGGCGGCGGCGTTAACAGATCCAGCGACGGCAGCGGCGTGCTTGGGCGTTGCAGCGGTCGGCTGTCTCCGTTACGCATCAGCAGCGGATGAATCAGGCTCTCCTGCGGCTGCGGCTGCGGCTGCGGTGCTGGCTGCTGGAACTGCGGCTGTGGCGGTTGGGCAGGCGTCTGTGGTTGAGTATACGCCTGCGGCGCCGGCTGTTGCGGCTGCGCGTAAGCCTGTGGCGCTGGCGCCTGACGCACCGGTTCCGCTTCCGGCATTACGCTCGGCGTGAACAGCGGTTCGCTTGGGCCATCATCCACCAGATCTTTCATTGGTGAGAATTCGAAATCCGACAGCGAGAACGGGTTTGCCCCCGAAGGCTGCTCACCGGAATAACGCTGCTGCTGCGTAGCGGCAAACTGGCGCGCCAGCTCCGCTTCGGCCGCATCATCGTCGTCATGCTGTGAAGGCACGTCGTGCTGATACTCGTCGCCGTAGCGCTGATTCTGCTGGGCGGCAAACTGACGCGCCAGCTCGTCCTGATGCAGTTCGTCTGCATCATCTTCGTAGTCAGAACCACGCGCTTTCTCTTCTGCCATACGCTGGGAAGGCAGTTTAATGCCATAAGAGGCTAGCTCCCGGCGAGTCGGTACGCGCACGCGGTTAGGGCGCGGCAGCTGTGGACCAATGCCCTCTTTCACCTGAGGACGCGGGGCGCTGTCGGTTGCCGGGCTGAATAGCGGAGCGGACGCGGCAGCGGCTGCCGTTGCCTGCTTCACGGCTTCAGCACCCGACGCAACGGCTGGCGTAGGATCTACAGGTGGAATGCTTACCGAAGGCGCTTTTGCAACAGGCTCCTGTACCGGCTCGGGCACGGGCTGATACCAGGCGGCAAGCTGCTCGCGCTCACGGGCACGGCGCTCTTCCACTTCTTCAAAATAGTACAGTGGCGGACGAGACGGCTTCGCTTCCTCGACCACTTCGGGTTCAGGCTCTGGCGCAACGTAGGGCTGTTCATGTACAACGGGTTCTGGCGTATAAGCCTGATACGGTTGTTGCGGCTCGCTGACAGGCTCAGGCGGCTGATACGGCTGCTGCCACTGCTCCTGCTGAACGGGAATATAGCTTTCTGGCTCAGGCGCGATGGTCGGCTCAGGCGTATGGACGCCAGGCGCAGTCTGCCAGTCTACCTGCGGTTGCTGGATCGCGGACTCCGGGGCAGGCACAGGCGAGGACGGCATCACGGCTTCAACAGGTGCAACATGGGCCTGCGCCGCCGTCGTTGCGGCAGCAGCAGCGGCTACCGGTTCAGTCACGGAATGACCATTCAGCAGCGGATCGTATTCGTCATACTCACCCGGCGTGGCGCGATGACCAGAGAACAGTACGTCATCAGGATCGACGGCCGCACCGCGATACTCAATCTGCTCGTCTTCATCCATACGTTTGCCGGAGAACAGCGCGGCGTCCGTTTTACGGCCTAACGGGTTCGCAAATTTTTCAGCAACACGCTGGCGGCGCGCCAGAGCACCGCGCAGAATACGCGCGCGACGAGACTCACGACGCACATCAGGCGCATCGTCTTCGTCATACTCATCTTCGTATTCATCTTCATCGACCCACGTATCGTCACGACGGGTACGGTTGCTGGCGAACGTCAGCAGCGTCAGAATAAAGCTGCCGATCTTCTCAGCAATGCTCACCCAGGACCAGCCGGTAAACAGCGTCAGCCCCGCCGCCCAGATACACAGCAGCGCCAGCGTGCCGCCGCTGCTGTGAAGCATCGGTTGCAGCGCGGAGCTCAGAAGGCTGCCGATCACCCCGCCGGAGGCGAAATACCAGATATCATCGGCGTTGATCGCCGCCAGCCCACAGGAGGTGAGGATCAGCGCCAGGGCACCAATCAGGCGCAGCGAAACGGCAAAATAATCGATGTAGTCGTCGTTCTGTCGATGACGCCAGGCAAACCAGCATCCGCCAATAATGATGACGGGCAGGGTATAGGCCATCACACCGAAAATGAAAAAGAGCGTGTCCGCAAGCCAGGCGCCGGGAACGCCACCTAAGTTATGGATAGGCTCATGCCATGCGGTTTGTGACCAGCTGGGATCTGAGGGGTTGAAACTGAGTAAGGCGGCCATCAGCCAGACGGCAAAAAGGGCAATAACAATCAGCAAAGCCTCGAGGAGACGACGTCCGCTGCTTAGCTTCGATAGTGTGACTTCTTTGTCTTCAGTGTATTCCTGGCTCAAGAAAGGCTCTCCAGGTATCAGGCATGTCCTGCCTGTGTGCTAAAACGGACAACAGCGCCGGGTATCCCCGGCACTGTTGCTGTATGGATTAACAGGAGTGTAATCAAACTACACTGATTTTGCACCTGTTCCGTGTTAGCGCGTCTTAATAACCAGACGATTGCTCTGTTTGACCTCTTCCATCACCACATAAGTACGGGTGTCGTTCACGCCTGGCAGACGCAGCAGGGTTTCACCCAGCAGCTTACGGTAGGCGGACATATCGGGCACACGGGTTTTCAACAGGTAGTCGAAATCACCGGAAACCAGATGACACTCTTGAATTTCTTCAAGTTTTTGTACAGCGGCGTTAAATTGCTCAAACACATCCGGTGCACCACGATTCAGAGTAATCTCAACAAATACCAGAAGTGAGGCATCCAGATAATGCGGGTTCAGCAGAGCCGTATAGCCCTGGATAAAACCCTGTCTTTCCAGTCGACGCACACGCTCAAGGCACGGCGTCGGGGAAAGTCCCACACGTTTTGAAAGCTCGACGTTGGAAATACGCCCATCCTTTTGCAATTCATTAAGAATGTTACGATCGATACGGTCGAGATCTTTGCCAGGGCGCTTCTTGCTATCTACCATTATTATTGTCTCTCTGTATTCCTTCCCTACTCCTGCCTGGACCCTGTGCACATCACTGTTCAGAGCCTGCACCCGTTATTCATCACATCGCCTGGTTATGTATTTGACGCGATGTGGATTCGGGTTCTGCGGTAAGAAGACCGTTGCCCGAAAGCAGTCACAGACATCACGTATGGCGTCTGTCCACACCATGCGTAGATTTCACTGACCCGGTAAAAATGGCATTTACGTGCATGTCTATTCGGCATGCAGTTCATGCGTCTTTTTTTCTTCCTTGAATGTTTTCGCAAAAGCGCAGGGGATTGTCAAAGCAAAACATCGATTTTTAGTACAAGATGCCGGATATTCATTACGGAGGGGTATTAATCCTCATTTTATTGCCTTATAAACGCGCGATTTTCAGTAGCAGACGTGATATGAACGCATCTGATTCATAGGGCGCGGCTATTGCATATATCGGAAGCAAAACTGCCGTGCTCTTTTTTTACGGCAACAAATTCCCTACAATCCAGCCCATTGCCTGCCAACAACAATGGGGATCTCATGGGCACGACCAAACACAGTAAGCTGCTAATCCTTGGTTCTGGACCTGCGGGATATACCGCAGCGGTCTATGCTGCACGCGCTAACCTGCAACCGGTACTGATCACCGGGATGGAAAAAGGCGGTCAGCTGACCACCACCACGGAAGTGGAGAACTGGCCGGGCGACCCGAACGACCTGACCGGGCCGCTGCTGATGGAGCGCATGCACGAGCATGCCGCCAAATTCGAAACCGAAATCCTGTTCGACCACATTAACAAAGTGGATTTGCAGAACCGTCCGTTCCGCCTGACGGGTGACAGCGGTGAATACACCTGCGATGCGCTGATCATTGCCACCGGCGCCTCTGCCCGTTATCTCGGCCTGCCGTCTGAAGAAGCGTTCAAAGGCCGCGGCGTGTCAGCCTGCGCAACCTGCGACGGTTTCTTCTATCGCAACCAGAAAGTTGCGGTGATCGGCGGCGGTAATACCGCGGTCGAAGAAGCGCTGTACCTGGCGAACATCGCCTCGGAAGTGCACTTGATCCACCGTCGCGACACCTTCCGCGCTGAGAAGATCCTGATCAAACGCCTGATGGATAAAGTGGCGAGCGGCAACATTGTGCTGCACACCAACCGTACGCTGGAAGAAGTGACCGGCGACCAGATGGGCGTGGCGGGTCTGCGTATTCGTGATACGCAGAACACCGACACCGTCGAAACGCTGGAGGTGGCGGGCCTGTTCGTGGCCATCGGCCACAGCCCGAACACGGCTATCTTCGAAGGTCAGCTGGAGCTGGAAAACGGCTACATTAAAGTGCAGTCCGGCATTCACGGCAACGCGACCCAGACCAGCGTTCCGGGCGTCTTTGCGGCAGGCGACGTCATGGACCATATTTATCGTCAGGCGATCACCTCTGCGGGCACCGGCTGTATGGCCGCGCTGGACGCAGAACGCTATCTGGACGGACTGGCTGAACAAGGTAAATAATCTTTACAAGTCAGTAACAAACGTAAATAAAGGCGGCCATTGGTCGCCTTTATTTTTGCTCACGTGTAACATGCAGAGGTCTAATTTCTTATAACGTCACCTGCAAAGTACGCAATGGAAAAAACCCGTCAACAAGAGTTAACACGCTGGCTGAAACAGCAAAGCGTTCTATCCCGCCGCTGGCTTATGATTTCCCGCGTTCTGGGATTCATCAGCGGTCTGTTGATTGTTGCCCAGGCATGGCTGCTGGCCCGCATTCTCAATCATATGATCATGGAGAACATTCCGCGCGAAGCGCTGCTGTTGCCGTTTATCATTCTGGTGCTGGTTTTCATTCTGCGTGCGTGGGTGGTCTGGCTGCGCGAGCGGGTTGGGTTCCATGCCGGGCAGCACATCCGCTATGAGATTCGCCGCAAGGTGCTCGATCGGCTCTCGGAAGCCGGGCCTGCGTGGATCCAGGGTAAGCCAGCCGGCAGCTGGGCGACGCTGATCCTTGAGCAAATCGACGATATGCACGATTACTACGCGCGGTATCTTCCCCAGATGGCGCTGGCGGTATTTGTGCCTCTGTTGATTGTTATCGCCATCTTCCCGGTTAACTGGGTGGCGGCGCTGATCCTGCTGGGGACCGCCCCGCTGATCCCGCTGTTTATGGCGATGGTCGGCATGGGCGCGGCAGACGCAAACCGCCGCAACTTCCTGGCGCTGGGTCGGTTAAGCGGCCATTTCCTGGACCGTCTGCGCGGCATGGAAACCCTGCGTATCTTTGGTCGCGGTGAAGCGGAGACCGAAAACATTCGCCTGGCGTCGCAGGATTTTCGTCAGCGCACCATGGAAGTGTTGCGCATGGCCTTCCTCTCGTCCGGCGTGCTCGAGTTCTTCACCTCCCTGTCGATTGCGCTGGTGGCGGTTTACTTTGGCTTCTCCTACCTCGGCGCGCTGGACTTTGGCCACTACGGTACGGCGGTCACGCTTTCCGCCGGGTTCCTGGCGCTGATCCTGGCCCCGGAATTTTTCCAGCCGCTTCGCGATCTCGGCACCTTTTACCATGCCAAAGCGCAGGCGGTTGGCGCTGCCGACAGCCTGAAAACCTTCATGGAAACGCCGCTGGCGCATCCTGAGCGTGGTGAAGTGACGCTGAATACGAACGATCCGGTGACCATTGAAGCACAGGATTTTTCTGTTCTGTCGCCTGAAGGCAAAGTGCTGGCAGGTCCGCTGAACTTTACCCTGCCCGCCGGGCAACGTGTGGTGCTGGTGGGCACCAGCGGTTCAGGTAAAAGCTCATTGCTGAATGCGCTATCAGGCTTTATGGCCTACACCGGATCGCTGCGTATCAACAAAACGGAGCTGCGCGAGCTTGATCCTGATGCCTGGCGCAAGCAGCTGAGCTGGGTGGGTCAAAACCCGCAGCTGCCTGCTCTGACGCTGCGCGACAATGTGCTGCTGGCACGTCCGGATGCGCGTGACGATGAGCTGCAATCGGTCCTCGACCGCGCCTGGGTCAGCGAGTTTCTGCCGCTGCTTGCGCAGGGCGTCGATACGGTCATTGGCGATCAGTCTGCCGGGCTGTCGGTGGGCCAGGCACAGCGCGTCGCGGTTGCCCGTGCGCTGCTGAATCCCTGTTCGCTAATGCTGCTGGACGAACCCGCGGCCAGCCTGGATGCACATAGCGAGCAGCGCGTGATGGATGCGCTTAATGCCGCCTCACGCCAGCAAACCACCCTGATGGTGACCCACCAGCTGGAAGGTATTGCCGACTGGGATCGGATCTGGGTGATGGAAAACGGACACATTGTTGAGCAAGGCGATTACGCCGCGCTTGTTGCCGCGCAGGGGCCGTTTGCGAACCTGCTGGCGAATCGTCAGGAGGACATCTGATGCGCGCCCTGCTTCCCTATCTTGCACTGTATAAACGCCATAAATGGATGCTGACGCTCGGTATCGTGCTGGCGATCGTCACGCTGCTCGCCAGCATCGGCCTGCTTACGCTTTCCGGCTGGTTCCTCTCCGCGTCTGCGGCCGCAGGCTTTGCCGGGCTGTACAGCTTTAACTATATGCTGCCTGCCGCCGGGGTGCGCGGCACGGCGATTACGCGAACTGCCGGGCGCTATTTCGAGCGTCTGGTCAGCCACGACGCGACCTTCCGCGTGCTGCAACACCTGCGCATTTATACGTTCAGTAAGCTGCTGCCCCTCTCCCCTGCCGGACTGGCACGTTTTCGTCAGGGCGAATTACTCAACCGCGTGGTTGCGGATGTAGATACGCTGGATCACCTCTATCTCCGCGTCATTTCGCCCATGGTGGGCGCGTTTGTGGTGATTGTCGTGGTCACGCTGGGGTTGAGTTTCCTGGATGTTCCTATCGCGCTGACGCTCGGCGGCATCATGCTGATGACGCTGATTATTCTGCCCCCCCTGTTTTATCGTGCAGGTAAAACCACCGGGGAAAACCTGACGCGTCTGCGTGGAGAATACCGCCAGCAGCTCACCTCCTGGTTACAGGGACAGGCCGAGCTCACCATTTTTGGCGCCAGCAAACGCTACCGCGCCCGTATGGAAAATACGGAACTTAACTGGCATGAAGCCCAGCGTCGCCAGTCTGAGCTGACCGCGTTTTCTCAAGCGCTAATGATGTTAATTGGTGGGATTGCCGTTATCGCCATGCTCTGGATGGCCTCCGGTGGCGTGGGCGGTAACGCGCAGCCCGGTCCGCTCATTGCGCTGTTTGTTTTCTGTGCCCTGGCTGCCTTCGAAGCCTTGGCCCCGGTCACGGGCGCGTTTCAGCATCTCGGCCAGGTCATCGCCTCTGCGCTGCGCATTACGGACATTGCCGAGCAGGAGCCTGAAGTGAAGTTTAGCGCCGGTCAAACCGCCGTGCCGGAGCAGGTCGCGCTGACGCTCAGCAACGTCACCTTCGCCTACGACAAGCAGGCGCAAAACGCGCTGGAAGACATCAGCCTGTCTGTTGATGCCGGGCAGCGCATTGCGATCCTTGGCCGTACGGGATGTGGCAAATCGACGCTTCTGCAACTCCTCACGCGTGCGTGGGATCCGCAGCAGGGCGAGATTCGGCTTAACGATATTCCGCTGCCTGGTTTTAGCGAAGCGGCCTTGCGTAAAACGGTCAGCGTCGTGCCCCAGCGGGTGCATCTGTTCAGCGCTACGCTGCGCGATAATCTCCTTCTGGCGGCACCAGACGCTTCCGACGATACGCTGCGGGCGATGCTGGAACAGGTTGGGCTGCACAAGCTGCTTGAGGACGACGGATTAAACAGCTGGCTGGGTGAAGGGGGTCGACAGCTTTCCGGCGGCGAACTGCGTCGTCTGGCCATCGCGCGCGCCCTGCTGCACGATGCGCCGCTGATGCTGCTGGATGAACCGACAGAAGGTCTGGATGCGACAACCGAGAGTCAAATTCTTGATTTACTGACAAATGTGATGAAAGGCAAAACCGTGCTGATGGTCACTCACCGCCTGCGCGGGCTGGTGAATTTCGATCGGATAATTGTGATGGACAACGGACACATAATTGAGCAAGGTAATCACGCAGAGCTGCTGGCAAAACAGGGTCGCTACTACCAGTTTAAACAGCGCCTGTAGACTATATTTGTAGCGTCCTCTCTCGCGTACTGGAGTTCTGTTGTCATGCGCCTGGTGCAGCTTTCTCGCCATAATATTGCGTTCCCTTCTCCGGAGGGGGCGCTGCGTGAACCTAACGGATTGCTGGCTCTGGGCGGCGATCTCAGCCCGGCGCGTCTCCTTATGGCTTACCAGCGCGGCATCTTCCCGTGGTTTTCCCCCGGCGACCCGATTTTATGGTGGTCTCCCGACCCGCGAGCCGTGCTATGGCCTGGGCAGTTTCACCTGAGCCGCAGCATGAAGCGTTTTCACGCAAAATCGCCCTATCGCGTTACGCTCAACCACGCCTTCGGGCAGGTCATTGAAGGCTGCGCTGAAGATCGTCACGAAGGCACCTGGATAACCCGCGACATCGTTATCGCCTACCACCAGCTTCATGAGCTGGGCTACGCGCACTCCATCGAAGTATGGAAAGAGGATGACCTCGTTGGCGGAATGTACGGCGTGGCGCAGGGCACGCTGTTCTGCGGCGAGTCGATGTTCTCCCGCGCTACCAATGCGTCGAAAACCGCGCTGCTGGTGTTTAGCGAGGAATTTGCCCAACGTGGCGGACAGTTGATGGATTGCCAGGTGCTGAATGAGCACACCGCCTCGCTGGGCGCCGTGGAAATTTCCCGCCGACGCTATATCGAACACCTCGAACAGTGCCGACAGGAGACCCTTCCGCGCGATTTTTGGGTTCCCAGAACGCTCTTTATGCCCAATGCCTAAATGTTTTCCGCATATTTTTTATGAGGGTGTTATAATTACGCCGCAGAGTAGCTTCTGCCTGTTGCCCCGCCGCCGTTTGGGACCCCCGCTTCAGATAACGTCCTGACGTTTATCCTGTCGTCTCCCCTTTACGAATGCGCTTTCCGTTCGGTTGTACCGTGACGCTTGGGCAATACGCTGAAATTGTTTTGCTGCGTTTTAAACGCGCAATTCTTTACTTAATTGATGAATTTCGGCATTATCTTGCCGGTTCAAAACTTGGTAGTGATACCCCAGAGGATTAGATGGCCAAAGAAGACAATATTGAAATGCAGGGTACCGTACTTGATACGTTGCCTAATACCATGTTTCGCGTAGAACTGGAAAACGGTCACGTGGTAACTGCGCACATCTCCGGTAAAATGCGCAAAAACTATATCCGCATTTTGACGGGCGACAAAGTGACTGTTGAACTGACCCCGTACGACCTGAGCAAAGGCCGCATTGTCTTCCGTAGTCGCTAATTGTTTTCGCCTGTAATGGCAGATGAATATTTAAAAGGTCGGGATAATCCCGGCCTTTTTTATTTAGGGTCTTAGTGTGGCTGTGTCGGCAGATGTATTGTCATCCATGGTTGTACAGGAGCGATTAAATCCCCCGCCATAGAATGAGCCATGTCATGGAGTAATCCCGTCAGGTGCGGCAACATATCGCGGTCAAAATGCGACACAAGCAGCACGTGGTTTAACGCCCGGCAGTAGTCGCACTTCGTTTCGGTATCTTCCAGTAGCCACTCTTTTTGTCGCGGTTGTTCCGCTTCGTCCTCAAGTTCCACCACCTGAAAATCACGCATGGATTCTGTGAGGCCGGATTTTACCTCTTCCAGATAAGCTCCGAGACAGCGGCAAACAGCCTGCGTTTGTGGGAGCGAATGACAGTCGAGCAGGATTTCAGTGAGCAGGTTACAGCGTTCGGCAAGAGTTGGGAGATCGGGGTTAAGTGAGAGTTCGCTATAGAGCTGAGAAAGATTGTTATTTTCCATTTGATTATGACTCCGTGTGAAATGATGAGATCTCCACCCGAACGCCAACTCAGGTGGCAGACTGAACCGGTTTGGCGTACCGACCCACACGGGAAAATCGGCGCTTCAAAAGAAGCCCCGGTTCAGCCCACCATAATTGAGTCTGCGGATTATATCGCTAGCTTTCAAAAGTGTGAACGAACCTGATGATAGTTGAACGTATCAACATCATTTCTCGTGTGTAATCAGGACGCCAATCCCGGCACCTGATTTTGCAGGTGCGCCGCCATTTTATTACTGTGGATTTATCCAGCAACCAACTTCGAACGAAACTGGAAAGCGCCTCGCAAAATTACTCTGCGCCTGATGCCCTCACCCCACCCCTCTCCCACAGGGAAAGGGAGAAAGGCAGGCATAAAAAAACCGGGCTATTGCCCGGTTTTTAGACCTACGTAAGAAATCAGTGAGCCGCTTCCGGCTTGTGCTTCGCCGCACTCTGGAAATCATACGTCAGCTCGTTCTTCGCCTGGTCCAGCGCCACGGTCACCTGGCCGCCGTCCACCAGCGAGCCAAACAGCAGCTCGTTCGCCAGCGGTTTCTTCAGATTGTCCTGAATCACGCGCGCCATCGGACGGGCACCCATCGCACGGTCGTAGCCTTTCTCAGCCAGCCAGTTGCGGGCCTCCTGGCTCACTTCCAGCGACACGCCTTTCTGATCCAGCTGAACCTGCAACTCGACGATGAACTTGTCCACCACCTGATGGATCACATCGGTAGACAGGTGATCGAACCAGATAATGTTGTCCAGACGGTTACGGAACTCCGGCGTGAAGATCTTCTTGATCTCCTCCATCGCATCGGTGCTGTTATCCTGGTGGATCAGGCCAATGGATTTGCGCTCGGTTTCACGCACCCCGGCGTTGGTGGTCATCACCAGCACCACGTTGCGGAAGTCCGCCTTGCGCCCGTTGTTATCGGTCAGCGTTCCGTTGTCCATCACCTGCAACAGGATGTTGAACACGTCCGGGTGCGCTTTCTCGATTTCATCGAGCAGCAGTACCGCGTGCGGATGCTTGATCACCGCGTCGGTGAGCAGGCCGCCCTGGTCAAAGCCCACGTATCCCGGAGGCGCACCAATCAAACGGCTGACGGTGTGACGCTCCATATACTCGGACATATCAAAGCGCAGCAGCTCGATGCCCAGCGCCTTGGAGAGCTGAACCGTCACCTCGGTTTTCCCCACGCCGGTCGGGCCGGCGAACAGGAAGGAACCAACAGGCTTGTGGTCATGCCCCAGGCCAGCACGGGCCATCTTGATCGCTTCGGTTAAGGCCTCAATGGCTTTATCCTGACCAAAGACCAGCATTTTCAGGCGATTACCGAGCGTGCGCAGCGTATCGCGATCGCTCTGAGAAACGCTCTTCTCAGGAATACGCGCGATGCGGGCGACCACGGACTCGATATCCGCCACGTTCACGGTTTTCTTACGTTTGCTGGCCGGCATCAGGCGCGCACGCGCACCCGCTTCATCAATCACGTCGATCGCTTTATCCGGGAGATGACGATCGTTGATGTATTTCACCGCCAGCTCCACCGCCGCACGCACCGCTTTCGCGGTGTAACGCACGTCGTGGTGCGCTTCGTACTTCGTTTTCAGGCCGTTGATGATCTGCACCGTTTCGTCAACCGACGGCTCGGTGACGTCGATTTTCTGGAAACGACGCGCCAGCGCACGGTCTTTCTCGAAAATGTTGCTGAACTCCTGGTACGTCGTGGAGCCCATCACGCGGATCTTGCCGCTTGAAAGCAGCGGTTTGATCAGGTTAGCCGCATCCACCTGGCCACCGGAGGCCGCACCTGCGCCGATAATGGTGTGGATCTCATCGATAAACAGGATGCTGTTGGTATCCTGCTCCAGCTGTTTTAACAGCGCTTTGAAGCGTTTTTCAAAATCACCGCGGTATTTAGTGCCCGCCAGCAGCGAACCGATGTCCAGCGAGTAGATGGTGCAGTCAGCGATCACTTCCGGCACGTCGCCCTGCACGATACGCCAGGCAAGCCCTTCGGCAATCGCGGTTTTACCCACGCCAGATTCCCCCACCAGCAGCGGGTTGTTCTTACGGCGACGGCACAGCACCTGGATGGCACGCTCCAGCTCTTTGTCGCGGCCAATCAGCGGGTCGATACCGCCGACGCGAGCAAGCTGGTTAAGGTTGGTGGTGAAGTTTTCCATACGATCCTCCCCGCCTGCTTGCTCTTCACTGTTGTTGATCTGCCCGCTGGGATCCGACGCCTGGTTAGGCTCGTCTTTTCGCGTTCCGTGAGAGATGAAGTTGACCACGTCGAGCCGGCTGACTTCGTGTTTGCGCAGCAGGTAGGCCGCCTGGGACTCCTGTTCGCTGAAGATGGCGACTAAGACATTCGCGCCAGTCACTTCGCTACGTCCGGAAGACTGGACGTGGAAAACCGCGCGCTGCAATACGCGCTGGAAGCTGAGCGTCGGCTGCGTGTCGCGCTCTTCTTCACTGGCGGGCAGCACCGGTGTGGTTTGTTCGATGAAGGCTTCGAGTTCCTGACGTAGCGCCACCAGATCCACGGAGCAGGCTTCCAGCGCTTCGCGGGCAGATGGGTTGCTAAGCAATGCGAGCAGCAGGTGCTCGACGGTCATAAACTCATGTCGGTGCTCACGCGCTCTGGCGAAAGCCATGTTTAAACTGAGTTCCAGTTCTTGATTGAGCATAGGCACCTCCCCCAATTTTATGCCTTATCAGGCCTTTTCCAGCGTACACAGCAACGGATGCTCGTTCTCCCTTGCATAGTCGTTCACCATCGCTACTTTGGTCTCCGCGACTTCGGCAGTGAAGATGCCGCAGATCGCTTTGCCACGATAATGAACGGTAAGCATCAGTTGCGTTGCACGTTCAACATCATAAGAAAAGAACTTTTGTAGCACGTCAATAACAAATTCCATTGGCGTGTAATCATCGTTCATTAACATAACTTTATACATAGATGGCGGTTTTAGCGCGTCGCGCACTTTATCTTCCGCCAGCTGGTCAAAATCCAGCCAATCGTTGGTCTTACCCATGATGCATAACCACTTTGAATCTACCTCAGATGTTAGATAACAATCATCTATTACTGTCATCCGCGATGTCTGTCACAAACTGTTGCAATAGCGTTAACTGCCTCAAATTTTGGTTGATTATTGTCCCAACTCCAGCGCCAAACCCTTGACGGCGTCTTCCGATTCTCTAAATTGTACAAGCGTGAGTTGGCGAGGTTTTGAACAGCCCCCACTCCACCACCGGTTCATTCCATCTTAATTTATAAGATTTACGAAGGATGTCGAAGCATGGAAATGGGTACTGTTAAGTGGTTCAACAACGCCAAGGGGTTTGGCTTCATCTGCCCCGAAGGCGGCGGCGAGGATATCTTCGCTCACTATTCCACCATTCAGATGGATGGTTACAGGACGCTCAAAGCCGGGCAGTCCGTCCGGTTCGATGTACACCAGGGGCCAAAAGGCAATCACGCCAGTCTTATCGTGCCCGTTGAAGCAGAAACGGTTGCATAGCTCTCTGATTCATTGTGTACACCCCGCAGGCAAAATGCCAGCCCGATCGGCTGGCATTTTTATTTTCGGGTTATTCTCGCGCCAGCGCATCCACCGGATCGAGCCGCGCCGCGTTTCGCGCCGGCAGCCAGCCGAACAGAATACCGGTGAAGGTGGAACATAAAAACGCCGTCAGGATCGCCATCGGCGAGAAGCCAATCTCCCAGCCCGGTAAGAAGAGCTGGAGCGCAAAGGCGATCATCATCGAGAGCGCAATCCCCATCGCACCGCCCACCAGACACACCAGCACCGCTTCAATCAAAAACTGCTGAAGCACGTCGCTGGCTCTGGCCCCGACCGCCATGCGGATGCCAATCTCCCGCGTACGCTCCGTCACCGACACCAGCATAATATTCATCACCCCGATCCCGCCGACGACCAGCGAAATCACCGCCACCAGCGTCAGGAACAGCTGAAGAGTACGTGTGGTCTTTTCCGCCGTTTTCAAGAGGCCGTCCATGTTCCAGGTGAAGAAATCCTTCTTCCCGTGGCGCAGGGTTAACAGCCGCTCCAGCTGCTGTTCCGCCAGCGCGCTGTCGTAGCCCTCCTTCACCCGCACGGTGATGGAGTTGAGCCAGGACTGGCCCATAATGCGCCCGGAAATGGTGCTGTACGGCAGCCAGACGCGCAGGATCTTGCTGCTGCCAAACATCGACTGCTTCTCCTCCGCCACGCCAATCACCGTGGCAGGCATGTTGCCGACCAGTATCACCTCGCCCACTACGTTCGTTTTATTGGGGAAAAGCTGCCTGCGCGAGTTAGCATCCAGCACCACCACCTGCGCCCTGCCCGCCAGCTGTTCGGCGTTAAAGGTCGCCCCTTCGCTGAAGGTCATGCCGTAGACGTTGAAGTAATCTCCGCTGACGCCGTTAGCGCTGGCCGCCACGTCAATGTTGCCGTAGCGCAGACGCAGATTTTGCGAGACGGCAGGCGTGGCGGAATTGACCCACGGCTGCTTCTGAATCGCCGCCAGATCGTCATACTTCAGCGCCTGCTGATACTGCGGCTCGTCGTCGCCAAAATCTTTGCCGGGATAGACGTCGATGGTGTTGGTCCCGATGGCGCGAATATCCGCCAGCACCAGCTGTTTCGCCGCATCGCCCACCACCACAATCGACACCACCGAGGCAATACCGATGATGATGCCGAGCATGGTCAGCAGCGTGCGCATTTTGTTGGCTGCCATCGCCAGCCAGGCCATGGTCAGCGCCTCGCGAAAGCCGCTGGAGAACTGTCCCCAGCCGCCAGAGGTGGGCAAGGCTTCCTTCGGTGCGGCCGCTCTGGACTGACGCGGCGGCGGGTTGCTGACAAGCTCCCCGTCGCGGATCTCAATGATCCGTTCGGCCTGTGCCGCCACCTGCGGATCGTGGGTGACGATAATCACCGTGTGCCCCTGATCGCGAAGCTGGTGGAGGATCGCCATCACCTCTTCACCGGAATGGCTGTCGAGCGCCCCGGTTGGCTCATCGGCGAGGATCACCTGTCCGCCGTTCATCAGCGCGCGGGCAATGCTCACGCGCTGCTGCTGACCGCCGGAAAGCTGCGAGGGCTGATAATCCACCCGCTCCGCCAGCCCGAGACGCGTTAACAGCGCCTTTGCGCGCTCAAGGCGTTTTTTCCGCTCCACGCCCGCATACACCGCCGGCACTTCCACGTTCTGCGCCGCGCTCAGGTGTGAAAGCAGATGGTAGCGCTGGAAGATAAAGCCAAAATGCTCGCGGCGCAGCTTCGCCAGCGCGTCGCCGTCCAGGGTGGACACGTCCGTGCCGGCCACGCGATAGGTGCCGCCGGTGGGTTTATCCAGACAGCCGAGGATGTTCATCAGCGTTGATTTACCCGAGCCTGACGCCCCGACAATCGCCACCATTTCACCGGCTTCCACGCGCAGGGAGATGCCCTTCAGCACCTCCACCGGCCCGTCGCCGGACGGGTAGCTGCGGCGAATGTCATTC
Source organism: Enterobacter sp. GD03975 (assembly GCF_029838645.1). Lineage (NCBI taxonomy): Bacteria > Pseudomonadati > Pseudomonadota > Gammaproteobacteria > Enterobacterales > Enterobacteriaceae > Enterobacter > Enterobacter sp. GD03975. The sequence continues at coordinate 22,893 of NZ_JAOBZC010000013.1, forward strand.
AGCTCAAGCAGCGCCGTCATTGCGCGGCTCCGGGCAGGCTTTCGCTGGTGACCACTTCCTCACCCGCTTCCAGCCCTTTCACCACCACCACGTCGGTATCGTTACGCGCGCCAATCACCACTTCCCGCTCGCGGGTTTCGCCGTTGCGCAGCACTTTCACCTTGTAGCGATTATCCCCGGCGGATTCGCCCAGCGCGGAGAGCGGAACCGTCAGCACGTTTTTCACGCCGGTCAGCTGAATATGCACCTGAGCGGTCATGTCCAGACGCAGCACGCCCTGCGGGTTTGGCACCTCGAAACGCGCGTAGTAGAAGATGGCGTCGTTTACCTTTTCCGGCGTCGGCAGGATATCTTTCAGCACGCCCTCATAGCGGGTTTGCGGATCGCCCAGCACAGTAAACCAGGCTTTCTGCCCCGGCTTAAGGTGAATGACGTCCGCTTCGGACACCTGAGCTTTCACCAGCATGGTGCTCATGTCTGCCAGGGTCAGGATGTTCGGCGCCTGTTGCGCGGCGATAACCGTCTGGCCTTGCAGGGTGGTGATCTGCGTCACTTCCCCGGCCATAGGCGCAACGATTTGCGTGTAATCAAGGTTGGTTTTCGCCGTATCCAGCGAGGCCTGATTCCGCTTAATCTGCGCATCGATGGTGCCAATCTGCGCCTGCTTCACCGCCAGCTCCGTGCCGGCAGTGTCCAGATCCTGTTTCGAGATGGCCTGCGTTTTCGCCAGCGCCTGCTGGCGCGTCAGGGTGACCTGGGCAAGATTACGCTCTGCCTGAGCCTGAGCGCGCTGCGCGCGCAGCTCCATCAGCGTCGCCTCCACTTCGCGGATCTGGTTTTGCGCCTGCTCAGGATCGATCACCCCCAGCAGTTGGCCTTTTTTAACCTTATCGCCAATCTCAACTGACAGGGTTTTAAGCTGGCCGCTGACCTGCGCGCCCACGTCAACTTTACGCAGAGCATCCAGTTTCCCCGTCGCCAGCACGTTCTGTTGCAGCTCGCCCGGACGGACAATCAGCGTTTGATACTGCGGTACCGGCGCGTTCAGCACCTTCCATAACCAGAATCCGCCCGCCAGCACCACTACCGCCAGCAGCAGAAACAGCTTTCTGCGTTTTCCCTTCAGGTTCATAAATATTCCAAATAGTTGTTCTGGCTACCATCAACGTTGATTTTATCTAAACCACTCCTCAACGAAACCCCCGATCCCCGTAATCGTCGGGAATTGTTTACCCGATGTTGATAAAGCGCCTGCTGAAATAGCGACATTCCACCAGAAGCAGGATCTAACATGTCTTCCATCGTCGATACACCCTATTCAACCCTGCCCCAGCCTAAATCAGGCTGGCAACTGTTCAAAAGCCTGGCATCGGGTTCCCTCACGCCGGGGCTGGCGTGGCAAAATCCGGCCTATCGACGTAAGTTTATGTTGCGCTCGCTGGCAACGCCTCTGACCACTGCGCGCCTGCTCGCAAACCTTGCGAAACAGCCCCGTCTGATGCAGCTCCTGCGCGTGCAGCCCGGCCTGCCGTGCCGCCTGCACCGACCGTGGCTGACCGTCAACATGGACCGTCAGCATACGCTGGAGGCACTGAACGATCACTATCAGATGATGAACCGCCATCTTCCGGCGTCGTTGCTGAACGGCTACCTCTCCAGCCAGGGCATCACCCTGGTGACGGTAACGGGCAAAGAGGAGCAGCAGTTTAGCATTCGCCTGAGCGCGGATGCGTTTCTGGATAAAGAAGGGGAAGCGACCCTTACGTTTTGCGACCACCAGAACACGGTGCTGGCCGAACTGACCTTTACGCTGTGCAAATATGAAGGCAAGACAACGCTGTTTATCGGTGGAATGCAGGGGGCGAAAGCGCATGTCCCGCACGAGCACATTCAGCTTGCGACAAAAGCCTGCCACGGGTTGTTCCCAAAACGTCTGCTGGTGGAAGCGGTCATGACGCTGGCAGACGCTTTCCCGGTCGAGCAGATCCTCGCGGTGAGCAACGCCACCCACATCTACCGCAGCTGGCGCTATCGCAAGAAAAAAGAGGGAAAATTGCTGGCTGACTACGACAGCTTCTGGCGCTCTCTTGGCGGACAGCAGCAGGAGAATGGCAACTTTGCTCTGCCTTTAACCATGCCCCGTAAACCGATGGAAGAGATTGCGAGTAAAAAACGGGCCGAATACCGCCGCCGCTATGCCCTGCTTGATAGCCTGATCCAGCAGGTTTCGCAGGCGACCGCCCGCTAATCTGCCCTCCCGCGCGCCAGCCAGAGCACGCGGGAGAACATTTTACGCAGCAGGGTCGGCACCGACTCCACGCCCCGCCTGCCCGCTTCCGTCGCCACTTCAATGGCCAAATCCGGCTTCGACGACCGCTGAATGGCTTTAGCAATCACCCGACGCATATTCATGGGCACGTCTACCGGGATCATCGCCACGCGGTGAAAAACGTCGTCAAATCCCTGGCGGTACATGAAGTGCTCCATGTCCATCGCGGGCAGCGTGGTCAGATGCTCCCGCTCCTCTTCACGATCGTTATTGAGCAGGCTGCGCACGGTCGCCGCGTATTTTTTCCCCGCCTCATCGCCGTCTACCAGCACGTGCCACTCGATCCCCATCCGGCGTGCAAATTTGATCAGCGGCTTTAAGCCGGACTGGGCAAATTCAATCACCTTGATCCCCTCAGCATCAAAGTGGTGTCCGCACTGGCGAGCCAGCTCGTTTATCACCCAGGTTTCGGTTTCCCCTTCCACCAGCAGCCAGCAGCGGGCAAACAGGGAAGAGGCGCGGTTAAAACGGATATGAAACGCAATTCGACGGCCATCTTCGGCATTTAACCCGCCGGGCCCGAGCCGGTAGGCGGTAACGCGCGACGATTCACGCACCAGGCGGCAGACGTACTCCACCGGCGTCAGGGAGAGCAGCTCGCCGGAATTCGTGGTAGTGACACGCTGCAACGGCAGAAGATTCAGAAGATGCCACGCCACGGAAAGCATAATCGGGTGCAGACGCGTTTCCGGATCTTCCACCAGCAGCAGCGGACGCGCGTCCCGATCCAGGCGCACCGTCCCCTTAGCCTGTAAAAGCGTGGAGAAGAGTCCCAGCAGGATCACCCGATGCGTACGCCCGCCGGGCCGGTCGATCATGCGGTTGATGATATCGAGATAGCGCCAGCTTCGTTGCTCATCGTGCGAGCGGCGGCGCATCAGGCGGTGGCGAGCCTGGCCCGTTCCCTGCTCGGAAAAGTAGTGCTCCAGTAATTGCACCATGGCAGAAAGACCCTGGCGGATCTGGCCGTCGGTGAGGTTCTGCGGCCGCGAAACCAGTTCCCGGGCGAGAAAATCCAGCTCGCGGGCGGTCACCTCCACCTCTGGCATATTCGGCACGGTGCCGTTACGGATCCGCCGCATAAAGCGCGCGTCACGTAAGCGCAGCACGGGAGACAGGCGGATCAGATGACGGGCAAGATCGTCAATCTGTTCGAGCGGGATCGGATTTCCCTTCTCATCAAGAAATTCACGCAGGGTTAATACCCCGTCGTTTTGCGCCATTTCGCCCTCAAGGCGATAGAAAATACGGTGGAAACCGTCTTCACAGGGCACCCAGCAGGGGGACATCGGACGAAAACGGCGCACGCGATGGCGACCGGGCTCGGATTCGCGGAAGGTCAGAATGATATGCAGATGTTTTTCTCGTCCGTTGACATCCCCCGGCGGAAACCAGAAGTCGTCATGAACGAAGTGGTACAAGTTCTCTTCGGGCGAAAGCAGCAGCGTCAGGGCATCCAGCAGGCTGGATTTACCCCAGGCATTCTCGCCTATCAGGACGTTGTTCTGTTCCAGCTGTAGTGACAGGCGGTTAATCCCGCGGAACCCGACAATCTCCACACGTTCGAGTAGCATACATCCCCCGCATTTCGGCCACTTTTTCCTTCACGTTATCAGCAGTATAGCGGCAGGCTATGTGTCACGACAGCAGAATATATGCCCGATTAATCATTGGGCCATGCGCGGTTCCCTCCGTTCTGAACAAGGAATGACATCACATTGCCTTAAATCAAATTTAGTGAATTTATTTGAGTGGCGGAGGAAAGTTGATGGTTTCAAAATACTGGCTCTTTGCGTCGTCATCCCTTTATGACGATATAAACCGCGCGCAGAGCTGCGTGCGGAGGTTTATTTTTGAGGTGGTTATGTTCAGAAAATTAGCGGCAGAATGTTTTGGTACATTCTGGCTGGTATTGGGTGGTTGCGGTAGCGCAGTACTGGCAGCCGCATTTCCGGAATTAGGTATTGGATTTGTCGGCGTTGCGCTGGCATTCGGTTTAACGGTATTAACCATGGCCTTCGCCGTGGGGCATATTTCCGGGGGACATTTCAACCCGGCCGTTACGTTAGGCTTATGGGCGGGCGGACGTTTCCCGGCGAAAGACATTATTGGCTATATTATTGCTCAGGTTATTGGCGGTATTATTGCCGCGGCGGTGCTGTACGTAATTGCCAGCGGTAAAGCGGGTTTTGACGCAGCGGCCAGCGGTTTTGCCTCGAACGGTTTCGGCGAACACTCTCCGGGCGGCTACTCAATGCTGTCTGCCATCGTGATTGAAATTGTCCTCACCGCAGGCTTCCTGCTGGTGATCCACGGCGCGACGGACAAACATGCGCCTGCCGGCTTCGCCCCTATCGCGATTGGCCTGGCGCTGACGCTGATCCACCTGATCTCCATTCCGGTGACCAACACCTCCGTAAACCCGGCGCGCAGTACCGCGGTGGCCATTTTCCAGGGCGGCTGGGCGCTTGAGCAGCTGTGGCTGTTCTGGGTGATGCCAGTTATCGGCGGTATTCTGGGCGGCGTGCTGTACCGCACCCTGCTGGAAAAACGCGATTAATTAAGTGCGGCCTGTAATGTCGGGTGGCGCTAAAGCTTACCCGACCTACGTGAGTGTGCACTTTGTAGGCCGGGTAAGGCGTAGCCGCCACCCGGCTTTTTTGTAGCTTTACCTTACAGCCTTTATTGGGTAGTGTCTCTGGCGCTTAACAGACACATAAAAGGACCGGCTGTTCATGTTCTCAGGACTCCTCATCATTCTTCTGCCCCTGATTGTGGGCTACCTTATTCCGCTGCGTCATGAATCGGCCTTAAAGCTCATTAATCGTTTTCTCAGCTGGATTGTTTACGTCATTCTTTTCTTTATGGGGATCAGCCTGGCGTTCCTGGATAATCTGGCGACAAATTTACTTTCCATCCTGCATTATTCTGCGGTCACGGTCGTGGTTATTTTGCTGTGCAATATTGCCGCGCTACTGTGGCTGGAACGCACTATTCCCTGGAAAAATCACCACCATCAGGAAAAGCTTCCCTCCCGAATTGCGATGGCGCTGGAATCATTAAAGCTGTGCGGCGTTGTGGTGCTCGGTTTTTTACTGGGGCTGACCGGCTGGGCATTTTTACAGCACGCAACGGAAGCCAGCGAATATACGCTGATTTTCCTGCTGTTCCTGATTGGTATTCAGCTGCGCAATAACGGCATGACGCTGAAACAGATTGTCCTTAACCGCCGGGGAATGATTGTTGCCGTTGTCGTTGTGGTCAGCTCAATGGCAGGAGGAGTGATTAACGCCTTTATTCTCGACCTGCCGCTGAAAACCAGCCTGGCAATGGCATCCGGTTTTGGCTGGTATTCTCTCTCCGGTATTTTGCTGACCGAATCGTTTGGCCCGGTGATTGGCAGCGCCGCCTTCTTTAACGATCTGGCGCGCGAGCTGATAGCCATCATGCTGATCCCCGGTCTGGTACGCCGCAGCCGCTCTACCGCGCTGGGCCTGTGTGGCGCCACCTCGATGGACTTTACCCTGCCGGTGCTACAGCGCTCGGGAGGGCTGGAGATGGTCCCTGCCGCCATCGTACACGGCTTTATTCTGAGCCTGCTGGTGCCCATTCTGATGGCGTTTTTCTCAGCCTAATACTGCTTTGGCGGTAGTGACCCTGCCGCCAAAATTGCGCTAAATCAATAACCCTCCACTTAGTACAAGAAAGCACTTTTCTCCGCTGTGGCACAGGCATAACCTTAAACATGTATCTCAAATATAACTTTAACAGGTGTGATTATGTTTTGTGTGCAATGTGAACAAACCATCCGTACCCCGGCAGGCAACGGCTGCTCTTACGCGCAGGGTATGTGCGGTAAAACCGCAGAAACGTCCGATCTTCAGGATCTGCTGATTGCGGCGCTACAAGGCTTGTCCGCCTGGGCCTTCAAGGCCCGTGAATATGGCATTGTCGATCATTATGTCGACAGCTTTGCGCCGCGCGCATTTTTCTCCACGCTGACCAACGTTAACTTCGATTCTCCACGTATTGTGGGCTATGCCCGCGAAGCGATTGCCCTGCGTGAAGCTCTGAAAGCGCAGTGCCTGAATGCCGATGTCAGTGCCCACGTGGACAACCCAATGGCGGAGCTTCAGCTGGTGAGCGACGACCTGAGCGAGCTACAGCGCCAGGCCGCAGAATTTACCCCCAATAAGGACAAAGCGGCGATTGGCGAGAACATCCTCGGCCTGCGTCTGCTGTGCCTGTACGGCCTGAAAGGTGCAGCGGCCTATATGGAACACGCGCACGTGCTCGGTCAGTACGACAACGATATCTACGCCCAGTACCACAAAATTATGGCGTGGCTTGGCACCTGGCCTTCCGACATGAACGCCCTGCTCGAATGCGCAATGGAAATCGGCCAGATGAACTTCAAGGTCATGAGCATTCTGGATGCCGGTGAAACCAGCACCTACGGCCATCCGACCCCGACGCAGGTCAACGTCAAAGCGACCGAAGGCAAGTGCATCCTGATCTCCGGCCACGACCTGAAAGATCTCTACAACCTGCTGAAGCAGACCGAAGGCACCGGGGTTAACGTCTATACCCACGGCGAAATGCTGCCCGCCCACGGCTACCCGGAACTGCGCAAATTCAGTCATCTGGTGGGTAACTACGGCAGCGGCTGGCAGAACCAGCAGGTAGAGTTCGCCCGCTTCCCTGGTCCTATCGTGATGACCTCTAACTGCATCATCGACCCTACCGTGGGCGCGTATGATGACCGCATCTGGACCCGCAGCATCGTCGGCTGGCCGGGCGTGAGCCACCTTGAAGGCGATGATTTCGGTCCGGTTATCGCCCAGGCGCAGCAGATGGCGGGCTTCCCGTACAGTGAAATCGAACATCTGATCACCGTCGGCTTTGGCCGCGAAACGCTGCTGGGTGCGGCAGATTCTCTGATTGACCTCGTCAGCCGTGAAAAGCTGCGCCACATTTTCCTGATCGGCGGCTGTGACGGCGCGCGCGGCGAACGTAACTACTTCACCGATTTCGCCACCCGCGTGCCGGATGACTGTCTGATCCTGACCCTGGCCTGCGGTAAGTACCGCTTCAACAAGCTGGACTTCGGCAACATCGAAGGTCTGCCGCGCCTGGTGGATGCCGGCCAGTGCAATGATGCTTACTCGGCCATCATTCTGGCGGTCACGCTGGCAGAGAAGCTGGGCTGCGGCGTGAACGATCTGCCGCTGTCGCTGGTGCTCTCCTGGTTCGAGCAAAAAGCGATCGTCATCCTGCTGACCCTGCTTTCTCTCGGCGTGACCAACATCGTCACCGGGCCGACCGCGCCAGGCTTCCTGACGCCGGACCTGCTGGCCATCCTGAACGAGAAATTTGGTCTGCGTTCCGTGACCAATGTTGAAGATGATATGAAACAGCTGCTGAGCGCGTAAGGAGTAATTCATGACCATGCCAACCTCACAATGTCCGTGGCGGATGCAGGTACATCACATCCATCAGGAGACGCCGGATGTGTGGACGCTGTCGCTGCTGTGCCATGACTACTACCCGTACCGCGCGGGTCAGTATGCGCTGGTCAGCGTCCGCAATTCGGCGGACACCCTGCGCGCCTACACGATCTCCTCAACGCCGGGCGTGAGCGAATACATTACGCTCACCGTCCGCCGCATTGATGACGGTGCAGGCTCCCAGTGGCTGACCCGTGACGTGAAGCGCGGAGATTATATCTGGCTGTCTGACGCACAGGGCGAGTTCACCTGTGACGATAAGACGGAAGATAAATTCCTGCTGCTGGCGGCGGGCTGTGGCGTGACGCCGATTATGTCAATGCGTCGCTGGCTGGCGAAATACCGTCCGCAGGCCGACGTGCAGGCGATCTTCAGCGTGCGCTCCCCGGAAGATGTGATTTTTGCCGAAGAATGGCGCAACTATCCGGTGACGCTGGTTGCGGAGAACAATGCCACGCACGGGTTTATTGCGGGCCGCCTGAGCCGCGAATTGCTGCAAAGCGTGCCGGACATTGCGAACCGTACCGTGATGACCTGCGGCCCGGCGCCGTACATGGAGAGTGTGGAAAAAGAAGTGAAAGCGCTGGGCGTGACCCGCTTCTTCAAAGAGCAGTTCTTCACGCCCGTGGCGGAAGCGGCAACCAGCGGGATGAAGTTCACGAAGCTGCAACCGGCGCAGACCTTCTTTGGCCGCGTGGGCACCACGCTGCTTGAAGCGCTGGAAAGCAACAACGTGCCGGTAGCGGCAGCCTGCCGCGCTGGGGTGTGCGGATGCTGCAAGACCAAAGTGGTTTCCGGTGAGTACACCGTCACCAGCACCATGACGCTGACCGACGCGGAAATTGCAGAAGGTTACGTGCTGGCATGCTCGTGTCACCCGCAGGGGGATTTGGTGCTTGCATAAACGGTAACCGTTAACGCCACCGGGCTTTTAGCCGGTCCAGCTCATCTGTCTCTGTAACCCTTGTAGGCCCGGTAAGCGTCAGCGCCACCGGGCTTTTTTGCCGGGTGGCACTGCGTTTACCCGGCCTACGTTGGGCCTGCCGCCTGTAAGGCAAGTCGTAACAAGAGTTTGCCGGGTTCGCCACACGCATTCCATTGCCGTGAAAGCCATCGTTAAATGAAGGTTGTTGCACAGGCAATACAGTCACTTTCTTCTAAGCTTGTAAGCGATATCACATAAAGGAGAAGGACAACCATGAAACAAACCGTGGCTGCATACATAGCGAAAACCCTTGAGCAGGCTGGCGTAAAGCGTATCTGGGGCGTCACCGGCGATTCGCTGAACGGACTCAGCGACAGCCTTAACAAAATGAAGACCATTGAATGGATGCCCACCCGCCATGAAGAGGTCGCCGCCTTTGCCGCGGGTGCCGAAGCGCAGCTCACGGGCGAACTCGCCGTCTGTGCCGGCTCCTGCGGGCCAGGAAACCTTCACCTTATCAACGGTCTTTTCGACTGTCACCGCAACCATGTGCCGGTGCTGGCGATTGCCGCACACATTCCATCATCCGAAATCGGCAGCGGCTATTTTCAGGAGACGCATCCCCAGGAACTGTTCCGTGAATGCAGCCACTATTGCGAACTGGTCTCCTCGCCGGAGCAGATCCCGCAGGTGCTGGCGATAGCCATGCGTAAGGCGGTCCTGAATCGTGGGGTTTCTGTGGTCGTCCTGCCGGGCGACGTGGCGCTGAAGGCCGCACCTGAAACCGCCACCACCCACTGGTACTCGGCGCCGCAGCCGACCGTCACCCCCGCTGAAGAAGAGCTGAAAAAGCTAGCGCAGCTGCTGCGATACTCCAGCAATATCGCCCTGATGTGCGGCAGCGGCTGTGCCGGTGCGCATAATGAGCTGGTGGAATTTGCCGCTAAGCTGAAGGCGCCAATCGTCCACGCCCTGCGCGGGAAAGAGCACGTTGAGTACGATAACCCGTACGACGTCGGCATGACCGGGCTGATCGGTTTTTCCAGCGGCTTCCATACCATGATGAACGCCGACACGCTGATCCTGCTCGGCACCCAGTTCCCGTACCGCGCGTTCTACCCGACGGACGCCAAAATTATTCAGATCGACATCAACCCTGGCAGTATTGGCGCGCACAGCAAGGTGGATATGGCGCTTATCGGCGATATTAAATCCACCCTCGCCGCCCTGCTGCCGCTGCTGGAAGAGAAAACGGACCGCAAATTCCTCGATAAAGCCCTGAGCGATTATCGCGATGCGCGCAAGGGGCTGGACGACCTCGCCAAACCGAGCGAGAAAGCCATTCACCCGCAGTATCTGGCGCAGCAGATCAGTCACTTCGCCGACGACGATGCCATTTTCACCTGCGACGTGGGTACGCCCACCGTCTGGGCCGCACGCTACCTGAAGATGAACGGTAAGCGTCGCCTGCTTGGCTCGTTCAACCACGGCTCGATGGCGAACGCCATGCCGCAGGCGCTGGGCGCAAAAGCGACGGCACCTGAACGTCAGGTGGTAGCGATGTGCGGCGACGGCGGGTTCAGCATGCTGATGGGGGATTTTCTGTCGGTGGCGCAGATGAAGCTTCCGCTGAAAATCGTGGTCTTTAACAACAGCGTGCTGGGCTTCGTGGCGATGGAGATGAAGGCCGGAGGCTACCTCACGGACGGTACCGAGCTACACGACACCAATTTCGCCCGCATTGCCGAAGCCTGCGGCATCACCGGCATTCGGGTGGAGAAAGCCTCAGAGGTGGACGATGCCCTGCAACGCGCCTTCTCCATCGACGGCCCGGTGCTGGTGGATGTGGTGGTGGCCAAAGAAGAGCTGGCGATCCCGCCGCAAATCAAGCTGGAACAGGCCAAAGGTTTCAGCCTCTACATGCTGCGCGCCATCATCAGCGGGCGCGGTGACGAGGTGATCGAACTGGCAAAAACCAACTGGCTCAGGTAAAACATTTCACATGACCTCTTAAATTAAAGGGATGTGAAATGATTGATTTACGTAGTGATACCGTTACCCGCCCGGGTCGCGCCATGCTCGAAGAGATGATGGCCGCCCCGGTCGGGGACGACGTCTACGGCGATGACCCGACGGTCAACGAACTGCAATGCTATGCCGCCGAACTTGGCGGAAAAGAGGCCGCCCTCTTCCTGCCCACCGGCACCCAGGCTAACCTGGTGGCGCTGCTCAGCCACTGCGAGCGCGGGGAAGAGTATATTGTCGGCCAGGGCGCGCATAACTACCTGTACGAAGCCGGCGGCGCGGCGGTGCTTGGCAGCATCCAGCCGCAGCCGATCGATGCCGCGCCGGACGGCTCGCTGCCGCTGGATAAGGTCGCGGCGAAAATCAAAGCCGACGATATTCACTTCGCCCGCACAAAGCTGCTCAGTCTGGAAAATACCCACAACGGCAAGGTCCTGCCGCGCGAATACCTGAAAGCAGCGTGGGAATTCACTCGCGAGCGCAACCTCGGCCTGCACGTGGACGGCGCGCGCATCTTTAACGCCGTGGTGGAGTATGGCTGCGAGCTGAAGGACATCACCCAATATTGCGACTCCTTCACCATTTGCCTCTCAAAAGGGCTGGGTACGCCGGTGGGTTCGCTGCTGGTCGGTAGCGCAGACTACATCAAGCGCGCCAACCGCTGGCGCAAAATGACCGGCGGCGGAATGCGTCAGGCGGGTATCCTGGCGGCTGCCGGACTGTACGCGCTGAAAAATAACGTAGCGCGCCTGAAAGACGATCACGACAATGCTGCGTGGATGGCGGCACAGCTGAGCGAGATCGGCGCTGACGTGATGCGTCACGACACCAACATGCTGTTTGTCCGCGTCGGCGATGAACACGCTGCGCTGGGCGAATTTATGAAAGCGCGCGGCGTGCTGATCAACGCCTCCCCGGTTGTGCGTCTGGTGATGCATCTTGACGTTAACCGCGAACAGTTAACAGACGTGGTGAAACACTGGCAGGCGTTTTTACAGCGTTAAGGAGCATACCGTGCCGCAACGTATTCTGGTGCTCGGTGCCAGCGGGTATATCGGTCAGCATCTGACCACTGCGTTAAGCCAGCAGGGGCATCAGGTGCTGGCAGCGGCACGCAACACTGAGCGCCTGCAAAAGCGCCATTTGCCTGGCGTAACCTGTCACCACCTTGACCTTAGCTGGCCGAAGGCGCTTCCCGCGCTGCTGGAAGGGGTGGACACGCTTTACTACCTGGTGCACAGCATGGGCGAAGGCGGGGATTTTATCGCCCACGAGCGTCAGGTGGCGATGAACGTCCGCGACGCGCTGCTGCAAACGCCGGTGAAGCAGGTGATTTTTTTAAGCTCGCTCCAGGCCCCTGAGAACGAGCAGTCCGATCACCTGCGCGCCCGCCAGCTGACGGCGGACACGCTGCGCGGCGCGAATATTCCCGTTACCGAGCTGCGGGCCGGGATCATCGTCGGCGCGGGTTCCGCCGCGTTCGAGGTAATGCGCGATATGGTCTATAACCTGCCGGTGCTGACACCGCCGCGCTGGGTACGCTCGCGCACCACGCCCATTGCGCTGGAGAATTTGCTCCACTATCTGGTAGCTTTGCTGGATCACCCGGCGGAGCAACACCGCGTGCTGGAGGCGGCAGGCCCGGAGGTGCTGAGCTATCAGGAGCAGTTCGAACATTTTATGCGGGTGAGCGGCCGCAAACGCTGGCTGGTGCCCATCCCCTTCCCGACCCGCTGGATCTCGGTGTGGTTTTTAAACGTCATTACCTCTGTTCCTCCGACAACCGCGAAGGCGCTGATCCAGGGACTGAAGCACGATCTGCTGGCGGACGATCGCGCGCTGCGGGCCTTGATCCCGCAGGAACTGATCCGCTTTGACGACGCGGTGCGCAATACGCTGAAAGAAGAAGAGAAGCTGGTGAACTCCAGCGACTGGGGCTACGACGCGCAGGCCTTTGCCCGCTGGCGACCCGAGTACGGCTATTACCCGAAACAGGCGGGCTGTACGGTAAAAACCTCGGCCAGCCTTAGCGCGCTGTGGGACGTGGTGAACCAGATCGGCGGCAAAGAGCGCTATTTCTTCGGCAATATCCTCTGGCAGACGCGCGGCGCGCTGGATCTGCTGGTGGGCCACCGTCTGGCAAAAGGCCGCCCTGCCGCCCCGTATCTGAACGTGGGCGATACGGTCGACAGCTGGAAGGTGATCATCGTTGAGCCAGAAAAACAGCTGGCGCTGCTGTTTGGCATGAAGGCGCCGGGGCTGGGGCGGCTCTGCTTCACCCTTAAGGACCACGGCGACCACCGTGAACTGGACGTTCGGGCGTGGTGGCACCCGCACGGGATGCCGGGCCTGTTCTACTGGCTGCTGATGATCCCGGCACACCTGTTTATCTTCCGTGGAATGGCGAAACGGATTGCGCAACTGGCAGAAGAAAAGCGGGAAGATAAGTAAATAAAACCCTTTTTCTTTCACCTTTCCCATTGCAACACATCGTAATTCACGAAAGAATGCGCACGAAATTCTTTTCAACACAGTGGATTGTTATGAAGGTACTGGTTACCGGGGCGACCAGCGGCTTAGGCCGAAATGCGGTCGAATTTCTGCGCAACAAAGGCATCAGCGTCAGGGCCACCGGTCGCAACGAGGCGATGGGCAAGCTCCTGCAAAAAATGGGCGCTGAATTTGTCCATGCCGACCTGACGGAGCTGGTCTCCTCTCAGGCTAAGGTGATGCTCGCCGGTATCGATACGCTGTGGCACTGCTCCAGTTTTACCTCCCCGTGGGGGACCCAGGAAGCCTTCGATCTCGCGAACGTGCGCGCCACGCGCCGTCTGGGCGAATGGGCCGTCGCCTGGGGCGTGCGTAACTTTATTCATATCTCCTCCCCGTCGCTCTATTTTGACTATCACCACCACCGCGATATTCAGGAAGATTTCCGCCCGGCGCGCTTCGCCTGTGAGTTTGCCCGCAGCAAAGCGGCTGGCGAAGAGGTGATCGACCTGCTGGCCCAGTCAAACCCGCATACCCGCTTTACCGTGCTGCGACCGCAGAGCCTGTTCGGGCCGCACGACAAAGTATTCATCCCGCGGCTGGCCCAGATGATGCACCACTACGGCAGCGTGCTGTTACCGCGCGGCGGCGATGCGCTGGTGGACATGACCTATTACGAAAACGCCGTTCACGCCATGTGGCTGGCGAGCCAGCCGGACTGCGATACGCTGGTGTCGGGCCGCGCGTATAACATCACCAACGGCGAACCCTGCACCCTGCGCAGCATTGTGCAAAGGCTGATTGACGAGCTGAAAATCGACTGCCGCATTCGTTCCGTGCCTTACCCGATGCTGGACATGATTGCCCGCAGCATGGAGCGCTTTGGCAGTAAATCGGCGAAGGAGCCTGCGCTGACCCATTACGGCGTGTCGAAGCTCAACTTTGATTTTACGCTGGACATCTCACGCGCGGAGAACGAGCTGGGGTACAAGCCGATTGTATCGCTGGATGAAGGGATTGTGCGTACGGCGGCGTGGTTACGGGATCACGGGAAGTTGCACCGCTAGCCTTTTGCCCGGTGGCGGCTTCGCCTTACCGGGCCTACAACTGCACCGTACTGTCCCCTCGCCCCTTTGGGGAGAGGGTTAGGGTGAGGGGAAAGAGCAAACAAAAAAACGGCAACCCGAGGGTTGCCGTTTGCTTTTACAGAGCCGTCCAGGCATCAGCCCATGCCAGGCCTGCGCCCGGTTCATAGTACGACGGGGCGTTGTTACACCAGCCGCTGTACGGGAACGGTTTGCACTGGAACAGCTTACCGTGGTTGTTCACGATATCACCTGCGTTGTACTTGCTGTTCGCACTCCACGCCGGGTAAGACGTGTCTTCTTCGGATGGCGTAGACGCTTTCGCCTTCACGTTCAGCAGGTAAGACGTGGTGCTGCTCAGCTCGCCATCGCTGACGGTCAGGCTCACTTCATACTGCTGCGCCGTTGCAGACTCCGGTGCAGTGAAGGTCACTACCGCTTTGTCTTCGCCAGCCACGGTCTGACCGTCCTGAGCACGCCAGGTATAGGTCAGCGTGTTGCCGTCTGCGTCGGTAGAGCCTTCAGCGCTCAGCGAAACCTGCGCGCCCGCTTCAACGGCACCGATTGGGCCCGCAATCTGCGCAACCGGCGCGTGGTTCACCACGACAGGCTCAGCTGGCGTTTCATCCGGAACAGGCGCTGGCGCAGGGGCCGGCGTTTCGTCCTCGGCTGGCGTCGGAGCTGGCGTTGGCGCTGGGGTCACCGGCGTGTCGGCAGAGCCGTCATCGTTCACGATATTGACGTTATAAAACTTCTGCACGCACTTGGTGTAGTCACCGTCTTTGAACGCGCTGAACGGCGTCTGGTAGCCCACCAGCTGGCAAGAGTAGGTCTTACCGTCTGGGGTATCCGCACTCCATCCCCAGTCCTGCTCCCAGTAAATCTTCAGGGCGCCCGCACCGTACTCGTCGAACTGTTTCATGTTGGCGCAGCCCAGCACTTCGTTTGCCGGAACCGGTACTTTCAGGTAGTTGGCGAACTCTTTGTAGTACTTAATACGGTTCTGGGACTGGGCAATCTCGGTTGGACCGCCGCACTCAACGCCGCCGTTAATGATCTGGGTGGTAACGCCGAAGCCCGGCACCAGGCCGTTGGCTTTATCGTGATCGTTCGGCTGCCACGTTCCGTCGATAACCTGCAACATGCTTGGTTTTGGCGGCTGCGGGTAGGCGAAGAAGAAGATTGCGCTCGCCAGGTTCAGCCAGGTGTCCGCCACCAGCTCAGGCTTGTCGAGCAGGGTAC
This sequence comes from Enterobacter sp. GD03975, assembly GCF_029838645.1. Lineage (NCBI taxonomy): Bacteria > Pseudomonadati > Pseudomonadota > Gammaproteobacteria > Enterobacterales > Enterobacteriaceae > Enterobacter > Enterobacter sp. GD03975. The sequence continues at coordinate 38,496 of NZ_JAOBZC010000013.1, forward strand.
GCACGTCGCCGTACATCGCTTCCGAGAACGGACCGTAGTTGTAGTTGTAGGACAGCTGCTTGGCGCCGCGACCGAAGTAGCTCAGGAAGTCGCCGTCTTTATCCTTACCGCACGGCCAGGTCTGGCCCTGCCAGACGTCAGGGTTACACTCGCCGTTATAGCCGCCCTTCTGCCCTTCGCTCCAGCCCATCTCACGCACGTGCACCAGCGCCTGACGCCATTCGGCTTCCGGACGCCAGCTTTCGTGGCCGCCGGTTTCCTGGGCAAAGTGGGCAAACATGGTGGCCAGCTCTTTGCGGCAGATGGCATCGCTGTCACGACCGTCGTCGTAGGTCTTACACAGCGCCGGGAATTTACCCACGGCCTTCAGGAAGTTGCTGTAGGTATAGGCCTGAGCGCGCAGCGGGAAGAGATATTCCCAGTCGCTGGCTTTCACAATCCCTTCAACGCGCTTAACGTTTTCCGGGTTCGCCGCGCGGCCTGGCTCAATCATTTCGACCTGCGCGTTATCCAGCGTCCTGATGGTCTCCTTAACCGACGTCATGAGCGGGAAATCGGTTAATTCTTTTTCTTTCTTCGCCAGATCGCTGGCTTTCATGGTGTACGGCTCACTGCTGGTTTCCTTCAGATTTGCAGCCTGGGCCATCAATGGCGCCACGCAGGCTCCCGCAATGAGTACACTCAATAACGTCCTTTTGTTCATTTCAGTATTCCTGTTTATTCAGATTAAACGTTAAAATCCCGGCTTAGGTATTATTCCGTTAATACATAAACCACATTCAGCTGTTTTCACTTTTCGAAGAACACCTTCAGGAATTCTTCAAAAATAAAAAACGTTAATACCGTGCTGCTAATTTCAGTTGCTGGTATTTCGCCCAGACCTTATGGGCATATTTCATGCGCTGTGGATAATTCTCTTTTTTTAACCCGGCGTTATAGGCGCCTACGGCTTCCCAGTTATAGCCATACACTTTAATCATGCCGGAGAGAATCGAGGCGCCCACCATGATGGACGTACACGGCTCCGTCATTAAGCGATATTCATCGATGCCCCTGCTTTCCAGCGCGGTAAAATGCGTGCTGTTAATTTGCATCAGTCCAACATCACGCGTGCCGTCGCGGTTTTGTCCAACCGCATACGGATTCATTCCAGATTCCACATTCGCGATGGCATACAATAAATAAGGATCGACATGATAATAATGCGCCGCTTTATCCCAACAGTTCGCCAGTGCGCTTTGGCTTATTATTAACAATAACAAAATGAGCTTTTTCATTTTTACCTGCTGACAGTATCGGTTATTTCTCCTTACCCACATCCTGTAAAATCAATTTAAATCGCTCACCGCACCGTGACGGGCGCGGTGAGCGTTTATCGGGTCAGATTATTTGCAGTCTGGTGCTGCGCCTTCTTTCACCCATACATCGCTGTTCGCAGGGTTATCACCGCGGGTCCACCATTTCGCACGATAAACATTGCCCTCGTACGTGGTGGTTTCGCCGCCGTTATAGACCACATCGGAACGCCAGTTGAATTTCACCTGGCTGACCAGCTCCCACGCTTCTGCGCCGAAGCCAGGCTGGTTGCCCTGAGTCCAGTACTTCGCTTTCCACACCAGGTTGTCGAAGCTCACGATGTCGCCACCGTTGTAGACTTTGCTGGATTCCCAAACCGCATGCTGGCTGGCCGCCGGGTCAACTGGCGCATCACAGCTGCCGGTTGCCGTACCCTGATCCGCCGGGGTAGTGCCTTCGTCAGACGGGATATTCCCTTCGTCAGACGGCACGTTACCTTCGTCGGCCGGGGTGGTGTCTTCGTCCACAGGCGCCGGGGCCGGCGCTGCTTTCGGGTTCACCGTTACCTGCACGTTAGACTGCACGCTGGTTTTGCCGTCGGTGACCACAACGCTCAGGGTGTAGGAAGAGGTGTTGTTGACCTCTGGCGCAGTAATGCGAACGTTGGCGGTATTTGTCCCCGTTGCGTTCATATCTGCCGGTACGCTCCAGCTGTAGGTCAGCGCGTCGCCGTCTGGATCGGTCGCCTGTGCATGCAGGGAAATCGCTTCACCGGATTCCACGGTCACGGCGTCCATGGCATTGATCACTGGTGCCTGGTTCGCTTTCGGCGCTTTGTTCACAACCTGCACGTCGATCGCGTTGCTCAGGCCTTTCGCGTCGGTCACGGTCAGGCGGAACACCAGGTTCTGATCGCTGGTCACAGCCGGTACGCTGAAGCTGGCTTTCGCTTTGGTGCTGTTCGCCAGGGTCACGGTAGCGCCGGAAACCTGCGTCCATTTGTAGGTCAGCGCATCGCCGTCCTGGTCGCTGGAGGCGGAGCCGTCGAGCGTGACGGTCGCCGGGCCCGTTACCGTCATGTCGGTAGCAGACGCGACCGGTGCATGGTTGGTTACAACCGGCTCAACAGGCGTAGAGCTGCCGCCCAGCAGGCTTTCGTTCATGGCGTTCAGGATGTCGCCGTTATCGGATTCGATAGACCACGCGAACAGGCCGCCCAGGTTTTTGTTCAGTACGTATTTGCCCTTCGCGTTCACGGAACGGGCGTTATCGTAGGTCACCAGCTCGCCGGTAGACTTGTTGAACACGTACGGCGCTTCTGCCGCTTCGTCGTATTTGTATTCCCAGCCCGGTTTGCCCAGCATCTGGTTCACAATCTGACGGTAGTCAACGATGCCGTTTTCCCACGTACCTTTGACCGGGCCAGTGGCGGTGCCGGTGAACGGATTGTCGCCGGTGTAGCCGTGAACGCCGGTCCAGCCGCGTCCGTACATGCCTGCGCCAACCACGATCTTGCCTGGCTGAACGCCCTGCTCCAGCATCGCTTTCACCGCGTTATCGGTGGTGTAGTTGGTGTCAGGTTTCCAGGACGCACCGTACAGCGCGGTCTGGTGGCCGAGGTCGGTATTGCTCCACGCGCCGTAGAAGTCGTAGCTCATCAGGAAGATATGGTCGATGTACTGCTGCGCGGTGTTGTAGTCCACGTCTTCGATCTTATCTTTACCTGCACCGATAGCGGTGGTCAGCTCGTAGGTACGGCCAGTTTCCGCAGACAGCTCGTTCAGCATCTGGCGCAGGTCGTGCATCAGCGCGGTGTAGGTCGCTTTATCGGTCTGTGGGTTACCCAGCTTGGCGTTTTCACCGCCGCCGCCCGGGAATTCCCAGTCGATATCCACGCCGTCGAACACTTTCCAGGTGGTCAGGAAGTCTTTCACGGACGCAACGAAGCGGTCGCGCAGCACTTTGTTATCCATCTGATAGAACGGGTCGGACAGGGTCCAGCCGCCGACGGATGGCAGAATTTTCAGGTCCGGATGGGCTTTTTTCATCGCCATCAGCTGACCGTAGTTGCCTTTGTACGGTTCATCCCAGCCGGTCACGCCCTGCTGAGGTTTCTGCAACGCCGCCCACGGATCGTGGATCGCCACGGTGTAGTCCTGGCGGCCCTGGCAGGCGCGCTTCAGAGATTCCAGCGCGCCGGAGGATTTGGCGCTGTCGTTAATGCCGTCGCCGCCGCAGATTGGAATGAAGCCGTACAGCAGGTGGTTGATGTTCGCCGCCGGAATTTTGTCCGCAGAGAAGTTACGGTCGTACACGCCCCACTCGGGGAAGTAAGCGCCAACCACTTTATCGGTGTGCTGCGCGAACGCTTTGTTGTTTTCCAGCAGCGGGGTGTTCAGCGGCAGCAGGTGGCTACCGTCGGTATCCGCCACGATGATCAGCTTGCTGGCGCTTTTGGTGCAGCCGCTGTCATTACACAGCTCGACCTGCTCCTGATAGCGTCCGCCTTTTTTCACTTTGAACGTCGCAGAGCCGGCGGTGCTGCCCGCTCCGGTCCAGACGGTCTGGCCGTCCAGCAGCACTTTTGCTGACGTAGGGGCGTCGCCGCTCCACACGTTCCACTCAACCTTCACGTCAACGCCATCTTTGTGCACTTTGATGAGGTTGTTGTAGTCCTGTGCCGCCTGATCCACCTCTACCAGCGCAAACTTATCGTTGCCTGATGTAATTGACGGTGTACCCGGTGCCGCTGCAAATACCGAGCTCGTTGCGGCTGCAACAAAAAGCGCCAGATATTTAGGCTTCATAAATTTCATTTTTATTTCCTGATAAATTTATTCGTAACGTAATAATCCATGTCTTCCGTGAGATCATGGATGCGCTTCGCATAATGCGTATTTAACCAACCTGAATGCCGTGAAAAAAGCTTTTTACTGCGTTGTATTCCTCCATAAAAAGATACAAGCCTGAATTCCGTCTAGCTTATATCCCTTACGATACACCGGGCGTAAAGAGACGTCCTTCTCTTCCACCGTCAAAAAAGTTTATAAAATAGCTTGACCGCTATATTTAAAATGTGGAAACCAGTTGCTGGCTGATAAACACACTTATTCCAGCAAAGGCGAGATACGGTCCGAAAGAAATAGTGAGGTTATTTTTATTTACATTATTCAGGACGAAATAACCGACAATACCGCTTAACGCTGCCGCCAGCTCAATGGTGGGTAGCGCCTGCCAGCCACACCAGGCGCCCAGCGCCGCCAGCAGTTTAAAATCGCCGTAGCCCAGGCCTTCCCGCCCCGTGACCAAACGAAAGGCCCAGTAGAGCAGCCAGAGCGACAGATAGCCCGCTACCGCGCCGAACAGCGCGTCGTGCAACGGCAATTTATGGTCAAACGCATGGAGCAGGAGACCTGCCCACAGCAGCGGCTGGGTCAGGCAGTCCGGGAGAAGCTGGTGCTGCCAGTCGATCATCGCCAGAGGCAGTAAAAAGAGCGCCAGTAACCACAGGGAAAACATCGCCTGAACGTCCGGCATGCACCAGGCCGTGACGCCAAAAAACAGCGCGGAGAACAATTCGACCAAAAATAACCGCAGCGGGATGGCCGTGCTGCACTGGTGGCAGCGCCCCCGTAATAATAGCCAGCTGACCAGAGGAATATTTTCCCATGCGGCCAGCGTGTGCTGGCACACCGGGCAGTGCGAGGCAGGAAAGAGCAGATTGCCGCTCCCCTCCTCGTCCATCATCATCCCCGGCAGGCGCTCGGCCACAACGCCCAGAAAACTGCCCATAATCCCGCCCAGGATCGCACTCATCATCGCGAAACTAACCGGACAGGCTTCCCGGATCAGCGAGACGGTATTCATGCGTTTTTTGCCCAGGTAAGCTGCACCTGCGCTTTCACATCGCTGAGGTGGTCAACCGGCGTGAGGTTTATTTTTTGCAACCTGACGCCGGAGGTCTGATTAATTTCGCGCAGCCAGCTTTTTAATTCATACACATTTACCCGACTCACCACGAACGATAACGTTTGTCCCTCCTGACGCACGTCCGTCAGTGAAAGGTTAATTTCATGGGCGCTTTTCTCAACCACCGTACGTGGATTATCCGTTTTGACTAACTGGACCTGAAGATGATTTTTATTAATTTCACTGCGCATCCAGTTTAACGTCTCTTTTTGTCGTTTAAGCGTCGATTTACTATTTTGAATCATATTATCCAAAGGGATCACTCCTGCGTAATACACCGCAGCCCCAAGCAGGGCGACGATGCAGAGTTTTAAAATAACTTTCTCCCGGGCGCTGTAATTTTGATAGCGTGATTTCAGCTGCGCGATTCGCTCTTTCATTTATGTTTCCCTGCGATCATGGCGGTATACGGTTCGGTGGTTGAAACAGGCTGTAAGGTAAAATCGAAATTCTCACGGGTCTGATTAACAAACGTTTGCAACGCGGGCTGGTTTTGCGCGCTGACGCTCAGCGTTAGCGTGTTTTGCTGCGCATCGTATTCCAGCAGATCGATTTCCATCGCAGGGACTGACTGCCGGGCGGCGGCCAGCTCGTCCAGCTGAAGGAAGATCCCCTTGCTCTGTTTTTTGACGTTCTGACCAAAGTGATATTTGATGTTGGTCTGGTGACGCATGCTGGGGAAATGGTGCTGATACACCTGGAGGATCTCCTCCTGTATCTGGTTTTCCTGCTGCACCAGCATCCAGGCCATCGCAATGCGCGGCCCCAGCAACAGGCCAACGGACAGCAGGCCAGCCGCCGCCACTGCGGCTTTCATACGTTTCGCGACGCGCCCGTTACCGGCCTTAAGGCTGAATTCACCGTGAAGCAGATTCACGCGACAGGCTTGCCACTGCGGCTGGATCAGCACCAGCGGATGCTGCCAGGCATGCTGCACATCAACGGTGACGTTTGCAGGCGCGTCGCCGAAGCACCACACCTCGCCTTCGCCGGCTTTCTGCATCAGCAGCGGCAGCAGGCTGGCCTCCATTTCTGCCGCCACGTGGGGCGATAAGCGCAGCCAGTAGCCATTATCCTGCGCGACCAGCGTGCTGCCGCCTGCCGCCACGGGCAGCAGCCAGGCATCAGGCAGAGCCTGAATCACGCGGAGTCCGGCCTCCTGACAGCGGGCCAGTGCCGCGCGCAGGCGGTCGGCGTCAATGGCCACGGCGTCGACCTCGGCCCCCTTTTTGTGAAGCACCGTCCAGTGGAGGGTGTCCACGTCGCCAATCAGCGTCTCTTCCGCCATCCACGAGAAGGCCATCGCCTGAGAAGCCACCTTTTTCGGCAGCGTGAAGTGGCGGAAAATCATGTCGCCGGCGGGCAGCAGGAGACAGACGCGTGCCGCCAGCGGGTGATCGGCCAGCGCCTCCAGGCTGTCGAGCACCTCAACGTGCTCGCTGCCGGACTCACACCACATTATTTTTCCGCCCTCGCGGCTGTCGGGACGAACAAAAAGTACCTGTTTCATAACGTTCTACTTTTCTTATTCAATCATTCGGTAACGGCGCTGCCACGTCACGATCTCGCCGGCTTCGTTATTAATCTGAAGCTGGCTGACCACGCGAAGCGTTAATTCGTCGGTATTGCCGCTGTAGTTCACGCGGAAGTACCGGCTGTTTACAGAAAAGCGATCGGCCACCTGGGGGAGATCGTCTTTGACCTGCGGGAAGGTCTGTTCCAGCGCTTTGCTGAACGCCTCCATATTTTCCCAGCCCGATTCAGGCCGCGAATCCAGCAGGCGTACGGCGTCATCCTGCGTGAGTTTTCCGGGGAACATGGCCGCCAGCACGGCGGCCTGTTCCGGTTGCAGGGTGTTCACGTCAACCTTGCTGGCGGCGTCCGGCAGCGCGCACAGCAGCTTGCTCACCTTCGGGTAGGCCGAAGCAGGAAACGCCGGCAGCAGCTTGATTTCCGCGATGCTGCGCATCATCTGGTTTGCCGGTTGCCGCGCGGGCACGACGCCAGCCCACGCGTCGCTTTCGGCGCCCTCTTTCGCCGTTGTGCTGTCACCATCGAGATAATCCACCAGCTGGAAATAGACCTCCTCCGCCGTGCTCTGGCTGAGGCCGCTCTCCGTCAGCAGTTGCTCGACACTCTGCTCTTTACGCGGTTTTTCCACCACGGTGGGCGCGCTTTGCCCCTGGGGTGCGACGTCGACGGTCAACAGGTTATTGACGTTAAAGCAGTCCTGCGCGTCTTCCACCTGGCTTACGACCGTGTAATCTTCACCCCGGGTCTCCAGCGGCTGATGCCAGTCGCCGTCCAGCGACAGCGGCTTGCTTTCGCCGCTGGCGTCAGTCTGCAACCGGTCCTTCACCACTTTTTCCTGGGCCTGCATCGCCCAGCGCAGCTGCTGCTGGCTTACCTGATAATGGGTTTTCTGCAAATTTCGGCAGAACTGCTGGCTGATTTTGGCGGCCAGGGCAGACATCATCACCAGTAAAATCAGCACCACCAGCAGGGCAACGCCCTTTTGTTGACGGATCCGGCTCATGGTTTGGCCTCCGGCAAAGGGGCGGCATCCGGGGTCGCCACCGGCGCGTCGGCGGCCTTCTCAGGCGCTGCGGCAGCGGTCACTTCCGGCATATCGCCCGGCGTGGTAAACACCCAGCGCCAGGTCTCCCCGTTATCCATCGTCAGCGTCGCCTCCACGCCGTCCGGCAGATGGGCGGCGTCGGGCCAGGACTTCAGCCAGCCCTGACGATAAAACTGCCACTGTAACGTTTTCACGCCGCTGACAATCGGCACGTCGTCGGGCTTCACGTCTGCCGGACCGTCAATCACCGGCCAGACGTCGCGATACAGTCGCCCCTCCTCCAGCCGCCAGCGCACGCGCTCCAGCTGGACCGTTCCGCTTACGCCGTTCAGGGTGGTCAGCTCAAGGGCATCGTCCTCCTGACGAAACCGCTCCGGCTCATTGCGCGGGGCCCGTGCCTGGAGCTGGAAAAAATCACGCTCCATCAGACTCCAGGCGCGCTGAAGCTGGTTGAGGCCGGCGGCGCTGGCATCCGTCGCCGAGCTGGTACGCATCGCGCCGTCCAGAATTTGCCAGGCCAGGGTGCTGATCACCGCGAAGATGGTCAGCGCAATCATGATCTCCAGCAGGGTAAACCCGCGCTGGCGTCGCGTTTTTTTCACTTGCTCTCTCCCGGCGGAATGACGTGCAGGGAGATGACCGGCTGGCTCTCGTCACCTTCCGCATAGACGCGAATGGCGTTCGCCCAGACGTTGTCGGCGGTTTTCACCCGCTGCTTGCGCCAGTTCCAGCTGCGCCCACCCATCATCTCCGTCCCCTGCTGCTCGGCATCCGGGAAGTCGGTTTTGGTAAGCTGTGCTTCCGCCAGCTGGTTTTCCGCTACCCAACTGGCCTGCAAGGTGTCGGCCAGACCATGGGTAAACCGCACGTTCAGGGAGACCGAGTTCATCAGCGCCAGCGCGGCAGTGGAGAAAATCACCAGGGCAACCATCACCTCCAGCAGCGTCATCCCCTTTTGCTTTTTGTTGCCCTTAGTCATCGTTTTCTACCGATACCGGTGCCGCACCCTGCGACACCACGCGGAAATGGTGCTGTTTGTCGAAACTTTGCAGCGTGAGCGTAAAGCGGCTGATTTCACCGTCCGGTAAAAAGATCACCTGCGGCTCGGACGTCACCGTTGCGGCCAGGCGCTGCGGCGAGAGCGAAACGTGCATCTCTTCCGGGAAATCGCCTTTGGTGGTAATACGTCCTGCGGATAATGGCACCCAGTGACGCTCGCCATTTTTATCGTCGATCGTCACCAGCTGATATTTATCCGTGGTCATCACCAGCCCGACAATATTTCCGTCCATGACCGCACGGTCTGAACCATAATCAACGAGGGCTTTTAATTGCTGGCCAAATATATCCGCACCGCTGCGTGAAGGTATGGTCGACACCACCATCATGGCGCAACTGGCAAATATCACCAGCGCCAGAATAATTTCCAGCAACGTAAAGCCGCGTTGATTTTTCATTATTTCCCTTTCTTATCCAGAGACCAGTTGGTAATGTCATCGGCGGTATTCGCTTCGCCGTCCGGACCAGCGGAGAAAACGTCCACCGCGCCGTGTTCACCCGGGCTAACCAGAATATAATCACCGCCCCACGGATCCTGCGGCAGGCGACGGATATAGCCGTCCGCGCGGTAGCCGTTCGGGATGGGCGCGATTTCAGGCTTGGTTACCAGCGCCTGCAAGCCCTGTTCAGTGGTCGGGTAGCGGTGGTTATCCAGCTTGTACATATCCAGCGAGCCTTCGAGCGCGACAATATCGCTGGTCGCCTTTTGCTCATCCGCTTTTTCTTTATTTCCCATTAAGTTTGGCACCACCATACTTGCCAGAACGCCGAGAATAACAATGACCACCATTAATTCGAGCAAGGTGAAGCCCGCCTGGCGAGCCAGGTTTTTACGTTTTAAAGCCATGATTTAACCTACCATATTATTAAGTTGCAGAAGCGGTTGTAATATTGACAGCACGATGAATAAAACAATCGTTGCCATGGATACCACCAGCGCCGGTTCAAAAACCGACAGCGTTAATGTAATTCGATGTTGTAAAGCCGATTCCTGATTTTCCGCCGCGCGATCCATTAAATTACCCAATTCCCCGCTCTCTTCGCCTGAGGCAATCATATACAGCATGGTTGGCGGGAATAATTTCGCCTGTTCCAGCGCCGCATACAGCGACGCCCCCTGGCGCACGGTGTCGGCGGCCTGCTCCAGCACCTGCCGGGCATAGAGGTTTTCAATCCCGTCCATCGCGATATACATGCCCTCCAGCAGCGGCACGCTGCTGGCCTGCAAAATGCTCAGGGTACGGATATAGCGGGCGCTGTTGATGGCGCACACCAGCTTTTTAATCGGCGAGCCGTTCACCAGCCAGCTGTGCCAGCGAAAACGGTTTTTCACGTTTCGCACCCAGGTTTTAAAGCCGATGAACGCCCCCGCCAGGCTGCCGGCAATACAGATGCCCCAGGCTTGCAGGAAATCACTGACCGCAATCAGCGTGCGGGTGGTGATCGGCAGTTGCTGCTTCATGTGGGTAAACTGCTCAATCACCTGCGGCACCACCGCCACCAGCAGAATGCTGATGACCGCGATGGCGACCACGGTGAGGGTAATCGGGTAGACCATCGCCTGCGTCAGCTTGCTTTTCATCTTCTGGCGCTGCTCGTTGTACTCCGCCAGTTTCTCCAGCACGTCGCCCAGGTGACCGGTCTTTTCACCGGCCATCACCAGCGTGCAGTAGAGCTTGTCGAAGGTGCGCGGAAACTGGCTGAAGGCGTCGAACAGCGTATGCCCTTCCACCACTTTCTCGCGGATTTCCACGACCATCGCCGCCAGCTTTTTGTCTTCCGTCTGCTTAGAGATGGCCTTCAGCGCGCTCTCCAGCGGCAGCGCGGCGTTCACCAGCGTCGAGAGCTGGCGGGTAAACATCGACAGCACCGGCGTGGAGAGCTTCACCCCGGTTTTTGCTTTTCCGGCTGATGCCGCCTCGCGGGTTTCGGTGATGCTGACGGGCATCAGCTTTTGTTCGCGCAACGTCTGGCGAACCTGCTTTTGCCCCTCGGCCTGTAGCGTCCCGCGCTGGGTTTTTCCGGCAGCATCCGTCGCCGTCCAGGCGTAGAAGGCCATTACGCATCCCCCCCACGCTCGGCGGTAACGCGCATCACCTCTTCCAGAGACGTCACGCCGCTAATCACCTTCAGCAGCCCGTTTTCGCGCAGGCTGTAGGCCTGCTTAAACAGCTGCGTTTCGATGGACATTTCGTCCTTATCTTCATGAATGGCGCGGCGCATGGTGCTGTCCACCACCAGAAATTCATGAATACCGGCGCGGCCCTGATAGCCGCTCTGGCGGCAGTGTTCACAGCCTACCGCGCGGTAGATCGCTTTTGGCGGCGCATCCATAAAGCTGAACAGCGCTTTTTCATTGGCATCCAGCGGACTGGTGGTCCGGCAGTGCGTGCACAGCCGACGCACCAGACGCTGGGCAATGACGCCGAGCAGCGATGAACCAATCAAAAACGACTCCAGCCCCATATCCCGCAGGCGGGTTATCGCCCCCGCGGCGCTGTTAGTGTGCAGCGTCGACATCACCAGGTGACCGGTAAGCGACGCCTGCACCGCAATCTGCGCGGTCTCCCCGTCGCGAATTTCCCCGATCATCACCACGTCCGGGTCCTGACGCAAAATCGCGCGCAGCCCGCGGGCAAAGGTCATATCGACACGCGGGTTAACCTGCGTCTGCCCCACCCCTTCCAGCTCGTATTCAATCGGGTCTTCCACGGTCAGGATGTTGCGTTCATGGCCGTTCAGCGCCGAGAGAATGGCGTACAGGGTGGTACTTTTACCGGAACCCGTCGGGCCGGTAACGAGGATGATCCCGTGCGGGCGATCGATAAGCCCCTTCAGCTTCTCCAGCTCTTCATCAATCAGCCCAAGCTTGTTGATGTCGGGCTTCAGGTTGCTTTTATCGAGCAGGCGCATGACCACGCGCTCGCCGTACTGGGACGGAATGGTCGACACGCGCACGTCGATCGCCTTGCGGCCAATGCGCAGGGAGATACGGCCATCCTGCGGCAGGCGCTTCTCGGCGATGTCCAGCTTCGACATTACCTTGATGCGCGACACCAGCAGCGGGGCGAGCTTGCGCGCCGGCTGTAGCACCGGGCGCAGCACGCCGTCGACGCGGAAGCGAATGCTCAGCGTGCGCTCGAAGGTTTCGATATGAATATCCGACGCGCCGTCCTTCACCGCCTCGCTGAGAATGGCGTTGATCAGGCGGATCACCGGCGAGTTTTCGTCGTTATCGAGCAGATCTTCGTTATCCGGGATCTCCTCGGTTAACGCCATCAGGTCGATATCCGCGTCCATATCGTCCACCAGCTGCTGCGAAACGCCGCTGCTCTGCTGCCAGATTTTGGCCAGCAGCTCATCGAAGGCTTCCGGCGTCAGGGTGACCGGAACGAACGCACGTCCCAGTACACGGCGTACCTCCAGCAGTGCATAAGCCGGGGTGTCCTCACGGATAAAGACCTCGTTGTTGTAAAACAGAACGCCGTTATCCTTTGCGTAGCTGCTGCTGCACAGCGCTTTACTCAGTTCGTCCACGTTGCCCCCTCCGCACTATTCTTTAAACGGATTGCGCGTGGCGCTGGTTTTCACCGGCGCGGCGCTGGCGTCGACAGGGAACGCGGGCAGGACGGCATTGTCGCTCGGCACAATGATGCCGAGCTTTTTCTCTTCCAGCCGCTGCATCTGGCGCACCCGGATCTGGTCATATTTCTCCTTCGACGCCGCGCTGTAGTTGTCGTCGTCACGCAGGACGGTGGTATGAATAAACACCATCAGGTTGCGCTTGGACGTATCCTGCGAGGTGTAGCGGAACAGCTGGCCCACCAGCGGGATATCGCCGAGCAGCGGCACCTTAGAGACCGACTGCTTGGTGACGTTTTCCATCAGGCCGCCGAGCACCACCGTCTGGCCGCTGTGGACCATCACCTCGTTATTGATGGTGCGGGTGTTGAAGGTCGGGCCGAGGCTGGCGTCTTCCGTCGCGCTGTTGTCAACGCTGGAGACTTCCTGCTCAATCTTCAGGTGGATCATGTCGCCGTCGTTAATCTGCGGCACAATTTTCAACTTGGTACCCACGGTCTTGCGCTCAACGGAGTTGAAGACGTTGTCGCCGCTGGTGGTCTGCGAGCCGGAAAGCACCGGCACGTCCTGACCCACGTTAAACGACGCTTCTTTGTTATCCAGCGTGACCACGCTCGGCGTGGAGAGGATGTCGTTTTTGCCGTCGGTGGAGAGCGCGGTCACCAGGGCGCCGAAGTCGCCGTTAAAGAAGCCGGTCGCCAGGCCGGTGAAGCTCGCCCCCTTCATGGTGCCGTTCTTGATCTGGCTAATCGGCAGGCCGGTGGCGCCGAACTGCACGCCGCCGTGCTTGCCGGTCCACTGCACGCCGAGATCCATGCCGTTACCGTCCTGCACTTCCGCAATGATCGCTTCTACCAGCACCTGCGGACGGCGAATATCGAGCTTGTCGATCACCTTCTCCAGGGAGTTCATCACGTTAGGCTGGGCGGTGATCACCAGCGAGTTGGTTGACTCGTCGGCGGTAATATTCAGGTCCGTCGCGGCGCTCGCGGTTTTCGCTTTGGCCGCCCCCGGCTTGTCTTTCAGCTGTTCGCCAATTCCGGTCAGCACCGGAACCACTTTGGTGGCGCTGGCGTACTTGAGGTAGAAGACGCGGGTATTCCCCTCGTTGTTCTGCTCGCGATCGAGCTGGTGAATCAGGGAACGGGTGCGCGTGCGCGCATCTTCCGAACCGCTGATCACCAGGCTGTTGGTTTCGTCATCTGCCACCACCTTGGTGGCGAGCTGCGGCGCGTTCTGCCCCTTCTGCTCTTCATTGTTGAGGTTGTTCAACATGTCGGAGAGATCTTTGGCAGAGGCAAAGCGCAGCGGCACGATTTCACGGCGCTGAACGCCCTCTCTGTCAACGCGCTGCACCAGATCCACCAGGCGGTTCACCACCGAGGCCTTACCGGTTAACAGCATCACGTTGGACGGCTCAAAATGCACCACGTTACCGATGCCGGTGGCATCGTTCAGCTGGCGCAGCAGCGGGGCCAGCTCGCGCACCGGCACGTTTTCCATCCGCACCACGCGGGTGATGATCTCGTCACCCTTGCCCGGGTTTTTGCTGTCCGCCAGCGGCGCACCGGCGGTACGCGCCACGCTGGAGCGCACCACTTTGACCATGCCGTTGTCCATCGGGATCACCGACAGGCCGTACAGGTCCAGCACGCTCAGGAAGAACTGGTAATATTCATCTTCCGTCAGCACGTTGTAGGTTCTGACCGAGACGGTGCCCTGAACGGACGGATCGACCAGAATGGTTTTGTTGAGATTGCGGCCTACCGTATCGATAAACTCGCGAATATCGGTATTTTTAAAACTCGCGCTAAAGTTAGCTGCAAGCAGCGAACTGGAATATAACGACAATGCGGTCAGCGCCACGCACGCCCATGGAAATTTCTTCATGTCTGTACACTTGTTAATTGTTTAGAACATTGACCCGAATATTTTCAAGGTGAGCGTGACGCCGAACCACGACCTCCGCCTCTTTCATTTTCGACCAGTTAGCAATAATGCTTTTCGCTTTTGCTTCATCAGTCATATCGACAGAATTAACTTTCACCGCCACATCCCCTTTTTCCAGACCAGACTGGCTGTAGAACGAGGAGGCATTCCGTGGGTTGATCCTGTAGCCTTCCAGCTGGCCCTTTTCTATTAACGGCTTTAACACCAGATAATCATCCAGATGCAAACTGTCTGCACCGGGATCTTTTGTCGATTTGGTCACCGGGCCGCTTTCTGTGCCGCCCTTAAAATAGTCCGGCTTATTTAATGCCAGTACCTGCGTAGCACCTTCATAATTAACAACCACATTGTCTTTATTAATTTCCTGAATAAATGCGTCGTTAAAGCCGGTGAGCGGTTCACCCTCGCGGTAGCTTTTCTGGCCGCCCGGCGTTTTGATGACGGCGAAGGAGAGCCAGGCGTCATCGCTGCTCACGATGCCCTCGATTTCCGCCGCCAGCGGGGCTTTTACCGCCGCGGGCACGTTATCCTGACGCACGGCCGCGGTGAATAGCGTAAAGGTTTTTTCCTCACGCAAGATTTTCAGCGGCTGCTCGTCAGAATTAGCCAACTTATTCGTAACTTTTTTATAATCTTTAAAGGTGAGATACCCTTGCTGGCCGCAAAAAATCAGCAACACAAACATAATACAAGGCGTTATCCACCGTGACAGAAATGAGAACCTCATTTTTTATCCGGCCTATAGCAAAGCAAAAATAAGCAGCGTCATACTGCGCCAATATGGATGAAAATAGTAATAAGCTGTTGCAAATGCGACCACTGACTTTGCCGCTAACTTTCATAAAGAAAAATATTGACCGTATAAAATCCAGATGTTAGGCGCTGCCAGCAGGATATTTTTACCCTGTTTGCAAATTGACCACCTCAGAGCATTAACTTACTTTCTGGTGCTGTTGCTATTCCTAATCAGAGACGGTAAGTCGTTATGTATCAGAGCCACTTTAATTTTAAAAACCCGCCATTCAGGACGATCGCCCGTTTATCCGGGGATTTTCTGGTGCCTTATCATCAGGATGTGTTTAACCTGCTGAAAGAGAAAACCCAACAGGCGGGCATTATCGGGCTCTTTAGCGACGACGCGCCGCTTCTGGCTCACTTCAGCGATGCGCTGAAAACCAGCAGCGGCAACGTACTTGCCATCAACGCGTTTCCAAAATTGAGTGCCAGTAGCCTGCTGTACAAGCTCAATCCGGGAACGAAAGCGATCGGCAACCGCATGCAGGCGGTGGATGCCATACTGCGCCAGTGGCAGGAGGGAAAAGCGAAATCCAGAGTGCTGACCATCGCCCACTGCGAAGCCATGAAAGAGGGCTGTCTGGAAGTCCTGGGAACGCTGCTCACGCGTGCCCAGGAGCTGAACGTCCGCCTGTCCGTGGTGCTAATGGGCGCAGCGGATCGGGAAAGCCTGATTAAGCAACCTGAACTGCGCGAATATATGCACACCCATCACGTTCTGCGCCCCCTGACCTGCCGCGAATACCTGAGCTACGTGCAGGCGCAGTGCGAAGAACACGGCTGTGAAAATTCGCCGTTAACGCCGGCCCGCGTGCGGAAAATGCACGCGCTGACCAAAGGCAACATCAGCAAACTGAATGCTCTGGCACACCTGTCAATGCTCGCCGCCTGGACGGAACGCGCGGCGCAGGTCAGCCCGCGTCATTTACGCCTGGCGGCGGGAGAGATCCTCCCTGCCAAAAAACACGGTAAGCGCCTGGCGACCGTGGGTCTGTTCGCGTCGGTACTGTTTGCGGCCTGCGGCTGGTATCTGACCTCGTCGATCAACGCGCACCTTCCCATCCCGCTGCCGGTCCCCGTCAGCTGGAAACAGCCGACGCCAAAACCAGAAGCAGCCGTGGTGCCGGTTATCGACAACGAAATGGTGAATCAGCCGGATGCGATGCACCAGCTTTATCTGATGTGGGGGTATGACGCCTCGGCAGAAGAGGCCCTGTGCCATAACGCCGCGAAGGTGAACCTGATGTGTAAGCAGGGGAACGCGACGCCGGACGCGCTGGCGCGGGAGGGGTATCCCTGGGTCAGCGAGCTCAAAACCGGCGGTCATCTTAACTATGCGGTTGTCGCCCGGGTCGGCGACACGTCAATTGACCTGCTCATGAATAACCGGACCTGGCAGGTGAGCCGCAGCTGGTTTAACCAGCATGCGACCGGCAACTTCACTCAGCTGCACCGCCTGACGCCGGAAGGCCAGGACGCGATCGGCGCCGCCAGCGACGGTAAAGACATGGCCTGGCTCGATCAGCAGTTAAGCCTCGCCCTTAGCAAGCCGGAAACGCACGCCCGGATCTGGACCACAGAGATGATGAAACGCACCCGCGAGTTCCAGCAACAAATGAAACTGCACGTGGACGGCATCCCGGGAGAAGACACGCTGATGCAATTAATGCGCGTGACCAACAGCACGCCGAGCGTACTGATTCAGGCCGCCCGCACCACCGTGGACGCAAAAACGCAGGAGAAAAAAGCCTAATGTCGACCATCTATCTTGCGGCCCAGCGCAGCTATACAACCGGAGAGGCGGTCTGGTTCTCGTACCGCCTCCCCAGCCTGAAAAACGTATTCGGCAAAATGGTGTTATGGGCGTTCGGGCTTTGCGCCATGCTGGTTACCGGCCTGTATGCACATGTGTACTGGCACCTCCGCCACCCGTCGCCCGAACCGGTCAAAGCCAGCGTGGCGAAGCCGGAAACGCAGCTTTCAGATATGCATTACGTGTATGTGAGTAAACCGTTCCCGCATCCCCAGCCTAAACCCGCGCCGGTGCATGTTGATGTTCCGCCCATGCAGGATCTGCCCATAAACAGCGATGATGCCGACTGGCAGCAGGCGCCCGACGGCGCGGTGCCGCAGGACACGTCGCGGGATACCCTGCCGGGAACCGAGGCGCACGAACGCGACATCGCGCCCGCCAGCGCAGGCAGCAACGATGCGTCTCTTGAAGAATTACTTAAGCAGGCATTGAAAGAACAGGAGCAGGATTATTCGCAGGGAAAAATACCCGCGCCGCCGGTAGACGAAACGCAGGATAATACGCAGGCAAGCGTAATACAGAGCGATAATAGCCGGCCTCCGTCAGTTGATTCAGGAGACCGGCGGGAGCAGCATTAATATTTTTCAGGCAGTGAGGTGAGATTAAGCAGTCGACCTTTCTCCACCACAATATACTGGCCTTTTTTAAGGTCGGAGAGAATTTTAATAATGGTGCTGCGCGCCAGGTTAGTGTATTCCTGAATGTAATCATAAACGTTGATATCGCGTTGATGCTGGACAATCAGATCGTTTATTTCATATAAAAATTCGCGGACAACGGAATACGCGCTGCGGGCAACCAGAACATCATCGCGTTTGCTCAGCATGCAGATATACCAGGAAAGCACCTTCGTCAGTTCAGGCCACAGGTTTTTCTCGGTCATCAGCCGGGCGAAATCCTCTTTCTTAATGGAGCGAACCACGGTATTCGCCCGCACGAGACCGTACATATGGGCGGACTGGTAGTACATTGAGGAGAGGCCGAATATGCAGTATCCCGTTACGCTGAACATGCACAGCTCGTCAGACTCACGGCGAAACTCTACTTCCCCGCTGACGATAATATGGATATATTCGGAATCAGCCGTAGAAAGTTTTTGCCATTTCTTTAACGTTTTTTCCTCAACGCCGGAAGTGGCAGCGATAATTTTTTCCATCTCGGCCTGCGGACGTAATTTATTTGCGTATATTCTTAACATTGTTATACCCGATTTAAGATTTTAATGATTAATAATGGCCCCGGCCTGTTGCCGGAACCTGAATATGAGTCCTGATGACATTCTCAAGAAAAAAAGAAAGAATAATGCTTTTATTTATTTGCCAATTTAGTTAGCAAGCTATGTGTCTATCTTAAATCCGGATAATTTTAAGTCAATTTACTAAAAGTTAATTGACGATGTACTTAAGATTAATCTCATGACAAGTAAGGAGAATATACCTATTCGGGGGTATTCCGAAGAATTACCCCTGTCCGTATTTTTCTAACAGCGCTTCGGCAATAGCCAGGGATTCAACGTCGGCTACGCCGTTCCACAGCTGCGGGCGGAAATGCATCTGGAACGCCATGATGATGCGTTTTTGCTGCGCGGGGGTGCTGTCTTCGGGCACCTCGTAGCCGTAGCGGGCCAGCAGATCGAGCAGCGTTGCGGTATCCACCGGCTCATAACGCGATCGCCCGTTCATATAGAACGCCACGCGCGCCGGATCGGGCCACGCGCCTATCCCCTGCTGCGCCAGCTCGCGCCACGGGAACAGCGGGCCGGGATCGTCCTTACGCTGCGGGGCAATATCGGCATGGGCCACGACGTTCTGCGGTTTGATGTCGTAGCGGGCAATGATGTCTTTAGCGAGAGGGATCAGCGCCGCGATTTGTGCCGGTTCAAAGGGCACGAAGGTTTTTACCCCTCCAACTTTCTGCCAGCCGCGGTTCTCCAGCTCAATCCCCACGGAGGTATCGTTGATGCGGTTGGTGCCGCGCCAGAAGCTGATGCCCGCATGCCAGGCAAGCTCGCTCTCCGGCACCAGTTGCCAGATGCGTGGTTTACCGTCCGGCGCGGGGGGCCTGGCGGGGATGAGATAATGGGAGCTGACGTTTTTATCGGTCAGGGTTGCAAGCGAGGTGTCAAAATCGTCTGCGGTGTAGTGAATAACCAGCACCTTTATACGCGGGTAGGCCGCCTGCGCCTGATGGCGCGTATCCAGCTCATAAGCACCCTTATCAACGATGCCTTTTTCCGCGGCGCATCCTGCCAGCAGCAGCGCCAGCAGGACGGCTGAGAGTGAACGCGTCATCAACGGATCTTCACCGCCGTGCCGCTTACGCTCACCATCAGCATGCTGGCATCTTTACCAACCGTTTCGTAGTCGATATCAATGCCCACCACCGCATCCGCGCCCAGCGCCTTGGCCTGCTCGCCCAGCTCCTTAAACGCAATCTCGCGCGCTTTACGCAGCTCTTTTTCATACGCGCCGGAGCGCCCGCCGACGATGTCGCGAATGCCGGCAAAAAAGTCGCGGAAGACGTTAGCGCCAAGGATCGCCTCGCCGGTGACCACGCCGCAGTACTCGGTGATCGGTTGCCCTTCCAGGGTTGGGGTCGTTGAAAACTGCATACTTTCTCTCCTTCTTTAGCGTTCAATGCGTTAGCAACTGCATTATCGGTTCGTTACGCTATGATTGAAAGGATAGTTAATAAATAAGGAAATCAACATGCGCTACTCTGCTTTAACGCTTTTAGTGCCCTGCGCGCTGGTGCTCAGCGCCTGCACTACGCCGGTCACGCCAGCCTTTAAGGATATCGGTTCCCGCAGCGGCCCCTGCATCGAGGGCGGCCCGGACGCCGTGGCGCAACAGTTCTATGATTATCGCATTCAGCATCGCGGTAATGACCTCACCGCCCTGCGCCCGTACCTGAGCGATAACCTGGCGAAACTGCTTAACGACGCCTCGCGCGATCCGCAGCATAACGCGCTGCTGTCTGCCGATCCGTTCTCCAGCCGCGCGACGCTGCCCGACAGCGCCGAGGTTGCCAGCGCGTCAACCATCCCGAACACCGACGCGCGCAATATTCCGCTGCGCGTGAAGCTGACGCAGGGCACCCAGACCTGGCAGGATGAAGTGCTGATGATCCGTGAAGGGCAGTGCTGGGCCATCGATGATGTTCGCTACATTGGCGGCAGCGTTCATGCCCCGGCTGGCACCCTGCGCCAGTCCGTTGAAAACCGCTAACGCAGCGGTGAAATAAACGTTAACCCCGTAAAATGTCCGGCATTTCAGGCGGAATGCCGACATTTATTCTCGCCCCCCTCCCCCTTCGCTATTTTGT
The DNA here is from genome assembly GCF_029838645.1 of Enterobacter sp. GD03975. Lineage (NCBI taxonomy): Bacteria > Pseudomonadati > Pseudomonadota > Gammaproteobacteria > Enterobacterales > Enterobacteriaceae > Enterobacter > Enterobacter sp. GD03975. The sequence goes on from NZ_JAOBZC010000013.1 coordinate 58,862, forward strand.
GCTATGTTTAAGAAGAAACACGGGTTATATTTAACTTTTAACGCAGAAATATTGCATAACTATTCTGTCAACGGTACTATCTGCGGCCTCAATTGCTATAGATTGCCTGGATGAGTAAAGACTGCCCCGATGAGTATTAAACTAAACGGCATTAACTGCTTCTACGGCGCACACCAGGCGCTGTTCGACATTACGCTGAGCTGCCCGGAGGGCGAAACGCTGGTTTTGCTCGGCCCAAGCGGCGCGGGAAAAAGCTCCCTTCTTCGCGTTCTGAATCTGCTTGAAATGCCCCGCTCGGGCACGCTGGCCATTGCCGGTAACCATTTTGATTTTGCGAAACCCCCTTCTGATAAAGCGATTCGTGAACTGCGTCAAAACGTGGGCATGGTTTTTCAGCAATACAATCTCTGGCCGCACCTGACCGTGGTACAAAACCTGATTGAAGCCCCGTGCCGCGTGCTCGGCTTAAGCAAGGATCAGGCGATGGCGCGTGCCGACAAGCTGCTGGAACGTCTGCGCCTAAAGCCCTACAGCGACCGCTATCCGCTTCACCTCTCCGGTGGTCAGCAGCAGCGCGTGGCAATTGCCCGTGCGCTGATGATGGAGCCGGCGGTGCTGCTGTTTGACGAGCCGACCGCGGCGCTGGATCCGGAAATTACTGCTCAGATCGTGAGTATTATTCGCGAGCTGGCGGAAACCAACATTACCCAGGTCATCGTGACCCACGAGGTGGAAGTGGCGCGCAAAACCGCCAGCCGCGTGGTCTACATGGAAAACGGGTATATCGTTGAGCAAGGTGACGCGAGCTGCTTCACCAACCCGCAAACCGATGCCTTCAAAAATTACTTATCTCACTGACGTGTTAGGGAAATTATAATGAAAAAAGTATTGATTGCCGCGCTGCTCGCTAGCGTCAGCCTTTCCGCTACCGCAGCCCAGACCATCCGTTTCGCCACCGAAGCGTCTTATCCTCCGTTTGAATCCATCGATGCGAACAATAAAATTGTTGGCTTCGACGTGGACCTGGCCAACGCCCTGTGTAAAGAGATCGACGCGACCTGCACCTTCAGCAACCAGTCGTTCGACAGCCTGATCCCGAGCCTGAAGTTCCGCCGCATCGACGCGGTGATGGCCGGCATGGACATCACCCCGGAGCGTGAAAAGCAGGTTCTGTTCACTGCGCCTTACTATGACAACTCTGCCCTGTTCATCGGTCAGAAAGGCAAATACGCTTCTGTCGATCTGCTGAAAGGCAAAAAGGTGGGCGTTCAAAACGGCACCACGCACCAGAAATTCATCATGGATAAGCATCCGGAAATCACCACCGTGCCGTATGACAGCTACCAGAACGCGAAGCTGGACCTGCAAAACGGTCGTATCGATGCGGTCTTCGGGGACACGGCTGTTGTGACTGAATGGCTGAAAGCGAACGACAAGCTGGCCGCCGTGGGTGACAAGGTGACCGATAAAGACTACTTCGGTACAGGTCTGGGTATTGCCGTACGTCAGGGCAACACCGAGTTGCAGCAGAAATTCAACGCTGCGCTGGAAAAAGTGAAGAAAGACGGCACCTACGAAACCATCTACAAAAAATGGTTCCAGAAGTAATTCCTGATGAATGAAATTTTTCCTTTAGCAAGCGCCGCCGGGATGACCGTCGGCCTTGCCGTTTGTGCACTGATTATCGGCCTAGTACTGGCGATGTTCTTTGCGGTGTGGGAGTCCGTTAAGTGGCGCCCTGTCGCATGGCTCGGTTCAGCGCTGGTAACCGTGCTGCGCGGGCTGCCGGAAATTCTGGTGGTCCTGTTTATCTATTTCGGTTCCTCACAGCTGCTGCTCACGCTGTCGGACGGCTTTACCCTTAACCTCGGCGTTGCGCAGATCCCGGTGCAGATGCAGATCGAGAACTTTGACGTCAGCCCGTTCCTGTGCGGCGTGATTGCGCTCTCCCTGCTCTATTCGGCCTATGCGTCACAAACGCTGCGCGGCGCGCTGAAGGCGGTGCCGCAGGGTCAGTGGGAATCCGGCCAGGCGCTGGGCCTGTCGAAAGCGGCGATCTTCTTCCGCCTGGTCATGCCGCAGATGTGGCGTCATGCCCTGCCGGGGCTGGGTAATCAGTGGCTGGTCCTGTTGAAAGATACCGCGCTGGTGAGCCTGATCAGCGTGAACGATTTGATGCTGCAAACCAAAAGCATCGCCACCCGTACGCAGGAGCCTTTTACCTGGTACATTGTGGCGGCAGCGATCTACCTGGCGATCACGTTGCTGAGCCAGTACGTTCTTAAGCGTATTGATCTGCGTGCAACGCGTTTTGAACGGAGACCAGGCTGATGCTGGACTATTTACCCGAACTGATGAAAGGGCTGCACACCAGCCTGACGCTGACCGTCGCGTCCATCATCGTGGCGCTGATTCTGGCGCTGATCTTCACCATCGTCCTGACGCTGAAAACGCCGGTGCTGGTGTGGATTGTACGCGGTTACATTACGCTGTTTACCGGTACGCCGCTGCTGGTGCAGATTTTCCTGATTTACTACGGCCCGGGGCAGTTCCCGTCGTTGCAGGAATACCCGGTGCTCTGGCACCTGCTCTCTGAGCCGTGGCTATGCGCCCTGATTGCCCTCTCGCTGAACAGCGCCGCCTACACCACGCAGCTGTTTTACGGTGCGATCCGCGCGATCCCGGAAGGCCAGTGGCAGTCCTGCGGCGCGCTGGGCATGAGCAAGAAGGACACGCTGGCGATCCTGCTGCCGTACGCCTTTAAGCGCGCGCTCTCTTCCTATTCCAACGAAGTCGTTCTGGTGTTCAAGAGCACCTCTCTGGCCTACACCATCACCCTGATGGAAGTGATGGGCCACGGGCAGCTGCTGTATGGACGCACCTACGACGTGATGGTGTTCGGTGCGGCCGGGCTGGTGTATCTGGTGGTCAACGGCCTGCTGACGCTGATGATGCGCCTGATCGAGCGTAAGGCGCTGGCATTCGAGCGGAGATCGTAGGCCGGGCCCGCCCGGCAGGAAATGCATAAACGTGAATACACGTGACGGATAACCTTTTGGTTATCCGTTTTTTTTTACCCACCATCTAATATTTAATCATTTATATTGCATATAAATTCATTAAATGGCATTGTACGTTCATAAGACCTACAGACGGGAGCAACACAATGAAAAAGTTAGTTCTGGCCGCATTACTGGCAACCTTCGCCGCTGGCGCGTCAGCCGCAGATAAAATCAATTTCGGCGTTTCTGCCACCTATCCGCCGTTTGAATCGCTGGATGCCAGCAACCAGATCGTCGGCTTCGACATCGACCTGGCGAAAGCGCTGTGCAAGCAGATGCAGGCCGACTGCACCTTTACTAACCACGCGTTTGACAGCCTGATCCCGTCCCTCAAGTTCAAAAAATACGATGCGGTGATCTCCGGTATGGATATCACCCCAGAGCGCAGCAAGCAGGTCGCGTTCACCGACCCGTACTACGCCAACTCTGCGGTGGTGATTGCGAAGAAAGGCGCGTACACCTCCTTTGACCAGCTGAAAGGCAAGCGCATCGGCATGGAAAACGGCACCACGCATCAGAAATACCTCCAGGACAAGCATCCTGAAGTCAAAACCGTAGCCTATGACAGCTATCAGAACGCGATTATCGACCTGAAAAATGGCCGTATTGACGGCGTATTCGGCGATACCGCCGTGGTGAACGAATGGCTGAAAACCAACCCGCAGCTGGGGACGGCGACCGAGAAAGTGACCGATCCGCAATACTTCGGTACAGGCCTCGGCATCGCGGTACGCCCGGATAACAAAGCCCTGCTGGAGAAACTGAACGGCGCGCTGAAAGCGATCAAGGCTGACGGTACGTACCAGAAAATCAGCGAGCAGTGGTTCCCGCAGTAATCGCTTTTTGCCGGGTGGTCTGGCCTACGGGGGTGGTCTGTAGGCCGGGTAAGCGCAGCGCCACCCGGCAATTTCTCACAGCGGCACAAAGAACCTGAACCGCGCCCCGCTTACGGACTCCATCAACCGGATCCCCCCGCCGTGCAGCTCCAGCATTCTTTTCACGATCAATAGCCCTAATCCGCCCCGGTTGTCCCGCGACGCCTGAGGATTTAACGCTGAAGGCCGCTGGAACAGATCGTCCCGCAAGGCCGCATCGACGCCCGCGCCGTTATCTTCCACTTCAACCTGCAACCGGTCGTTCTCCTGCCACACCGCCAGACGAATGTCTCCGCCCGGTGGCGTATGGCGTATCGCGTTATCCAGCAGATTCGTCACCACCCGTTCAATCATGGAGACGTCGGCGTTCACCAGCGGCAGCGGACCCGGCACATCAATATGCAGATTTAACTCCCGCGTGCGGGCGGCCAGCTCAAACTTCTGCGCCACGTCGGAAATCAGCTCGGCCATGGCAAAACGCTCGCGCTGGGGCTTGATGCCGCCGTGCTCAAGACGCGCCAGCTCAAACAGCTGCTGCGACAGATGGCGCACCTTTTGCCCCTGACGCAGCGCGGTGGCGAGGTACTGCTGGTGCTCCTGCGGCGTCAGCGTCGCGGATTTCAGCGACAGCGTTTCCAGATACCCCAGCAGCGAGGTCAGCGGCGTACGCAAATCGTGTGAAATATTGGCGATAAATTCGCGGCGCTGACGGTCGCTGTCGGCCAGCCGATCCCACTGAGAGGTGATTTTGCGCGCCAGCTCAATAAAGGTATTGCGCAGGATCGCCACTTCATCCTGGCCGGCAGGCGCCAGCGGCTGGCCCGCCAGCTGCTTGATCGCGCTGATGCTGTCCTGCTCCAGCCCGGCCACGTCCATCGTGAGTTGTTTGACCGGACGCGTCACCCAGTACCAGATGAGCACCCCCGCCAGCAGGCCAAACAGCGCCACCAGCAGCATGGACCACAGCGCCGTACTCCAGAGCGCTTTGTGCCAGGCCGTCTCCGCCAGCGCGTTGAACTCCTCCCCCTGCAAAATAATGTACAGATAGCCTTTCAGCTCGCCGTCCTGACGCAGCGGCGTGGCGCTGAAGATCTTTTTATTCTGGCTGCGGGGGTCGTCGCCCAGCACCGGCATCACCGTCCCGCTCAGGAAATTTTGAATCGGCGCGAGGTCAATTTTTTGCCGCTGGATGTGGCCCGGCGGGGCGGCATCGGCCAGGATTTCGCCATCCGGGGAGACAACATACAGCTCGACGCTCGGATTAAAGGTCATCAGCCGGTCGAACAGGGGCTTTAAGGCACTGCGATCCACCCTGCCCTGCGCGTCCAGAATCGGTTCCCGCTGGACGATCTGCTGCGCCAGGCCGCCGGAGAGCCGCTGCACCATGGCGTTGCCGTACTGCATGCTGCTGTAGAGCTGCACCGCACAGGCAACGGTAGCGCAGAGCAGCAATAACGCCGTAAACAGCAGCGTCAGGCGCTGGCTCAGGCTAAAGCGACGCATCATGGTTACGCTCCGCAAACTTATAGCCTTTGCCCCAGACGGTGCGAATGATTTCCGGCTCGGCGGCATCTTTCTCAATTTTGATGCGCAGGCGGTTGATGTGGGTATTGACGGTGTGCTCGTAGCCTTCGTGCTGATAGCCCCACACCTGTTCCAGCAGCGCCAGCCGCGAGAAGACCTCGCCGGGATGGCGGGCAAAGAAATAGAGCAGCTCAAATTCGCGCGGGGTGAGATCGACGTGTTGGCCGTTGAGACGCACGCTGCGCGCCAGCGGATCGATAGTCAGGCCGTGCGCCTGGATAATGCCGTCCGTCTGCGCCTGCCCCATCGCCTGCTGACGGCGGAACAGCGCCTTAATGCGGGCAATCAGCTCCTGCACCGAGAACGGTTTTGCCAGATAATCATCCGCCCCGGTTTCCAGGCCGGTAATACGATCGGTTTCACTGCTGCGGGCGCTAATGATGATAATGGGCAGGTAGCGGGTCATCTGGCGGATACGGCGGCAAATTTCCAGGCCGTCGACGTTCGGCAGCATCAGATCGAGGATCACCGCGTCCCACGGCTGTTTTTCCAGAAGCGGTAACGCCTTCCCCCCGTCCGGCTCGTGGGTAATGGTGTAGCCTTCGTCTTCTAAGTTGAGGCGCAGGAGCGCCGCAATATCGTGGTCATCTTCCACCAGCAGGATCTGCTTCATCGCTAAGCCTTTATACAATTTTTATGACGTAAGCTTACCTGATTTCGCAGGGATGAAGAGTTCACATTTTGTTTAAGATTTCACGAGCAACGTCAGCACTTCGTAATGCGCGGTGTGCGGGAACATATCAAAGAGCTGAACGCGCTCAATGCGGTAACCCGGCAGATTAGCGATATCTTTCGCCATAGTCTGTGCGTTACAGCTGGAATAAACGATGTACTTAGGCGCCATCTGGCTCAGGTAGTCGCACAGTGCCTGGCCGATGCCCCGGCGCGGCGGGTTCACCAGCACCAGCTCCGGCACGTTGCCCTGCCCGGTCGCGAACTGCGTGGAGTCCAGCGCCTGGAAGTGCAGATTGGTTAACCCCAGTTCAGCGGCGGACTGCTTTGCGCAGGCAATCGCTTCGGCGGAGATTTCAATGCCGGTGAGCTGCATGTCCGGCGTGGCGCAGTGCAGGCCAAAGCCGCCGACGCCGCAGAACAGATCCCACATGTGATGAACCTGTAACGCGCGCACCCAGTCGCGCGCGGTGGCGTACAGCGCGCTGGCGACGGTGGGGTTAGTCTGGAAGAAACTTTGCGGACGGATCCACAGCGGCACGCCGTTAAAGTTCTCCGCCAGCGCATGCTGTTCGGTGAAGAAAATCTCTTTCTCCCCTTCCATAATCGCCATGTGCACCGGCTGAATGTTGGCCGTGATCACCCGCAACCGCGGAAGCTGGGTCTGCAATGCCGGCAGCGCTGCACGCAGCTGCTCCAGCTTGCTCTCTGAGCGCAGCACGAAGCGCAGCATCATGCCGCCGTCGATCTGGCTTTCGGTCAGCAGGAGGTATTTCAGCTCGCCGCGCCTGCGGGCAACGTTATAGGGCGTTAACCCCGCGCGGGCGATAAACGGCTTCAGTGCGGCAAACACCGGTTCAAACGAAGCGGGATACAGCGGGCAGGCGGTAAGATCTTCCGGCGTGCCATCACGGTGCAGCATGCCCAGCAGCGGCTTTTCGACGCTGCCGCTGACCACCATTTTGGCTTTATTACGAAAGCCCTGCTCCGGCCCGCTGACGGGTGCGCACCACTCGCCCACCGCGTGACCGGCAAGCAGCTGCTGTAAATCGGCCATTTTGGCGGTGAGTTGTTGAGAGACCGGCTGTTCTATCCACTGACAGGAGCGGCAGCGACCGGCGTCATAGAGTGCGCACTGCATATGAAAACCTCAAGGAAAACGAGGGCTGCGATTATACACATTATTGCAGGCGGAAGAACCGCCGACTGGAGGCGGGAACATAGAGCAGGCAGAGCACCAGCATGTCCGGCAATTTCTGCATCACTAAGGAATGGAAAATCTCGCGGCGGGAACCGCCGGGAATGCTGAACAGCTCCGGATAGCCGTAGCCCAGCGAGGCGGCCCACAGATAGCTGGCGGCGGTGATCTGCGTAAGAAAATAGACCCAGCGCGCCCAGTTGCGCCCCTTTACCAGCGAGAACGCGCAGTAGATCTCAATAAACACCAGCATCAGGCTACTGAGAAACACCAGCGTCAGATTCCACGTCTGCGCGCTGCGATGAATGAACTCCCCCATGCCCCGCGGGCCCAGCGTGTTCATAATCATCAGCACATCCAGGCAGCGGATCATAATAATGGCGAGCGCCGCCACCTGAACCAGCGCAGGGACGTTCGGACGGGCGTGCGAATGACGTGTTTTTTGCAAGAATCCCAATGTTTTTACTTCCCTGAAAAACAGTGCCGCGTCATACGCGGCACATCACTGGAAATAATAATTCCTTCAGCCGCGTCTTGCACGCTGGATATCGCGAACGCGCTGCTTTTCCGCGCGCGCCATCAAATACCAGGCGATAAATCCGACAATTCCGACCACGCCAAGGATGATAGACGCCAGGGCGTTAATCTCCGGATTCACCCCCATGCGCACGCTGGAGAAGACCAGCATCGGCAGCGTCGTCGCGCCCGGCCCCGAGACAAAGCTGGCGATAACCAGATCGTCGAGCGAGAGCGTGAACGCCAGCAGCCAGCCGGAGATGACCGCCGGCATAATCATCGGCAGCGTGATGATGAAGAAAACCTTCAGCGGCGTGGCGCCGAGATCCATCGCCGCCTCTTCAATGGAGCGGTCCAGCTCGCGCAGACGCGAGGAGATCACCACCGCCACGTACGCCGTACAGAAGGTCACGTGCGCCAGCCAGATGGTAAGCATCCCGCGATCCGCCGGCCAGCCGATAGCGTGCGCCAGCGCCACAAACAGCAGCAGCAGCGACAGGCCGGTGATCACGTCCGGCATCACCAGCGGCGCGGTGATCATAAACGCAAAGCCGTTGGCCCCGCGGAAGCGGCCAAAGCGCACCATCACCAGCGCGGCAATCGTGCCCAGCACGCAGGCCATCGTCGCCGCCAGCGCTGCAATGGTCAGGCTTAATCCGACCGCGCTCATCATCGCCTCGTCGTGGAACAGCGCGCTATACCAGCGCGTTGACCAGCCCGCCCAGACGGTCACCAGCTTTGAGCTGTTGAACGAGTAGATCACCAGCATCAGCATCGGCGCGTACAGGAAGGTGAAGCCAATCACCAGGATCAGAATGCGCCACGGAGAGCGTACTACCGGCAAGTTGTTCATCCGCGATCTCCCATCTGTTTCTGCTGATGCTTGTGGAACCACATGATCGGCACGATCAGCAGCAGCAACATGACGATCGCCACCGCCGAGGCCACCGGCCAGTCGCGGTTATTGAAGAACTCCTGCCACAGCACGCGGCCAATCATGATGCTGTCCGGTCCGCCAAGCAGTTCCGGGATCACAAACTCCCCGACCGCCGGGATAAACACCAGCATCGACCCGGCAATGATCCCGCCTTTGGTCAGCGGCACGATCACGCTGAAGAAGGTCTTCAGCGGCCGCGCGCCGAGATCCAGCGAGGCTTCCACCAGCGAGTAGTCAATGCGCGTCAGGGCGGTGTAAATCGGCAGCACCATAAACGGCAGGTAGGCGTAAACAATCCCGATATACACCGCGAGGTTGGTGTGCAGGATGGTCAACGGCTGATCGATGACGCCAAGCCACAGCAGAAAGTTATTCAGGATGCCGTTATTTTTCAGGATCCCCATCCAGGCGTATACGCGGATCAGGAACGACGTCCACGACGGTAAAATCACCAGCAGCAGCAAAATGTTTCGCGTTGACGGCTTGCTGTGCGCCACCGCCCACGCCAGCGGGTAGCCCATCAGCAGACAGCATATCGTCGAGACGGCGGCTACCTGCAACGACTGTAAATAGGCTTCGAAATAGAGCGGATCCTCGGTGAGCTGAAGGAAGTTGCCCAGATTCAGCGTCAGCGTCAGCTGCCCGTCGGCCCACTCCCACAGATCGGTGTACGGCGGGATCGCCCGCGCCATCTCCGCCAGGCTGATCTTAAAGACGATCAGGAACGGCAGCAGAAACAGCAGGATCAGCCAGATATACGGCATGGCGATGACCAGCTTGCGGCCATGCGCCATCTGCACGCGCGCCAGCCAGCGCGCGAAACCGCCCGGTGTTTTGACGCGGGCTGGAGGTTCAAGTGTACTCATGGCCGCTCCTTATACCGTCAGTACGACGCAGCTGTCCGCATCCCAGCACAGACTCACTTCGTCGCCCCAGGTTGGCTGTCCCTTGCGATACCGGTGCTCGTTCTGTAGCTGGGCGCTGAGCATCTGCCCGCTTTTCAGGCGGACGTGATAAATCGACAGGTCGCCGAGATAAGCAATGTGTACCACTTCGCCCACGGCAAAGTTATAGCCATCGGCGGGCGGCTCATCGCAGAGCATGATTTTTTCCGGGCGCAGGGCCACGTAGACCGGCACGTTGTCCACCACGGAGTTGTCAGAGTCGACCTTCAGCGGGTGCACCAGCCCCGGCGATTCAATCACCAGGCCATCGTCCTGACGCTCCTTCAGCAGCCCTTCGAAGACGTTCACCGAGCCGATAAACTCCGCGCTGTAGCGGGTGGTCGGGTGCTCGTAGATCTCTTCCGGCTCGCCAATCTGCACGAATTTACCGCGATTCATGATCGCAATGCGCCCGGCCATGGTCATCGCCTCTTCCTGGTCGTGGGTCACCATCACACAGGTCACGCCCACGCGCTCGAGGATATCCACCACTTCCAGCTGCATCCGGTCGCGCAGCTTTTTATCCAGGGCGCCCATCGGCTCGTCGAGCAGCAGCAGCTTTGGACGCTTCGCCAGGCTTCTTGCCAGCGCCACGCGCTGACGCTGGCCGCCGGAAAGCTGGTGCGGCTTGCGCTTCGCGAACTCCTGCATGTGCACCAGGCTCAGCATCTCCGCCACGCGCGCGGTGATTTCGGCTTTCGGCAGCTTGTCCTGCTTCAGGCCGAAGGCGATATTCTGCTCGACGGTCATGTGCGGAAACAGCGCGTAGGACTGAAACATCATGTTTATGGGCCGCTGGTACGGCGGCACGCTGGAGAGATCAACGCCGTCCAGCACTATCTGCCCGGCGGTCGGCTGTTCAAACCCGGCGAGCATGCGCAGCAGCGTGGACTTACCGCAGCCCGATGCGCCGAGCAGAGCGAATATTTCGCCTTTGTAGATCGTCAGGCTGACGTCGTCCACGGCATGCTGGCCGTCGAAGGATTTGGTGAGGTTACGAATTTCAAGAAGCGGGGTCAGCGCTTTACGGACTTTCGCCTGCGGGCGGGGGATCGCGTCATTCACGGGGTGCTCTCCGGCATAGATCAACACTGGTGCAAACGCACCGTCAGGGTGCGCATCGCCGGGCGGCGCTAACGCATGCCCGGCCTACGGGTTGTGTCGGCCCGGTAAGCATTAGCGCCACCGGGCAACGATATCAAACGCCGTTACTTACCGCTTTTCACCTTCGTCCACGCGCGGGTGCGCACGCGGTCGATCTTAGGCTCCTGCACCTTCAGGGTGAACAGCTTGGCAAAGACGTCCGCTGGCGGATAGATCGCCGGGTTATTGCGGATCGCCTCGCTGACCATCGGCACGGAGGCCTTGTTACCGTTAGCGTAGTAAACGTGGTCGCTAATGTGGGCAATCACTTCCGGACGCATCAGGTAGTTGAGGAACTGATACGCTTCCTCTTTGTTTTTCGCATCAGCCGGCATGGCGAAGACGTCAAAGAACGCCAGCGCGCCCTCTTTCGGAATGAAGTAGGAAACATTCACGCCGTTTTTCGCCTCTTTCGCACGGTTCGCCGCCTGCCAGACGTCACCCGCCCAGCCGATCGCCACGCAGATATCGCCGTTCGCCAGGTCGTTGATGTACTGAGAGGAGTGGAAGTAGCGAATATTCGGACGCAGCTTCAGCAGCAGGTCGGTTGCCGGACCGGTGTAGTCGTCGGCCTTGCTGCTGTTGGGATCTTTGCCAAGGTAGTTAAGCACGGTGGCAAAAATTTCTTCCGGCGCATCGAGGAAAGAGACGCCGCAGCTTTTGAGCTTTTCAAGGTTTTCCGGCTTCAGCACCACGTCCCAGCTGTCCAGCTTGACGTCCGGGCCCAGCGCGGCTTTGACCTTATCCACGTTAAAGCCGATGCCGGTGGTCGCCCACAGGTATGGCATCGCGTATTTATTCTCCGGATCGTGCTTAGCCACCAGCTTCAGCACCTCCGGGTCGAGGTTTTTCCAGTTGGGTAATTTGCTCTTATCCAGCGGCTGGAAAACGCCGGCGGTCAGCTGACGCTCAAGGAAACTTGCCGACGGCACAACCAGGTCAAAGCCGGTGCTGCCCGCCATCAGTTTACCTTCCAGCACTTCGTTGGAATCGAATACGTCGTAGACCACTTTAATGCCGGTCTCTTTTTCAAAATTGGCGACGGTGTCCGGCGCAATATAGTCAGACCAGTTATAGACGTGCAGCGTTTTTTGTTCCGCAGCGAGCGTACCGGCAGAGACGGCCATCAGAGCACCCGCAACCAGACCCGATAACCATTTTTTATTCAAGGCGATCATATTGTTATTCCTTCTGAAAGCTCGTTAACAAACGAACCAAAACTGTGCAGCCTGAAGATATGCAATAATCATGCATAGTTTGTCGCTCTGCCCGAAATAAATATAACCCCCTTTTTCCGGCAGGATCCGCTCGCTTTTTTAAGCATCGCAAGAATAACTGTAGCCCGTGTCTCCGGCTATAGCCCAGACGAAAAAACGCCTTTTATCAATTTTTTATGCAGATTATGTCTACGTGATAAGCCGAAACGGCCTGAGAGGAGGTGAAAAATTCTTTAAAGAAAGGTTAAAAGCAGCAGAAAAAACGGTGTTATGCAGCCGCTCTGGCAGCGACTGCGCAAAAGTCAGACGGCCTTAGTGGAGAAAATTGGGAGATGCATCATTATTCTCAGCATCATCTTCCGCGCTGTACAGCAGGTGGTGTGCGTTGGCTTCCATCATTACCATGGAAATCTGCTCTTCGCTCAGGCGCATAAACCAGGCGAACTGCTTGAAGGAGAGCCCGGCGCCGGAGAATAAAGACTGGCAAACCACCAGCTTCGGCAGGTTATCATCCTGTATGTCGAGAAACGCTTTGACCGTCAGAGAACTGGCGTTAATTGCAGACAGATCGGACGCCAGCGCCAGCAGCGCAGAAGGCTTCACTTCGGCCAGCGCCGAGAAAAGAATGACGTCGTTAATCAGATCGATTTTGGCATCAAAAATGCCGTCGAAATTTTGCATGTGAGGCAGATGCAGCGCCTGGCAGGAGTCGCATTCGAAGAAAGTAATACCGGCATCATCGAGCCATTGACGTAACGTATCCAGTGTAGGTACGACCTGTAAATCCATCGCTGTGCAGCCTCTTAAATAAAAACGTTGTCCAGATTACGCAAAAAGTGCGCGCCGATCCATTTAACCGCCCGTTTTCAGGCAAAATCCCGGCGTTGCGTGGCGTTCAATCCACGCGATCATTTTACCTGCAATATCGACGCCCGTGGTTTTTTCCACCCCTTCCAGCCCCGGCGAGGCGTTGACCTCCATCACCAGCGGCCCGCGCTCGGCCCGCAGCAGATCGACCCCCGCAACGTCCAGGCCTAACGTCTGTGCGGCTTTCACCGCGATCGTACGCTCGCGCTCGCTGATAATGGCCACCCGCGCAATGCCGCCGCGGTGCAGGTTCGAGCGGAAGTCGCCCTCTTTCGCCTGCCGCTCAATGGCAGCCACCACTTCATCGCCCACCACAAAGCAGCGGATATCGCACCCTTTGGCCTCTTTAATATATTCCTGCACCAGAATATGGGCATTCAGACCGCGAAACGCGTCAATCACGCTTTCAGCCGCCTGACGCGTCTCCGCCAGTACCACCCCGATTCCCTGCGTGCCCTCCACCAGCTTTATGACCAGCGGCGCACCGCCCACCATATCGATCAAATCGCTGGTGTCGTCCGGGGAGTGGGCAATCCCGGTGACAGGCAGATCGATCCCCTGGCGCGCCAGCAGCTGTAGCGAGCGCAGTTTATCGCGGGCGCGGGAAATCGCCACGGACTCGTTGAGCGGATAGCTTCCCAGCATTTCAAACTGGCGCAGCGCAGCCGTGCCGTAATAGGTGATCTGGGAGCCAATGCGGGGGATCACCGCATCGAAGTGCGGCAGCTTGCGGCCCTTGTAGTGAATCGACGACGCCGCGGGGTCGATGTTCATATAGCAGGACATCGGATCGAGGATCTCAATCTGATGCCCGCGCTTCGCCGCCGCTTCTCGCAGACGTTTACATGAATAGAGCGTTCCATCCCGGGACAATATGGCAATCTTCACCCTGCACCTCTCTAAAGACATGGTAAAAGCCTGCCTATCATACACGAGGCGCGGGAGGAATGGACTACCGCGTTGCCCAGCCCTGCTTGTGCAGGTAATCAAGAATGAACGGGCGGCTCTCCTTGATAATGGTACGACGAATATGGTCGCTCCAGGTGTCGCGACGGTTGTTGCTGTCGCGCGTCAGGTAGTAGTTCGCCAGCTCTTCGTCGTATTGATTCAGAACGTCCTGGTCGACCGGCTGGTAGTGGTTTTCATGCACCAGCATCGCGGCAGGAATACGCGGCTTCAGATCCGGGTTGTCCGCCGGCCAGCCGAGGCACAGGCCAAACAGCGGCAGCACGTGTTTCGGCAGCTTCAGCAGCTCGGTCACGCTTTCGATGTTGTTGCGCAGCCCGCCGATATACACCCCGCCAAGCCCCAGCGATTCCGCCGCCGTGAAGGCATTTTGTGCCATCAGCGCCGTATCGACCACGCCCAGCAGCAGCTGTTCCGCCAGCCCCAGCTCCGCCTCAGGGCAGATTTGCAGGTGACGGTTAAAATCGGCGCAGAACACCCAGAACTCGGCTGCCTGGGCAACGTGCTTTTGTCCCCCCGTGAGCGTCACCAGCTGTTCACGCATCGCCGGATCGGTGATGCGGATAATCGAGCTGCACTGCAAAAAGCTGGAGCTGGAGGTGCCGCGCGCGCTATCGATGATCGCTTCCCGCTGTGCCTGAGTAATTGGCTCATCGGTAAAATGGCGAATGGAACGGTGGGAACGAAGCAGGTCAATGGTTGGCGTCATTTTGTCTCTCTTTGTATTGCGTAAAACGTATGGCAGCCAGTATAGGCAATGATCCCCATGATGTAATTGGCGAAACATAGCCTGACTGTATCAAAGTGACAGGTGAAACCTTCTTTCCATGACGACAGGTTATCGTGCACTATAGGCATTATTCGCCGTCAGGCTTGTTTTTTGAGGAGAGAGAAATGTTTGCAGTAATTTTTGGTCGTCCAGGATGCCCTTACTGTGTGCGCGCGAAAGAGCTGGCTGAGAAACTGACTGAAGAACGTGATGATTTTAACTTCCGCTACGTGGATATCCACGCGGAAGGCATCAGCAAAGCCGATCTGGAAAAAACCGTGGGTAAACCGGTTGAAACCGTGCCGCAGATCTTCCTCGACCAGAAACACATCGGCGGCTGCACCGATTTTGAAGCCTACGCCAAAGAGCACCTTGGCCTGTTTGCCGCTCAGTAAGGCAATCCGAAGACGCCCTCACCCTGAGGGCGTTTTTATTTACGGTGCTTCCGCTGTTGCAGCAGGCTGCGCGTAAATAAGAAACACAGCGCGCCCAGCGCACACCAGAAAACGCCGCTCAACAACCACGCCACTTCCTGCCAGACGCTTCTCGACGAGAGAAACAGCACGCGCATCAGAAGCAAGCAGATGGGCGCCGCAAGGATTGCCCCCAGAAGCGGCATCACCACCTCGCCTTTGCGCGAGAGAAAACTGGCCACAGCCCCCGGCAGAATGAAAAACAGCAGGCCCAGCTCCGGATGACCGGACGCTCTGAAGGCGCCCTTCACGTTAAATGCAAGCGACATGCAAACGACCGTAAACAGCAAAAAACAGCTGATTACGCCAGCCCAGTTTCGTTTAAAGTTCAAACTATCCTCCTGACTTATCTCTATCAAATACAAAAATCGTCCGGTGGACGCCCAGTCAGATAAAGCATTGCGGCAATCCTTGCCAAAACACGCACGGAAGTCGTGCGATAATAGGTGGCTGTCGGTAGCTATTACGATTAAACTAACCGCCTGCTAGTGTTTAGGGTATTTATCAGGAAGCAGGGAGAGTCTCAGTGATTCCCTGACTCTGAAAACAGTAGCCCAAATAGTCCTTTCATTCAACAACTTACTGGTAAACAAGAAGTTAGCCTCCGTGAATATAAACGTCGCAGACTTGTTAAATGGGAATTACATCCTGTTATTATTTGTGGTACTGGCACTGGGCCTTTGTCTGGGTAAATTGCGCCTGGGTTCAGTTCAACTTGGTAATTCCATTGGCGTTTTAGTCGTCTCGCTGTTATTAGGTCAGCAACATTTCAGTATTAACACGGACGCGCTTAACTTAGGTTTCATGCTGTTTATTTTTTGCGTAGGCGTGGAAGCCGGCCCGAACTTTTTTTCGATTTTCTTCCGTGATGGCAAAAATTATCTGATGCTGGCGCTGGTGATGGTCGGCAGCGCGCTGCTGATTGCGTTAGGGCTGGGCAAACTGTTTGGCTGGGACATCGGCTTAACGGCCGGTATGCTGGCCGGCTCGATGACCTCCACGCCGGTGCTTGTGGGTGCCGGGGACACGCTTCGTCATTCTGGCATGGCAGGCACGCCGCTTTCCGTCGCGCTGGACAACCTGAGCCTGGGCTATGCCCTGACCTATCTGATTGGTCTGGTAAGCCTGATTGTTGGCGCGCGCTATCTGCCGAAACTTCAGCATCAGGATCTCCAGACCAGCGCCCAGACCATTGCCCGCGAGCGCGGCCTGGACACGGACTCCAAACGTAAGGTTTACCTGCCCGTGATCCGCGCGTACCGGGTCGGCCCGGAGCTGGTTGCCTGGACCGACGGGAAAAACCTGCGCGAACTTGGGATCTACCGTCAGACCGGCTGCTACATCGAACGAATTCGTCGTAACGGTATTCTGGCTAACCCGGACGGTGACGCGGTGCTCCAGATGGGCGATGACATCGCCCTTGTCGGCTACCCGGACGCCCACGCGCGTCTCGATCCCAGCTTCCGCAACGGGAAAGAGGTGTTCGACCGCGATCTGCTGGACATGCGTATCGTCACCGAAGAGATTGTGGTAAAAAACCACAACGCCGTGGGCCGCCGTCTGGCACAGCTGAAGCTGACCGACCACGGCTGTTTCCTCAACCGCGTGATCCGCAGCCAGATTGAAATGCCTATCGACGATAACATTGTGCTCAATAAAGGCGATGTGTTGCAGGTCAGCGGCGATGCCCGACGTGTCAAAACCGTTGCCGATCGTATCGGCTTTATCTCCATTCACAGCCAGGTGACGGACCTGTTAGCGTTCTGCGCCTTCTTCATTGTCGGCCTGATGATTGGGATGATCACCTTCCAGTTCAGCAACTTTAGCTTCGGCATCGGTAACGCTGCCGGCCTGCTGTTCGCCGGGATCATGCTGGGCTTCCTGCGAGCGAACCATCCGACCTTCGGCTATATCCCTCAGGGGGCGCTGAACATGGTGAAAGAGTTCGGCCTGATGGTCTTTATGGCGGGTGTCGGCTTAAGCGCCGGGAGCGGCATTGGCAACGGACTGGGCGCTGTCGGCTGGCAAATGTTGCTTTCCGGACTTGTCGTCAGCCTGGTGCCGGTGGTGATCTGCTTCCTGTTCGGTGCCTACGTGCTGCGCATGAACCGCGCCCTGCTCTTCGGCGCGATGATGGGCGCGCGTACCTGCGCACCGGCGATGGAAATCATCAGCGACACCGCGCGCAGCAATATCCCGGCGCTGGGCTATGCAGGCACATACGCGATCGCAAACGTGCTGCTGACGCTGGCAGGTACGCTGATCGTCATTATCTGGCCTGGACTCGGATAAGTCTCAAGTTTGCGCGTGGCTGAAAAAATTTTCGTTACGTGCAGAACTTTTTACACAGGTCACAGTCATAACTATTGCCACTGCTTTTCTTTGATGTCCCCAATTTGTGGAGCCCATCAACCCCGCCGTTTTGGTTCAAGGTTGATGGGTTTTTTGTTGTCTGAAGTTCGTGACCTTTTTAATCAGGTAGTTAGAGCTCCATTTCGATAGGAATGGCGGCGGATTTTTGTGTAATCTATTGAATGTTTTTTCTAAATTCTCGCCAATCATCGGTGATTTTAACCATAAGTCTTTCGCAGCAATGCCCTTTCAGGCCGATATCTTTATGAGCCTGTTGGTTCAGAACCTCTAAAGCCGCATAGGCCATATCACCTATTTTTCCTTGTGTATCAGCATACTTGTAGTAAGCGCTCTCCTTAGGCTCCCCTTCCAATTTTTCAATTTCATTTATGTAAATGCTTTCCATAGCATGTCTGTGTTCTTTGATCAGATCTCTAAATTCACCATCAAAGTATACAAATGCAGTAATTTCTAACTGTGCAAGGTTACGCATAGACTCATTGAACGTTTGTGGATGCAAATCGTTATCTCCAACAGTTACGGCACAGTGAGCTTGTGCCTTATTAGAACGCCCCCAGAAAGCAATTTTTTCAAAATGACTCAAAGTAGTTTCGTATGCCTTAACTTTTGATTCCCAATACTTTTCCTTCTTGAACTTAGTGAGTCCCCATCGACTACCTGCCCAAGCACCTGCAAAACCGACCAATGCAGGAATAATCTTTTCGATAAAAGAGAACGAACTTGCAAAATCCATGTGTACTCCGGATTTAAATACTTTTTAAAAGTTCATCCAGCTTACTATAACAATAAAAAAAACCGCCAGCGGCGGGTCAGAATCAGTAAGCAAATTGCTTCTACATATTTTTGGGATGAGGCGCTGCTGCGCTGATTTTTTGCGGACGGCATACTGACCGTACAAAAGTTTCATGCGACACGATGGTATGCCCGTACTCGATATTAGTGCACAGGTTGTAGCGTTCTTTGGTTTGATTGGAAACTTGGAAACTGTTTCAGATATGTGCCGCCTGTACGCACATAGAACAATTCATCATAATAATCAGATCTAATTATTAACTAAATAGCAATAATGAGAGATGATTGTTCGCAATTTTGAACTAATTGTTCCATTGCGAACTCATCAATTTTCACCTCAAACTCAATACTGGTTGTGAAACCACTGTCAGCGCTGGCCGTATGCATGAACGTGGTGATTGTCCATTCCGCATCATCTATGAGCTGCTTAAAGCCGCTAATCTTCCCTTCACGGGCATTTACGTGTAGAGATCGGCACGGCCTTCTCAGTTAAAGGGAGAAAGACGCCACACCACGCTGTAGAGCTCCCATTGCATTTTGGCGGCCCTGTTGGCATAGGCCCGGTTCAGCACCAGCACATTTTCATCCGCACCCACCAGATAATCTCCCTGCTTCGCCTCCAGCTCCATTGCTGTCATGGTTTTCTTCCGGTGCTTAACGCTTTACGCCCAGCTTTCGTCCTAGCGGTCCACCGAAAATGCCCAAGCCCGATACGGCAAAAAACTGACCGGACACACCGCCGTACATCACAGCTCACCGATTGCGGTGAAACATAACATTCTCACCAGCACCTTTATCCCGCGTCCGCTGCTGAGCCAGTAGGCATTCAGCCGCTTTGTTCAGGACTATCAGGTGTCTGGTAACGCCTACCTGGAGAAACGGACGAACAGACTGGTGGACATTCTGTAACTGAAGCCATCGCTGGCGAAATACACACGCCGCTGGATCGACCTCGATACTTACTGGTTTGTGCAATACGGCATGACCACGCAGCCGTATAAGTTCACTCAAGGCAGCAACTTCATCTGATGGAGCCGGATATGAACCATGAAATTTACGGCCTGCTGGCATACCTGTCCGCTATACTTAAGTCCTGCTCAACGAGTTCGCCACCCTGTTCCGCCAGAAGTATTACATTAACGGCAGCCACGCGAGTTTCATCTTGTACATGACCGACACCGCGCAGAACCAGGAGGTAATAAACAATATCCGCCAGGCCATGAAAAACGCAAGGGGCCGGGCAAATTCCGCAACCTGTTTATGTACTCGCCTAACGGCAAAAAGACAGAATTCTGATCATCCCTCTGTCAGAGGTGGCGGCTAAGGATGAGTTTTCGAACAACAAGAATGTGAACCGGGACGACATGATGGCAGCACATCTTGTACCACCTCAGATGATGGAAATTATGCCGAGTAATGTTGGGGGTTTGGGGATGAGGAGAAAGCGACCAAGTTTTTTTTTCGAAATGAGTTACTGCCGTCACAGAAAAGAATGGATAAAGTAAAAAACTGGTAAGAGACGAAATTTTGCGATTTAAGTCATATTATCTGGGCTGATGATGCTTGTAAATCAACATGTTTTGCTGTTCGATAGAACAAACCAAAAATCTGATCAGTGGGAAAAGTTCGTGGTACAACAAGCATGGTCCTTTAAAGCAATTGAAAAAGGCAACGTAAGGTACTGGGCAAATGATGGCTATAACGACGATTACTCAGTTTTCTATCGCTACAATAATTCTGTCCCAAATTACAAAAATGTCAAAGAAGGAGATCTTGTAATAATTAGAAATAGAGATAATATTTTAGGAATCTCTATTATAGAAAAATTAGAAACATACGACACTGAAAAAAATGTGTATAAATGCCCCCATGACGAATGCAATGCAAAAAAGATCCGCCCACGCAAAACAATGATGCCAAAGTGGCGTTGCGATAACGGACATGAATTTAATGAGAGAAGGTTGGTTTTAGAGCCTGCTATAGGATTTATAGCTACTTATGGTTCCGTTTTTAAGAAACTAAAAGACATCCCTCTTGATAAACTTGAAGCTGAAAGCTTGCGCTATAACGTTCAGTTATCCATACAGGAAGTAAATATACAGTGGGCAAAAGAACTATTTGATGCTCAAATATCGTCGATTCTTCTTACTGCAGGAGAAGCAGATAACGACTCTCCAGATTTGCTTGAAGGTGATCAGAGGAAACTAGTAGATAGGCAGATCAGGCAAAGACGTGGACAGAAAACATTTCGAGATAAGCTGTTAAAGTCCAGCCCTATATGCGCAGTTACAGGATGTGAGCTTGTAGATATTCTTGAGGCGGCACATATTGATGCTTACAGAAATGAAAGTCATAACCATATAAGCAACGGATTGCTGCTCAGAAGCGACATTCATACTCTGTTTGATCTAAATTTATGTGCTATACATCCGGAGTTTTTGACAATTCATTTCTCTAAAAAAGTCATCAATGAAGGCTATGATATTTATCATAATAGCATAATAAACACGATACATCGTATATCTCTGACAGCACTCATTAAAAGATGGAGTGCGTTTAAAGAAAACTGAAACCACATCATCATATCAAATAAAAAACAGCCGAGGACTTCCCCGGCAGTTTTTTATTTTTTTATTGCACGAAGAGTTGTCATAAGATTCTCACCATAAGGAGTAAGCGTCCAATATGTCCCTTTGTCTTTTACGCTCCGATTCCTTTCACTTTTCGTTATTAAACCAAGCGCTCTCAATTGAACTTTCACCGTTTGAAATGATGATGACTTCATTATTATTGAAAGTATATTCAGCCCCAAAACATCTTCATTATCCGTAAGCTGATCACGCACAATTTTTGATATAGAAGAATTAACTGCAGAATGTAATCCCTCATCAGCAATTTCATCTATCATCATCGGTGAAACATAGGAAAAAATCTCATTCCAGCTAATTTTCGCACTAGCAGAGTAACGTTTTCCATCATGGGTCCATTGAGAGGGGGATGCATTAAATGTATACTCAAATTCAAATAAATCATCACCCTGAGATAAAGTTTCACTTCCAACTGGAGCAGTTGTTTTGCTGGCAACAAGTTGGCTCTCAAGCTCTTCAATTGTTCTTTTTAATTTCAGTATTTCTTGAGCTTCACTTTCACTGGCAACAAGATTACCTTTAACCCAGCCAACAGCAGGTGATTCTCGTGTAAGTTTGATTAAACTTCTACTGACCTGACTTCCGAGTTCTGCAGGGGACTCCCAGAAGCGACAAAGCCGATTTTTAACCAACTCTTCAAATCTCGCCAGTTTTTCTTTACCATCAGAGGTTGACTCGCAAAGTCTTGCAGCCAAATTTTCCTTGTTTTTGTGGATAAAACCAATAACCGGTTTTCCAGTTTCAACTGCGTAACGATACTCCATTTCCGTATAGCTTAGTCCATCGGGTCCAATAGATCCGTATCGTCCTGCTAGGATGACTATATAATAATCACTGTCATCAATTACTTTCTTTATCAAACTCCATTGATCGCTATTAGTTGCCGGGAATAACTCCATCCCTGCTGGCATACAATCAAGCTCCAATAGTGCTTGCATCACTTCTTGGCGTTCTTCTTCTAAATCTGAAAACGTTGAACTAACAAATACCTGATAGCGCTTATCCAAAATCAAGATCCTCTCAAAATTTGCATAACCTAATTTAAACAAACTACTGAAACCATTCTGTGAGCGCGCGCTCGTATCCCCGCCACGCCTGCCCGCTTTAAATAATAGTTTTATGGCTGGAAAGTGCGGCAGTTCTGGTGGGTCAGCACCGTTACGCTCCTTTTGATCATGCAAATCTACACGCAACTCGGCACTTATGGTGTACATAAACCCAGCAAAAGTCCGCCATGCCCCCACGCAAAACCTAAGCCACTCAAGTTCGCATTGAATAGCCTTCTTGTTACAGATTAAAACTGATCCTTATCAATCACTTAGTGATGTGGTTAAATCATAATCCTACGCTGAAATTTTACTCATGAAGGAAAAACATGGACGCAACTGATCCTGGGAAGCTGATATGGCATGTCGCCTGCGATGAGTCAGGCATTGATGGTCAGCGATTTTATGGATTTGGCAGCCTGTGGATGAAGTACCAAAGGCGTGGCGACTTCGTACGCATCATTCGTGAGCTTAGGGAAAAGCATAACTGTAGCGATGAAATAAAGTGGCAAAAAGCTCATTCAAAGAGAAATGCTGCTTTTTATCATGACCTCCTTGAAACGTTCTTCAAACACCAATGGCTGGCGTTCCACTGCATCATTGTAGAAAAATCAAAAGTAGAAAAATCCTTCCATGGCGGCGACTACGATCTGGCTATGCGTAAGCATTTTGGCAAGCTGATTGAAACTAAAATAGGCAACGTTATCAAGGCTCATCCAGATAGGGAATGCGAGTTCCGTGTGGAAGTGGACCCACTTCCATCGCGGTATAAAAAAGCTGATGAGGCATTTGAAGTCATTACTAACCACACGTTAGCAAAAAGGTTTGGCCGTAGAGACATTATCAAGAGCGTCGTCACAAAGGATTCAAAATCTTCTGAACATATTCAAATTGCAGATTTTCTTCTAGGCGCAGTGATGTGCGCCTATCAAGGCAAAGCAACTTCGGATGCGAAGTTAGCAGTTGCCAACAAAGTTGCGTCTTATTTAGGGTGGGATTCGCTTATGTATGACACTTGGCCAAAAGAGCGCAAATTTAATATTTGGCTTTTTTTCGACAGAACGAAAGGACCAAGGGATATCCTTACGCGAGATGTGAATTTGAAGTATGAATTGCCCAAGTCTAAAAAATAGAGCCGACCTCACAGCCGGCACGGTTGGAGTCCCAGTCGTTCGACGAAGTTACCAACTAGGCGGTATCAACTTTCGGGGGGCCGCCTCTAATTCCCCAAAACCATAAATTCAGTTCAATGATAGTAGCGTTTTAAAGTTTCAAACTCAACAAAATGCATAACAATCATGTTGTAAGGCCTATAACACTAATTATCGCTCTCAAGTGAGGAATCACTAATGTGTACTTCCTTGCTGTCTAACAGCGTAATCGCAATGTCCTTGCCCTCAACACTATAGTCAGAGCTAGCGACAATCTGTATGTAAAAGTTCTATCCGTCCGCTGGGCAAGTGACATCCTGAATATATCGTTCACATTTCCTCTCAACATCACAGTTATACATACAGCAAAAATATGCTTTTAACGCTAAAAAAGTTTCACTCACCTAACCCATTGATTAATAATGGAGTTCAAACCCATGCTGCTCTAGTATAACTTATGCCATTAGTTATACTCCTACGGACGTTGATTCATGTAAAAGATGCGCAACCCAACTACAGACTGCCATCTCGCAGCATCGGATCTACTTCTGCTTCTCTGCAGCAACCAAAACATATATGATTAAACGCATATAAAAATCACACATCCAGGAACACCCATGCTCCACCCGCTCCAGCTCTTCAAAATCCTCTCCGACGAAACGCGGCTCGCCATCGTCATGCTGCTGCGTGAAGCGGGGGAACTGTGCGTATGCGATCTCTGCGCCGCCACCAACGAGCCGCAGCCGAAAGTCTCCCGCCATATGGCACTGCTCCGCGAGACCGGGCTGGTCATCGACCGACGTGAAGGGAAATGGGTCCATTACCGTTTATCTCCGAACATGCCCGCGTGGGCAGCGTCCATTATCGATAACAGCTGGAACTGCCTGCGTGAAGACACCCGCCTGAAGCTGAAAGGTAAAGTTCCGGGTGCATGCTAAGCAAAACACATTCACGAAATCAGATATAATGGAGTAAACAATGTTTTTGGCAGGAGCGATTTTTTTATTCACGCTGGTGCTGGTCATCTGGCAACCCAGAGGGCTCAGCATCGGCTGGAGCGCGACCATTGGCGCCGCGCTGGCGCTGGCGAGCGGCGTTATTCATATTAACGATATTCCGGTGGTCTGGAATATTGTCTGGAACGCCACTGCCACGTTTATCGCGGTGATCGTTATCAGCCTGCTGCTGGATGAGTCCGGTTTTTTCGAGTGGGCGGCGCTGCACGTTGCCCGCTGGGGAAATGGTCGGGGGCGGTTGCTGTTTACCTGGATCGTGCTGCTGGGTGCGGCCGTTGCGGCGCTGTTCGCCAATGACGGTGCGGCACTGATCCTCACGCCTATCGTTATCGCCATGCTGCTGGCACTCGGGTTTAGTCAACAAGCCACGCTGGCGTTTGTGATGGCGGCAGGCTTTATCGCCGATACCGCCAGCCTGCCGCTGATTGTCTCCAACCTGGTCAACATTGTGTCGGCAGACTTCTTCTCGCTGGGGTTCAGCGAATACGCCTCGGTGATGATCCCGGTTGATATCGCCGCGATTGCCGCCACGCTCATCGTGCTGCACCTGTTCTTTCGCAAGGAAATTCCTCCTACGTACGATCTGGCGAAACTCCGGGAGCCGGCACGTGCCATAAACGATCTGCCAACCTTCAGGACGGGCTGGATCGTGCTGCTGTTACTTCTCGTCGGATTCTTTGTGCTTGAGCCTCTCGGCATTCCCGTCAGCGCCATCGCGAGCGTGGGCGCGCTGATTTTGTTTGCCGTCGCAAAACGCGGGCACGCTATTAATACCGGAAAAGTGCTTCGCGGCGCACCGTGGCAGATCGTTATCTTCTCGCTGGGGATGTATCTGGTGGTGTATGGCCTGCGCAACGCCGGGCTGACGGAGCATCTCTCAGACGTTCTGGATCGCTTAGCCGGTTATGGACTCTGGGCAACCACGCTGGGCACCGGATTTATCACCGCCTTCCTGTCATCCATAATGAACAATATGCCAACGGTACTGATTGGTGCGCTCTCAATTGATGGCAGTTCGGCAACAGGTTTGATTAAAGAGGCGATGATTTACGCGAACGTGATTGGTTGCGATCTGGGGCCGAAAATCACCCCCATCGGTAGCCTGGCCACCCTGCTCTGGCTGCATGTACTGGCGCAGAAAAACATGATCGTTTCCTGGGGCTACTATTTCCGGACGGGCTTGATAATGACGCTGCCGGTCCTGTTTGTAACGCTTGCCGCGCTGGCGTTACGTCTCTCCGTTACACTGTAGTGAGTACCTGAAATGAGCAACATTACCATTTACCACAACCCCGCCTGCGGCACGTCGCGCAATACGCTGGAGATGATCCGCAACAGCGGCACCGAACCCGAGATTATTTTGTATCTGGAGACGCCGCCGTCTCGCGACGAACTGGTGAAGCTGCTGGCTGAGATGGGCATTTCACCCCGCGATCTGCTGCGAAAAAACGTGGAGCCTTACGAAAACCTTGGCCTGGCGGAAGACAGGTTTAGCGACAGCCAGCTCGTTGACTACATGCTGCACTATCCGATTCTGATCAATCGCCCGATTGTCGTTACTCCGCTGGGGACGAGGCTGTGTCGTCCGTCGGAGCGCGTACTGGATATTCTGCCCGATGCACAAAAAGGGGCGTTCACCAAAGAGGATGGCGAAGCGGTTGTAGACGCTTCCGGCAAAAAAATTCAGGGACGATAACGTCGCGGTTGCCCTGCGGTTAATCGCAGGGCACCTGCTCCTGCGCGATGCGTCCCACCATCGCCCGGATCTCCTCCCGGGTTAGCGGCGCGCGGTCGGTCACGAAGTGCAGCGTCATCCCTTCGATAAACGCATCCAGCGCGCGGGCGGTCGCCGGATCGAACCACTGTTCAAGTGTGGTCTGGCTCATCTTCATCCAGTCCTGCATGACCGTTTTCAGCGCGGCGCTGCGGTGCATAAAGGCGTACAGCTGATACATCAGCGCCATATTGTGTGGCGTGGTCACGGCTGAGCTGTGGATCAGCGTGGTAATGGCCTCGCATGCCTTCTCCCGCCCGGTAACGCCCGCGAAGAAATCCCGGTACTGCCGGGACATCTGCTGCGTAAACCACGTGAATGCCTCTTCCAGCAGCGACTCCATGCCGTCGAAATAGTAGGTCATCGACCCCAGCGGTACGCCTGCGCAGGTGGCAATCTTGCGGTGCGTGACGGCATGAATACCATGCTCTGCAATAGTGTCCAGCGTCGCCTGAAGTATCTTCTCCCGACGGTTAGGGTCGTTCGGTGGTCTGCTCATAAATTCCTCATCCGGTTTGTGTACAAATGTACACAAAGTTGCTAGTGTTGTCGCTATTGTTGTTCTTCTGGTGCTGATCCCAATGACGTTATCTTCTCCCCGCAAAGCCCTGCATCTGCGCATGTGGGCGCTGTTTATGTTCTTCTTCATACCCGGGCTGCTGATGGCCTCCTGGGCGACGCGCACCCCGGCCATCCGCGATACGCTATCCGTCTCGACGGCAGAGATGGGGATTGTGCTGTTTGGCCTGTCGATTGGCTCGATGAGCGGCATCCTGTGCTCGGCCTGGCTGGTGAAGCGCTTTGGCACCCGTACGGTGATCCGCACGACCATGTGCTTCGCCGTGGTCGGAATGGTCGCGCTGAGCGTGGCGCTGTGGTTTGCCTCGCCCCTGATGTTCGCCCTCGGGCTGATGGTGTTCGGCGGGAGCTTTGGTGCGGCAGAAGTCGCCATTAACGTTGAAGGCGCCGCCGTCGAGAAGGAGATGAACAAAACGGTGCTGCCGATGATGCATGGCTTTTACAGCCTCGGCACGCTGGCGGGCGCGGGCGTGGGGATGGCGCTGACGGCGCTGGGCATTGCGGCTAACGTGCATATTTTGCTGGCGGCGCTGGTCTGCATTATCCCTATCCTCACCGGCATCAGGGCTATCCCCGCCGGTACGGGACAAAACGCCTCGGATGAACAGAAGTCTGCGGCAAAAGGGTTGCCCTTCTACCGTGACTTCCAGCTGATGCTGATTGGCGTGGTCGTGCTGGCGATGGCGTTTGCTGAAGGCTCCGCCAACGACTGGCTGCCGCTGCTGATGGTGGACGGACACGGCTTTAGCCCCACCTCCGGCTCGCTGATCTACGCCGGATTTACGCTCGGCATGACCGTCGGGCGCTTCACCGGCGGCTGGTTTATCGACCGCTACAGCCGCGTGGCGGTGGTGCGTGCCAGCGCTCTGCTGGGCGGGCTGGGCATCGCGATGATCATCTTTGTGGATGTTGACTGGATTGCCGGCGTGTCGGTGATCCTGTGGGGACTTGGCGCCTCCCTTGGCTTCCCGCTGACCATTTCTGCTGCCAGCGATACCGGCCCGGATGCGCCGACGCGCGTGAGCGTGGTGGCAACCACCGGCTACCTCGCCTTCCTGGTGGGGCCGCCGCTGCTTGGGTTCCTCGGTGAGCACTACGGATTACGCAGCGCGATGCTGGTGGTATTAGGATTAGTTATTATTGCCGCACTGGTGGCGCGTGCGGTGGCAAAACCGGAAGCAGAAACAACGTCAATGGAGAAGGGATATGAGCGTTAAACTGATTGCAGTCGACATGGATGGCTCCTTCCTGAGCGATGCGAAAACCTATAATCGTGCGCGTTTTCTGGCGCAGTACGCGCGCATGAAAGAGCGAGGCATCCGTTTTGTGGTTGCCAGCGGAAACCAGTACTACCAGCTGATCTCGTTTTTCCCGGAGATCGCCCATGAAATCGCGTTCGTGGCCGAAAACGGCGGCTGGGTGGTGGATGCCGGCGAAGACGTGTTCAACGGCGAACTGTCGAAAGCGCACTTCCTGACCGTCGCCACCCTGCTGAATGAGGTGCCCGGCATTGAAATTATCGCCTGCGGTAAAAACAGCGCCTACACGCTGCAAACCTATGACGACCTCTTCAAAGCGGTCGCCGCAAAGTACTATCACCGCCTTGAAAGCGTCAGCAGCTTTGACCATCTCAACGATATTTTCTTCAAGTTCGGGCTTAACGTTTCCGACGAAGAGATCCCGCGTATTCAGGCGCTGCTGCACGAAAAGCTCGGCGACATCATGGTGCCGGTGACCACCGGACACGGCAGTATCGACCTGATCATCCCCGGCGTGCATAAAGCTAACGGCCTGCGGATCCTTCAGGCGCGCTGGGGCATTGAAGACAGCGAAGTCGTGGCCTTTGGCGACAGCGGTAACGACGTGGAGATGTTGCGCCAGGCAGGGTATGGCTTCGCGATGGCCAATGCCAAACCGCACATTAAGGCGGTGGCCCGCTATGAAGCGCCGAACAATAATGACGAAGGCGTACTGGACGTGATTGATAAGGTGCTGGATGGGAAGGCGCCGTTTAATTGATTCCTTGCGCTCCACAGGGAGAGGGAGAACACCCAGCCCGCAGGCCCGGTCAGCGCAGCGCCAACGGGCAAAATTTACTGCGGCCTGATGCCCTCCCCACGCACAGAGAGGGAATAAGGATTACGGTTGCAGTGCGCTTCCGACGCGTTTGTCCTTCAGGAACACCACCATCAGCCCTACCCACAGCACGCCGTTGGCGAGGTTAAACAGGCTGAACAGTCCGTTGCCGCCAAACGCGTAAGCATGCTTGCTCACCTCTATACCGACGGTAAAAATCAGCATTTGCAGCATCCCCATCGCGGCGGATACCGTGCCTTTACTCATTTCGCTGGCAAACAGCGTGAGGCGCACCAGACCGGCATTCGCCACGCCAATACCAAACGCGTAAACGCTCAGCCCCGCGGTCATCCACAGGTACGCATGCGACGAGGCAACGGTCGCTACCGCAGCAACGATCAGCCCTGCCGCAATCGGCCAGCCGCCCATAATTATCAGTGAACGCACGGTACGGCGCGCCGTCAGACGCGCCAGCACCAGGTTTCCGATAATCAGCGCGCCAAAAATCGGCACCTGTAACAGGCCATACTCATAGCTGCTAAGCTGCTCGCCGCTAATGATAATGACCGGCGACTGGGCGATCCACGCCAGCAGCGGCAGGCTGACAAACCCCGTCGCCAGCGCGCCCGCGACAAAACGACCGTTTTTCAGCACCGCGTTATAATCACGGCCCAGCTCTTTAAGCGAGAGCTTTTCTCCCAGACGCGTCGCGGTCTCCGGCATCGCGCGGTGCAGGCCAAAGAAAGAGATAGCCGCAAGCAGGGCAAAGAGGACGAACATCCCTTCCCACGGCGCAACGTGCACCCATGCGGCCCCCACCAGCGGCCCCAGCAGCGGTGCAATCAGCGCCACGTTCGCCATCAGCGCGGTGATCTTGATACACACCGCCTCCTCAAACGACTCCTGAATGGCGGCATAGCCCACGGCGCCGATAAAGCACAGGCTCACGCCCTGAAGGAAGCGCAGCAGCGTAAACTGCTCAATGTTCTGCGCCAGCAGCGTGGCGAGACAGGTGACGATAAACCACACCACGCCCGTCAGCATCACCGGACGGCGGCCAATACGATCCGACAGCGGCCCTAACAGCCACTGTAAAAACATGCCGCCCGCGAGATAGGCGGTCATGGATGTTGGCACCCACTCAATACCTGCGTTGTACTGCTCAACCACGGCCAGCATGCCCGGCTGGATCATATCGTTGCCGATGTAGGTAGAGAATTCGTAAAGCACCAGACACAGAGGAAAAAGTAACGCCTGACGGCCCAGACGATTACCGGAAGAAGAACGGTTTATCATGCAATCTCTTTAGTATGAAAAAATCGCGATGAGTGTAATGAATTGCCGCTGTCTGAGATAGCACAATAACGTGAGAAAACAGAAATAACGCACTTATCGTTGTTGTTTAAGGTTTCCTTAAGTTGCCCTCGTTAAGATAGCGCTATTTCACGTTATTGACCGAAATTATGACACACGCCGTCAGCCCTTCAGAATTATCTACCTTACCGATAAATAAGACAAAACGCCTTTACCGGTTGCCCACCCGCTTTTATGGTTATCAACTTTTCGTGCTGATCGCCCTCGCGGTGCTTTTTACCTGGCTTTCTCGCGATGAATCGCTCGACCGATGGCTAACCGGCTTCTGGTATGACGCCGCGACGCACCATTTTCCGCTACAGCAAAATCCGCTGCTGGATCTGCTGAACCATCGACTGGCGAAATATGTGGCCATTGCCATGGGCGTCATCGCGCTGGTTTATGGGGCTTACAGACGCAATGCCCGGCTGGTGACGGCCGCGCTTCTGATGGGTCTGGGCGCGCTCGTTGTAGGAGCCCTGAAAAGCATGAGTCACCACAGCTGTCCGTGGGATCTGGTGGAGTATGGCGGCAAAGCCGTCTCGTATCCCCTGTTCAGCGCCATTCCGGCAGACAGCGGACCGGGACGCTGCTTTCCCGGCGGCCACGCCTCGAGCGGGTTTATGGTCATGGGGCTGTTTTTTGCCTTCTGGCGTGAACGTCCGCGCCTGGCCTGGATCTTTGTGGCGTTGGGGGCCGCTCTGGGGCTGCTGATGGGCTTCGGGCAGGTCATGCGCGGCGCGCATTTTTTCTCTCACAACCTGTGGGCCGGGTGGTGGGTCTGGTTTTCCCAGGTGCTGGTTTACGGGCTGGTTTCTACCTGGTTTGCTAAAGAGTAACGATACGATGCTAGAGAATCTGAACTACGGACTGTTTTACCTGCTCAACGCCACGCCAGCGTCACCGGAATGGATGATTGATCTCGCCACCTTCATTGCTAAGGATTTGATCAGCATCGTGCCGGCGCTGGCCGCGATCCTCTGGCTTTGGGGCCCGCGCAAACAGGTCACCGCACAGCGCCACCTGGTGATTAAAATGGCGATGGCCATCGGCGTCAGCGTGCTGGCAAGCTATGTGCTGGGGCTCGCCTTCCCGCACGATCGTCCATTTGTCGAGCACGTCGGCTATAACTTCCTGCACCACGCGCCGGATGACTCGTTCCCGAGCGATCACGGCACGGTGATCTTCACCTTCGCGCTGGCCTTCCTGTTCTGGCATCGCCTGTGGTCCGGCGTGGTGCTGATGGGGATCGCCGTCGCCATCGCCTGGTCCCGCGTCTATCTGGGCGTGCACTGGCCGCTGGACATGGTAGGCGGTTTCCTGGTGGGGCTGATGGGCTGCGTCAGCGCAGCCATTATGTGGAGCCTCTTTGGTCCGGCCCTTTACCGGGGATTATCGCAGGCCTATCGCGTTCTGTTTGCCCTCCCGATCCGTAAAGGATGGATACGTGACTAACCCCGGTCCGTCAGGTTACACTTGAGCCCCCGCCCTGCGGGGGCTCACTTTTTTAGCCCGAGGATCTATGGAAACACGTCGCGATGACCGCATTGCTCAGCTGCTTCAGGCGCTGAAGCGCAGCGACAAGCTGCATCTCAAGGAAGCCGCTACCCTGCTTGGCGTGTCTGAAATGACCATTCGTCGCGATCTGAACAGCGACAGCGCCCCCGTTGTGCTGCTTGGCGGGTACATTGTCCTGGAGCCGCGCAGCGCCAGCCATTACCTGTTAAGCGATCAAAAAACGCGTCTGGTGGAAGAGAAGCGCAAAGCCGCGCGGCTCGCCGCCTCGCTGGTGCAGCCGCATCAAACGCTGTTTTTTGACTGCGGGACGACAACGCCGTGGATCATCGAGGCCATCGACAGCAACGTTCCTTTTACCGCCGTCTGTTATTCCCTGAATACCTTTCTGGCCTTGCAGGAAAAACCGGCGTGCCGGGTGATTTTGTGTGGCGGGGAGTTTCATGCCAGCAATGCCATCTTTAAGCCGCTGAATATTCAGGACACGCTGAGCAATGTATGCCCGGACATCGCCTTCTATTCTGCGGCGGGCGTGAACGTGCAGCAGGGCGCAACCTGCTTTAATCTGGAAGAGTTACCGGTGAAACACTGGGCGCTCAACGCCGCGCAGCAGCATGTGCTGGTGGTTGATCACAGTAAGTTTGGCAAGGTCCGTCCGGCAAGGATGGGAGAACTGTCGCGCTTTGACGCCATCGTCAGCGATTGCCGCCCGGATGAAGAGCTGGTGTCGTATGCAAAGGCGCAGCAGGTGAAGTTGATGTATTGAGGTTGTGCCGGGTGGCGCCGCGCCACCCGGCAAAAACTTAGCTAAACCAGCTGCCAAACCAGCCGTGGAATTTCATCAGCACAAAGTCCCACATCCGGCTAAAGAAGCCGCCCTCTTCTACCGCTTCCATTACCACCAGCGGACGCTGCTCAATGGATTTACCGTTAAGCTGGAAATCAATCGTCCCGACCACCTGGCCTTTTTTCAGCGGCGCGGTGAGCTGTGGCTCGGTCAGGGTATAGCTGGCTTTCAGGTTTTTCAGCTGGCCGCGTGGAATGGTCACGGAACCGGCTTCACCCGCGCCCAGGTTCACTTCACTTTTATCCCCGAACCAGACGCGCTGGCTCACGAAGGTGGCATCCGGCTTAATCGGCGTGACGGTTTCAAAGAAGCGGAAACCCCAGGTCAGCAGTTTTTCTGATTCGTTAAACCGAATGCGGTCGGTTTTCGTCCCCAGCACCACCGAAATCAGGCGCATGTCGCCCTGGGTTGCGGAAGCCACCAGGTTATAGCCCGCGCCTGCGGTTGTCCCGGTTTTCATGCCGTCCACGTTAACGTTGCTGCTCCACAGCAGACGGTTACGGTTAGGCTGGCGGATATTGTTGAAGGTGAATTCTTTCTCTTTATGGATGGCGTACTCATCCGGCACGTCGTGGATCAACGCTTTGCCCAGCAGCGCCATATCACGCGCGGTGCTGAACTGACCCGGCGCATCCAGGCCGTGAACGGTTTTAAAGGTGGTGTTGGTCAGGCCCAGCTTTTGCGCGTAGCCATTCATCAAACCAATGAAAGAGTCCTGACTGCCCGCCACGTAATCGGCCAGCGCGATGCAGGCGTCATTTCCTGACTGAATGATTATCCCTTTATTCAGATCGGAAACGGAAACCTGATCGCCAGGCTTCAGGAACATAACGGACGAGCCGCGCAGCGCCGGGTTACCGGTCGCCCAGGCATCTTTCCCGACGGTGACCATGTCGTCCAGCTTGATTTTGCCCGCTTTAATCGCCTGACCTACCACATAGCTGGTCATAATTTTCGTCAGGCTCGCCGGGTCAAGTTTTTCGTCGGCGTTACCTTCCGCCAGCACTTTCCCGCTGGCGTAATCCATCAGGATCCAGGCGCGCGCATCGACAGGCGGCGCTTCGGGCGCCGTCTGTTCCGCCGCGTGGAGCGTTGGGGCAAAAAGGAAAAGCAGCGCCGAGCCTGCCGCCAGGCTGCGCAGAGAGGAAGTTTTTTGCGTCATAAATGCCACCCGAGTGTCCATTCTAAAAATCACGTCACAATCACCGTGTCGCAAGAAGCGATGAGTAATAGCGCACTACAGCGTTCAAAGAAACCTGTTCCAGGTAAAGTTTTTAAAGTTTATGCAATAACATTCAGATACGCTTTGATTGCGGCGATTTTTTTAGCATCTGTTGCGTAATTGTTAGGTTTATCTCACCATGGCGAAAAGCTGACTCGGATTCACATCTCATCGGGAGTAAATATGATTACGCTGTGGGGCAGGAACAATTCGACCAACGTGAAAAAAGTGCTGTGGACGCTGGAAGAGCTGGATTTACCGTTTAAGCAGGTGATGGCGGGCCTGGAGTTTGGCGTGAATAAAGACGCGGACTACCTGGCGATGAACCCAAACGGGCTGGTGCCGCTGCTGCGCGATGATGAGACAGACGCCACGTTGTGGGAGTCCAACACCATCGTGCGTTACCTCGCCGCGCAGTACGGCCAGGGTCGGCTGTGGGTAGAAAATCCGGCCCAGCGCGCGCAGGGCGAAAAATGGATGGACTGGGCAAACCAGACGCTTTCCCCAACGCACCGCGTGATCCTGATGGGGCTTATCCGCACGCCGGAAGCCGATCGTGATTATCCCGCCATTCATGCCGCCCAGGACGCCTGCGAATCGCTGTTTGCCATGATGGACGACGAGCTGGCGAAGCAGACCTGGTTCTCCGGCGACGCGTTTGGCGTGGGCGATATCGCCGTCGCCCCCTTCGTCTGGAACCTGACCAATATGGGGCTTAGCTGGACCCTGCGCCCGCACCTTGAGCGCTGGATCCAGCAGCTGAGCGAGCGCCCGGCATATCGCAACGTGGTGATGATCCCAGTGACCTGATTACGTACCGGACGGGCTGACCTTCAACAGCTGCCCGTCCGACTCGTCGGTCAGCACATACAGATAACCATCCGGCCCGACGCGCACGTCGCGGATACGCTGATTTTTATCGCCAAGAATGCGCCCGTCCTCCGTCACGGTGTTGCCCTCCACGCTCAGCACGATGACGTCTTTCTCCTTCAGCGCACCAATAAACAGCTTGTTTTTCCATTGCGGGAAGACGTCGCTATTGTAGAACGCCATACCGCTGACGGCGGGCGACACTTTCCAGACAAACAGTGGCTTTTCGGTGCCTTCAACATGCTCGCCTTTCGCTTCCGGGATTTTCAGACCGCTATAGTTGATCCCGTGCGTCGCCAAAGGCCAACCGTAGTTTTTGCCTTTTTCAGGAATGTTGATTTCATCCCCGCCGCGAGGACCGTGTTCGTTAAGCCACAGCGTGTCGCTCCACGGGTTCATCGCCATCCCCTGCGGGTTACGAATGCCATAGGACCAGATTTCAGGGCGCGCACCGGCGGTATTCACAAACGGATTATCCGACGGCACTTTCCCGTCTTCCGTTAGGCGCACCACCTTGCCCTGAAGCTTATCCAGATCCTGTGCCGTCGGGCGCTGGTTGTTTTCACCCAGGCCAATAAACAGATGGCCTTTGCCGTCAAACACCAGCCGTCCACCAAAGTGGTTGCCGGTAGAGAGTTTCGGCATCTGGCGGAACACCACCTGGAAGCCTTCGATGCGCGACAGGTCATCGCTCAGCCGCCCGTAACCCACCGCGGTGCCCGCTTTTCCATCATTACCTGCCTCGGCGAAGCTTAGCCAGATCCGCCGTGACTGTTCAAAATCCGGGGCCAGCACCACGTCCAGCAATCCGCCCTGGCCGCTCGCCCAGACCTTCGGCACGCCAACAATCGGATCGGAGAGCCCTTTCCCTGCCTGCCAGTGCTTAAGCTGCCCGTCTTTTAGCGTGACCAGCAGCCCCTTATTGTCGGGCAGAAACGCCAGCGACCAGGGGTGATCCAGTTTTGTCTGTAAAACCTCCACGTTTACCGGCTCGGTGGCGGCAAGCAGCGAAACGGGAAAGAACAATGCGGGCAGGAAAATCAGCGAAGATCGAGGCATAACACGCTCCTTTGTCGGCTTATGGCTTAAAGATTAGCCACTTCGTCCGGGCGCGTTAGCACTTTTACAAAAGCTTAATCAAAAAGGGGGAGTTGCCTCCCCCGGGTTCAGTGGCGGGCAAGCGTTTCAGGCTTGTTCAGACACATGATGCAAAGAGAGAGCGTGGTCAGGCAGTTTTCAAGCTTTTCCGCGTTAACGGCAATAAAATTCGGGCAGTCGTGACGTCCGTTCATCAAACAGACCCCGGCGATGGAGAGCACTTCGGCGGCGCGGCGCAGTGCCGCCAGCTCGCTTTCAACGTAATGCGCTTTCAGGACGGGTGCTTTTTCACGCATGAAATTGCAAAGTTCAAAGACGTTATCACGCAGATTTTCGCTTTCGCTGACTGACATATACCCTTTCGCCTTGCGGAGTTGCAGGTAGGCGGCCAGGTCGATTCGGGCGTTGATCAGCTTGTTAAGCAGATCGCGTTTCAGTCTGTCAACGGACATGCTATTTCCTCCTCTGTCAGCCTTGTTACCCTGTTAAGAATAAGGTTATTTTTTGTACAGTGTAATGCCTGAGATCAAGAAACGATAACTAGTTAACATTCTTTACAATGTTACAACGATTGCCCGACGCAACTGCGCCATCAAGAATGTATAAATCCCCCGCGATACGCTGTAAAATCCCGCCCTGATAACTCCATAATTGATGAATTTTTAACCTATGAGCAATGTTACGCACCCGCCGAAAATCGGCTTTGTCTCCCTGGGCTGCCCGAAGAACCTGGTGGATTCCGAACGCATCCTGACTGAACTGCGCACCGAAGGCTATGACGTGGTGCCAAGCTACGACAACGCCGACATGGTGATCGTGAACACCTGCGGGTTTATCGACAGCGCGGTCCAGGAGTCACTGGAAGCCATTGGTGAAGCCCTGACGGAAAACGGCAAAGTCATCGTAACCGGCTGCCTGGGCGCGAAAGTGGATCAGATCCGCGAAGTGCACCCGAAAGTGCTGGAGATCACCGGCCCGCACAGCTACGAGCAGGTGCTGGAACATGTTCATCACTACGTACCAAAGCCAAAGCATAACCCGTTCCTGAGCCTGGTGCCGGAACAGGGCGTGAAGCTGACGCCGCGCCACTACGCCTACCTGAAAATTTCCGAAGGCTGCAACCACCGCTGCACCTTCTGCATCATCCCGTCGATGCGTGGCGATCTGGTGAGCCGCCCGATTGGCGAGGTGCTGGCCGAAGCCAAACGCCTGGCCGACGCGGGCGTGAAGGAGCTGCTGGTCATCTCCCAGGATACCTCCGCCTACGGCGTGGACGTCAAACACCGCTCCGGTTTCCACAATGGCGAGCCGGTGAAAACCAGCATGGTTGGCCTGTGCGAGCAGCTGGCTAAGCTCGGCATCTGGACGCGTCTGCACTACGTCTACCCTTACCCACACGTTGACGATGTGATCCCGCTGATGGCGGAAGGCAAAATCCTGCCGTATCTGGATATCCCGCTACAGCACGCCAGCCCGCGCATTCTGAAGCTGATGAAGCGTCCTGGCTCCGTTGACCGCCAGCTGGCGCGCATCAAGCAGTGGCGTGAGATCTGCCCGGATCTGACCCTGCGTTCTACCTTTATTGTCGGCTTCCCGGGTGAAACCGAAGACGATTTCCAGATGCTGCTCGACTTCCTGAAAGAAGCGCGCCTGGACCGCGTGGGCTGCTTCAAGTACAGCCCGGTTGAAGGCGCAACGGCCAACGAGCTGGCGGACCAGGTACCGGAAGAGGTCAAAGAAGAGCGCTGGAACCGCTTTATGCAGCTGCAACAGCAGATCTCTGCTGAACGCTTGCAGGAGAAAGTGGGCCGCGAAATTCTGGTCATTATCGACGAAGTGGACGAAGAAGGCGCGATTGGCCGCAGCATGGCGGATGCGCCTGAAATCGACGGCGCGGTGTATCTGAACGGTGAAACCAACGTCAAGCCGGGCGATATTATTCGCGTGAAGGTTGAGAACGCGGACGAGTATGATTTGTGGGGTAGCCGGGTTTAATTTCCCCACACCTCTTTTGCAGGCCGGGTAAGGCGTAGCCGCCACCCGGCACATTCCACAGCACTACCCCTTAATCCTCGGATCCAGCGCGTCGCGCAGCCCATCTCCCAGCAGGTTAAACGCCAGCACGGTCAGGAAAATGGCCAGGCTCGGGAAGATCGCCACGTGCGGCGCAATCACCATATCGGCCCGCGCCTCGTTCAGCATCGCGCCCCATTCCGGCGTCGGCGGCTGCGCCCCTAACCCGAGAAACGACAGGCTGGCCGCCGAGATAATCGACACGCCGATGCGCATGGTGAAATAGACCACGATGGACGATACCGTGCCCGGCAGTATATGGCTGAAGAGGATGGTAGCATCGCTGGCCCCCATGCTGCGCGCCGACTCGATAAAAGTCTGCTGCTTAAGCACCAGCGTGTTGCCGCGCACCAGGCGAGCGAAAGCGGGAATCGAGAATACCGCCACGGCAATGATAACGTTCGCCATGCCGCTGCCCATGACCGCCACCACCGCAATCGCCAGCAGAATACCGGGAAAGGCAAACAGCACGTCGCAGATGCGCATGATGATGCGGTCCCACCAGCCTTCGTAGTACCCGGCCACCAGCCCCAGCACGGTGCCAATCGCGGCGCCTATCAGCACCGCGAAGACCCCGGCCGCCAGCGAGATCTGCGCCCCGACCAGCACGCGGCTGAAAATATCGCGCCCGAGCGAGTCCACGCCAAACCAGTGCATCATCGACGGACCATCGTTCAGACGGTCGTAGTCGAAGTAGTTTTCCGCATCAAACGGGGCTATCCAGGGGGCGACGATCGCCACCAGGATCAGCAGTAACACAAACAACCCGGCAACCATCGCAACGGGCTGACGACGGAATCGCCGCCAGAACTCCCCCCACGGCGTACGAATATGATCCGGTCTGATCCCCGGCATAGCGTTAAAAATGGCCTGGCGACGCCAGTTCAGTAATCGCATCTTACTTATACCTGATGGCCGGGTTAATGGCGGCGTAGAGCACATCCACCACTAAGTTGATAAGAATAAACTCCAGCGAGAAAAGCAGGACTTCAGCCTGAATCACCGGATAGTCGCGCATATCGACCGAGTCGACCAGCAGGCGCCCCAGCCCAGGCCAGTTGAAGACCTTCTCAACCACGATAGAGCCGCCCAGCAGAAAGCCGAACTGTAGCCCCATCATCGTCACCACCGGGATCATCGCGTTACGAAAACCGTGCTTCAGAATGACCCATTTCTCGCTGACCCCTTTTGCCCGCGCGGTGCGAATGTAATCTTCGCTCAGCACGTCCACAAACGAGGCGCGGGTAAACCGGGCCATGACCGCCGCAACGGCTGCGCCAAGCGTCATGGAGGGTAAAATGTAGTGCTTCCAGGTGTCAGCCCCAACGGTCGGCAGCCAGCCCAGCTCAACGGAGAAAATCTGCATCAGCAGCATGCCCAACGCAAACGCCGGGAAAGAAATGCCGGTGACCGCCAGTGCCATACCGAGCTTATCCGGCCAGCGGTTGCGCCAGACGGCGGCGATAATCCCGGCGCCCAGGCCAAATATCACCGCCCAACCCATGCTGGCGAGGGTGAGCCAGAACGTCGGCATAAAGCGGCTGGCTATCTCTTCCGACACCGGACGACGCGACACCATTGAGATGCCAAAGTCGCCTTGCAGGACGTTGCCCATGTAGCGCAGAAATTGCCTGTACAGCGGCTGGTCAAGACCCAGCTGTTTACGCACCAGTTCGATAACCGTGGCATCCGCTTCCGGTCCGGCAATCAAGCGCGCCGGATCGCCGGGCAGCATGTGGACAAACAAAAACACCAGCACGGCCACAATCAGCAGCGTCGGGATAAGCCCCAGCAGGCGTTTACAAACATAATTCAGCATGAGTTTTATTTTAGATCCGCGTCGTCAAAGCTAAAGCCCGTATCCGGCATGATATAAAAACCGGTCAGCGCTTTATTGTGGGCTGAGACCAGTTTTTCCACCACCAGCGGCACCCACGGCGACTCTTTCCAGATAATGTCCTGCGCCTCTTTGTACAGGCGCGCTTTCTCTTCCGGTTTGGTGGTTTTCAGGGCATCGGCCAGATCCTTAT
Source organism: Enterobacter sp. GD03975 (assembly GCF_029838645.1). Taxonomy (NCBI): domain Bacteria; kingdom Pseudomonadati; phylum Pseudomonadota; class Gammaproteobacteria; order Enterobacterales; family Enterobacteriaceae; genus Enterobacter; species Enterobacter sp. GD03975. The sequence goes on from NZ_JAOBZC010000013.1 coordinate 98,548, forward strand.
CCACCTGCGGATTACTGTAGAACGCGGTGTTGAACAGCGTTGGCGGCCAGTTCTGGGAAGCGAACAGCGGCGACAGGGACCAGTCCGCTTCGCCGGTTGAAGCCGTCCAGCCGGTGTAGAACATCCGCACGCCGCTCTCTTTCTGCCCTTTGCCTTCTACTTCCGCCGCTCGCTGTCCGGCATCCATCGCCGTGACCCTGGCTTTAATGCCCACCTGTGCCAGCTGCTGCTGGGTAAATTGCAGCACCTTCTGCGCGGTGCTGTGGTTATGCGACGACCACAGCGTGGTGCTAAAGCCGTTCGGATAGCCCGCCTCTTTCAGCAGCTCCCGCGCTTTCGCCGGATCGTACGGCCACGGCTGGTAGCTCTGCGCATACTCGATGGCTGGCGGCATCACGCCCGTCGCGGGAGTGGCGTAACCGGCAAAGGCCACCTTCACCAGCGCCTGACGGTTAATGGCGTAGTTGATGGCTTCGCGCACTTTCGGGTTATCGAACGGTTTCTGCGTGACGTTCATGCTGATGTAGCGCTGCATAATCGACGGGCTGGCCACCAGCTCCAGCTTGCTGTTTTTCGCCAGCAGCGCCGCCTGTTCGTAAGGGATCGGGAAGGCAAACTGCGCTTCGCCGGTTTGCAGCATCGCGGCACGGGTATTGTTGTCCACGACCGGACGCCAGGTGATGGTATCCAGCTTCGGCAGCCCCTGCTGCCAGTATCCGGCGAATTTTTTCACCTTCACAAAATCGGTCTGGTTCCAGGTGAGCAGTTCGTACGGCCCGGTTCCCACCGGGTGGAAGCCAATCTCTTTGCCGTATTTTTTCAGGGCGGCGGGCGAAATCATCGCCGTCGCGGGATGCGCCAGAATATTGATAAACGCCGAGAACGGCTCTTTCAGGGTGATCTTCACCGTCGCCGGGTCAACCGCCTCGGTGCTGGCGATATTTTTATACAGGTTGTAGCGCTTAAGGCCGTTCTCCGGATTGCTGGCACGGTCCAGGTTGATCTTAACCGCCTCGGCGTTGAAGTCGGTGCCGTCCTGGAACTTCACGCCGGTACGGAGCTTAACGGTATAGACCAGCCCATCGTCCGACACGGTATACCCTTCCGCCAGCACGTTTTTCAGCTTCATCTCCCGGTCCAGGCCGAACAGCCCCTGGTAGAAGGATTTTGCCACCGCCTGGGAAAGGGTGTCGTTAGCGTCATACGGATCCAGCGTCGTGAAGTTAGACCCCACCGCCACCACCACGTCTTTCGCCGCGAACGCGGGAGCGGCGGCCAGCGCAGCCGTCACGCTCGCGGCCAGCAGCCATTTACGAGCAACAAAAGGAACCATTGTGTTCTCCTGCCTGTTGTAAGTTATAACCGCGAGAATGCATTGCCCTGACGCGGTGGTGCGACAAAATGACCGGGACCCACCTCACGCAGCGCCACGCGCTCCAGGGTTTCGCCCCGTTTACGAATATTGCTCGGCATGTCGTCCTGCAACAGCACGCGCTGGGCGTGACGATGCTCAGGATCGGCAACCGGTACGGCGGCCATCAGCTTGCGGGTGTACGGGTGCTGCGGGTTTTCAAACACCGCCCGACGGGGGCCGATTTCAACAATTTGTCCCATGTACATCACCGCCACGCGATGGCTGATCCGCTCAACCACCGCCATATCGTGGGAGATAAACAGAAACGCAATGCCTAAATCCCGCTGTAAATCGAGCAGGAGATTGATGATTTGCGCGCGGATTGAGACATCCAGCGCCGAAACGGACTCATCCGCAATCACCACTTTTGGATTCAGCGCCAGCGCCCGCGCGATGCAGATACGCTGTCGCTGACCGCCGGAAAATTCATGGGGATAACGCCAGGCATGCTCCGGCTTCAGGCCCACGCGCTCCAGCAGCCACGCGACGCGGCGCTGCGCGGCTTCACCGTCGAGCAGGTTGTGCACCCGCAGCGGCTCCATAATCGAGTACCCCACCGTATGGCGCGGATCGAGCGACGCATACGGATCCTGGAAAATAAACTGAATATCCCGCCGCACCGCCTGCAATTTACCGTTGGGGAGGGTGTCGATGCGCTCACCGTTGAAGGTGATGCTCCCCTCCTGCGACTCAACCAGCCTGAGCAGCGCCCGCCCGGTGGTGGATTTACCACAGCCGGACTCCCCCACCAGCGCCAGCGTTTCGCCCGGCCAGAGGTCAAAACTGACGTTTTCAACCGCATGCACTTCGCGCTTCACGCGATTAAGGATGCCGCTGCGCAGCGGGAAACGGGTCACCAGGTCACGCACTTCAAGGATCGGCCTGCCGGGAACCACCGTATTCTGCTCGGTCTCGTCTTCCTGATGGCCCGGTTCGGTCTGGGACATCAGCGGAAAACGGCGCGGATAATCACTGCCATTCATCGCGCCCAGACGCGGGACCGCCGCCAGCAGCGCGTTGGTATAGGGATGCACCGGCGCATGAAAGACCTGCTCCACCGTGCCGGTTTCCACGGCGTTGCCCTGATGCATCACCAGCACCCGATCGGCAATATCCGCCACTACCCCCATATCGTGGGTGATAAATATCACCCCCATCTCCATCTCCTGCTGCAACACCTTGATCAGTTGCAGGATCTGGGCCTGAATGGTGACATCCAGCGCCGTGGTCGGTTCGTCCGCAATAAGCACCGCCGGACGACACGACAGCGCCATCGCAATCATTACCCGCTGGCGCATGCCGCCCGAGAGCTGATGCGGATAGCGGGACAACATGGTGTGCGCCTCGGGGATCCGTACCCGCTCCAGCATCCGTTTCGCTTCGCTGAGCGCCTCATCGCCGCTCAGCCCCTGATGCAGGCGAATCGACTCGGCAATCTGCTCTCCCACCGGGAAGACCGGGTTCAGCGAGGTCATCGGCTCCTGGAAGATCATCGCGATATCTGCCCCGCGCACGCCCTGCATCTGGGATGCGCTCAGCTCGTTAAGATCGATAACCTGACGGTTGCGGCGGCGCAACAGCATCTGCTTGCTGGTGATTTGCCCGCCCGTCTGCTCAAGCAGACGCATCAGCGCCAGTGCGGTGACGGATTTACCAGAACCGGACTCGCCGACAATCGCCAGCGTTTCGCCGCGATTGAGCGAAAACGATAAATTCTGGACTGCCGGGATAAACTGCCGCTCTTCCTGAAAGGCAATATTCAGCTGATGAACAGCCAACACTTCCCGGCTGTCCAGCTCTTCACTGTGCGGCACGCAATGCCCCCTTATTCACGATAGATGCCTGTGCTGGGCGCATCGCCGGCATATCCCCACGCACGGTACATCCCTTCACTGTTGAACGGCAGCGCCACGTTACCCTCCCGATCCACGGCAATTAAGCCACCTTCCCCGCCCAGCGCCGGCAGCTTTTCCATCACCACCCGCTCGCAGGCCTCGCTCAGGCTTAAACCGCCGTAATCCATCAGCGCGGTAATGTCGTAGGCCGCCAGCGCGCGGATAAACACTTCGCCGGTACCGGTGCACGACACCGCCGCGGTGGCATTATTGGCGTAGCACCCTGCCCCCGGCAGCGGGCTGTCGCCCACGCGTCCGGGAAGTTTGTTGGTCATGCCGCCCGTTGACGTCGCGGCAGCGAGGTTGCCGGCTTTATCCAGGGCCACCGCGCCAACCGTGCCCATTTTGCTGCGCTCATCGAGCGGCGCGGCATGGTCCAGCTGCGTCATCCCCGCAGTGCGGGCCTCCAGCAGCTGCCGGTAACGCTCCTCGGTGGAAAAAAGATCGGGCGAGACCGTGTCCATCCCGTGCTCAGCGGCAAATTTCTCCGCCCCCGCGCCCGCCAGCAGCACATGCGGGCTGTGATCCATCACCAGCCTCGCGGCCAGTACGGGATTGCGCAGGCGACTCACGCCCGCCACCGCCCCCGCTTTCAGGGTGACGCCGTCCATCACGCAGGCATCCAGCTCGTGCGTTTCATCTCGCGTGAAGACCGCGCCAATGCCGGCATTAAACAGCGGACACTCCTCCAGCAGGCGCACCGCTTCGGTCACCACATCCAGCGCGCTATCGCCCGCTTCCAGCATGCGCTGGCCTGTTTCCACGATGGCGTTCAGCGCATCAATGTAACGCTTCTCCTGCTCGGGACTGAGCTGTGCACGGGTGATTGCCCCGGCACCGCCATGAATTGCGATAACCGCTTTACTCATTTCGCATCACCCATCAGCCTGGCTGGCTGCTTTTTCTATAAATATCATTATCGTCGACGAATCTTCAGATGATTTTTGAATATAGAAAGACGCAACTGTGATGTAAAGCGTACACCCATCGGGTCATACAGTTAGCCGCACTTTTCTGCCATAATGAGCGCTTTCGTTGTTACTCCGCAGGAGCCCACCATGGATTTTACCGCCGGACTGATGCCGCTTGAGACGGCACTCTCGCAGATGCTTGACCGCATTATCCCACTGCACGACGTTGAGACGCTGCCGCTTGTGCGCTGTTTTGGCCGTATTGCCGCGCGCGATATCGTCTCGCCGATGAACGTGCCGGGGTTCGATAACGCGGCGATGGACGGCTATGCCGTACGTCTGGCGGATCTGCAAACGGGTCAGCCGCTGCCGGTGGCGGGTAAAGCGTTTGCCGGGCAGCCGTTCAACGGAGAATGGCCAGCGGGCACCTGCGTACGCATCATGACCGGCGCGCCGGTGCCAAAGGGCTGTGAAGCCGTGGTGATGCAGGAAGAGACCGAACAAACGGACGACGGCGTGCGTTTTACCGCCAGCGTCAAAGCCGGACAGAACATTCGCCTCACCGGGGAAGACATTACCCTCGGCGCGACGGTCTTTGCCGCCGGGCAAAAACTGACCGTCGCGGAGCTGCCGGTGCTGGCATCGCTTGGCATCGCGGAAATTGACGTTGTCCGCAAAGTGCGCGTGGCGGTGTTCTCTACGGGAGACGAGCTTCAGCTTCCGGGCCAGCCGCTGCACGAGGGGCAGATTTACGACACTAACCGTCTGGCGGTACACCTGATGCTGGAGCAGCTGGGCTGCGAGGTGATTAACCTCGGCATCATTCCAGACGACCCGGAAAAACTGCGCGCGGCGTTTATCGAGGCGGACAAATCCGCCGACGTGGTCATCAGCTCCGGCGGCGTATCGGTTGGCGAAGCGGATTACACCAAAACCCTGCTTGAAGAGCTGGGCGAAATCGCCTTCTGGAAGCTGGCGATTAAGCCGGGCAAACCGTTCGCGTTTGGCAAGCTTCCGCACAGCTGGTTCTGCGGCCTGCCGGGTAACCCGGTCTCCGCCGCGCTGACCTTCTACCAGTTGGTGATCCCTTTGCTGGCGAAGCTCTCGGGCAACAATGCCAGCCCGCTGCCGGAACGTCTGCGCGTGCGGGCGGCAACGCGCCTGAAAAAATCACCGGGTCGTCTCGATTTCCAGCGCGGCATTCTGTCGCGCAACGCCGACGGTGATCTGGAAGTGAGCACCACCGGGCATCAGGGTTCGCATATTTTTAGCTCCTTCAGCCAGGGCAACTGCTTTATCGTGCTGGAGCGCGAGCGCGGCCACGTCGAGGCGGGCGAATGGGTTGAAGTGGAACGCTTTAACCACCTGTTCGGAGGCTGACATGACGGTGGAACTGAGCGACCCGGAGATGATGCGCTACAACCGCCAGATTGTGCTGCGCGGGTTCGATTTCGAGGGGCAGGAGGCGCTCAAGGCGGCCAGCGTGCTGGTTGTGGGCCTTGGGGGGCTTGGCTGCGCGGCGGCGCAATACCTGGCTGCGGCGGGTGTCGGCCGCATGACGCTGCTGGACTTCGATACCGTGTCGGTGTCCAACCTGCAACGCCAGACGCTGCACAGCGACGCGACGGTTGGTCAGCCAAAAGTGGAATCTGCACACACGGCGCTGGCGCGCATCAATCCCAACGTTCAGTTCACCCTGATTGACGCCCTGCTGGATGAAGACGCGCTGTTTGCGCAGATTGCACAGCATGACCTGGTGCTGGACTGCACCGATAACGTCGCCATTCGCAACCAGCTCAATGCAGGCTGCTTTGCGCATAAAACGCCGCTGATTTCCGGCGCGGCCATCCGCATGGAGGGGCAGATTAGCGTTTTCACTTACGCTGAGGGAGCGCCCTGCTACCGCTGCCTGAGCCGTCTGTTTGGCGAGAATGCGCTGACCTGCGTCGAGGCGGGCGTGATGGCGCCGCTCGTCGGCGTGATTGGTTCGTTGCAGGCGATGGAGGCGATTAAGGTGCTGACGCACTACGGCACCCCGGCAGCGGGTAAAATCGTGATGTACGACGCGATGACCTGCCAGTTCCGCGAGATGAAGCTGATGCGCAATCCGGGGTGTGAGGTGTGTAGTCAGTAAAAAGTCGGGTGGCGGCTTCGCCTTACCCGACCTACAACGGCTCGAACGGCGCCACCCGGCAAAAGCGATGCGAACGTAGGCCGGGTAAGCGTCAGCGCCACCCGGCAACAGCATCAAATAGACGTCCGTCCAAACGCCCCCTGCCAGTCCTGCTCAAACTTCACAACCGCCGCGTCCACCGCCGGAGAGGTAATAAACTGCTGCGCCACGTCCAGCGGCAGCGTGATGGACTCACACCCCGCCAGCAGGCAGTCCAGCGCCTGACGCGGCGTTTTGAAGCTCGCGGCGAGCACTTTTGACTGCGGCGCGTGCAGGGTCAGCAGCTGTTGCAGTTCGACCACCGTCTGGATCCCATCTCCGCCCTGCGCGTCCACGCGGTTCACGTAAGGAGCCACATACTCAGCACCCGCCAGCGCGGAGAACATCCCCTGCGCTGCGCCGTATACCGCGGTACCCAGCGTCGGGATCCCTTCTGCTTTCAGCATTTTGATTGCCGCCAGCCCTTCAGCGGTCACGGGCACTTTTACCACCAGGTCGTTAACGATCGCGCGCAGCTTACGTGCATCTTCCACCATCCCTTCGGCGGTCGTCGCCATTACCTGAGCGAACAGACGGCCCTTACCGCCCAGCGCGTCGTGCAGCGCGGGCAGCAGCTCGTCGAGCGGCGTTTTACCAGCCGCCACAATGCTTGGATTGGTGGTCACGCCTGCCAGCGGAAAGATGCGCGCCAGCTTTTTGACTGCCGCAACGTCAGATGTGTCGAGATAAAGTTCCATGATGTCACCCTCAAAATTAGCCTGCACTTACCCTATCACGAGAAAACCTGCTCATGAATTGACCCATATCAAGATAACTTTCATTCGAAAGTAATTTAATCTTCATATGTAATTCGAGGGCAAAAAAATGATCTTCAATGTACAGCGTTACTCCACCCACGACGGCCCCGGTATTCGAACCGTGGTATTCCTGAAAGGCTGCTCGCTGGGCTGTCGCTGGTGCCAGAACCCGGAAAGCCGCTCCCGCACGCGGGACGTACTGTTTGATGCACGCCTGTGCCTGGACGGCTGTGACCTGTGTCAGCAGGCCGCGCCGGAGTGTATTGAACGTGCGCTGAACGGGCTGGTCATCCATCGTGAAAAATTAAGCGAAGAGACGCTCACTGCCCTCACCGACTGCTGTCCGACCCAGGCGCTCACCGTCTGCGGGGAAGATAAGCAGGTGGAAGAGATCATGACCACCGTGCTGCGCGACAAGCCCTTCTACGACCGCAGCGGCGGCGGGATAACCCTTTCCGGCGGCGAGCCGTTTATGAATCCTGACCTGGCGCACGCCCTGCTTAAGGCCAGCCATGAGCAGGGGATCCACACCGCCGTTGAAACCTGCCTTCACGTACCGTGGCATTACCTCGAACCGTCATTGCCCTTCGTCGATCTTTTTCTCGCCGACCTCAAGCATGTTGATAGCGAGGTGTTTAAACAGTGGACCGACGGTTCGGCCAAACGGATCCTGGACAACCTGAAGCGCCTGGCCGCCGCCGGGAAAAACATCACCATTCGCGTGCCGCTGATCCAGGGCTTCAACGCCGATGAAGCGTCTGTTACCGCCATCACCAATTTCGCCGCCGACGAACTCGGCGTCGAGGATATCCATTTTCTGCCGTATCACACGCTGGGCATGAACAAATACACCCTGCTCGGCCAACCCTACTCTGCCCCTGACAAACCGCTGGATGACCCTGCGTTACTGGACTTCGCACAGCAGTATGCCTGCCAGAAAGGGTTAACCGCGACCTTACGAGGATAAACTTATGACCACCCTGAATCTCAACACCCTCAGCGAGCGCATCAAGGCGCACAAAACGGCGCTGGTGCATATCGTTAAGCCGCCGGTCTGTACCGAGCGCGCACAGCATTACACCGAAATGTATCAGCAGCACATGGACAAGCCGATCCCGGTACGTCGTGCGCTGGCCCTGGCTCACCATCTGGCAAAACGCACCATCTGGATCAAGCACGACGAGCTGATTATTGGGAACCAGGCCAGCGAAGTCCGCGCCGCGCCGATCTTCCCGGAATACACCGTCTCCTGGATCGAGAAAGAGATTGACGATCTGGCAGACCGTCCGGGTGCTGGCTTTGCGGTGAGCGAAGAGAATAAACGTGTTCTGCATGAGATCTGCCCGTGGTGGCGCGGCCAGACGGTGCAGGATCGCTGCTATGGCATGTTCACCGACGAGCAGAAAGGCCTGCTGGAAACCGGCATCATCAAGGCTGAAGGCAACATGACCTCCGGTGACGCGCACCTGGCGGTGAATTTCCCGCTGGTGCTGGAAAAAGGCCTCGACGGCCTGCGTGCGAAAGTGGCCGAGCGTCGCTCGCGCATCAACCTGACGGTGCTGGACGATCTGCACGGCGACCAGTTCCTGAAGGCGATTGATATCGTGCTGGAAGCCGTAAGCCTGCACATCTCGCGCTTCGCCGATCTGGCGCGTGAAATGGCCGCCACGGAAACACGCGACAGCCGCCGCGACGAGCTGCTGGCGATAGCGGAAAACTGCGACGTCATCGCCCACGAACCGCCAAAAACCTTCTGGCAGGCGCTTCAGCTGTGCTACTTCATTCAGCTGATCCTGCAAATTGAGTCCAACGGTCACTCCGTTTCCTTCGCCCGTATGGACCAGTACCTTTACCCGTACTATCGCCGCGACGTGGAGCTGGACCAGAGTCTTGATCGCGAGCACGCCATCGAGCTGTTGCACAGCTGCTGGCTGAAGCTGCTAGAAGTGAACAAGATCCGCTCCGGCTCGCACTCCAAAGCCTCGGCGGGCAGCCCGCTGTATCAGAACGTCACTATTGGCGGCCAGAAGTTGGTTAACGACGAGCCGATGGACGCGGTGAACCCGCTCTCTTACGCCATTCTGGAATCCTGCGGCCGTCTGCGCTCCACTCAGCCAAACCTGAGCGTGCGCTACCACGCCGGCATGAGCAACGACTTCCTCGACGCCTGCGTGCAGGTGATCCGCTGCGGCTTCGGGATGCCGGCGTTTAACAACGATGAAATCGTGATCCCGGAATTTATCAAGCTTGGCGTGGAGCGCGACGATGCGTATGACTACGCCGCAATTGGCTGCATCGAAACCGCGGTGGGCGGAAAATGGGGCTACCGCTGCACCGGCATGAGCTTTATCAACTTTGCCCGCGTGATGCTGGCGGCGCTGGAAGGCGGTCGCGACGCCACCAGCGGCAAGGTATTCCTGCCGCAGGAGAAAGCCCTCTCTGCCGGGAACTTTGACAATTTCGATGAGGTGATGGCGGCGTGGGATAAACAGATCCGCTATTACACCCGCAAATCCATTGAGATTGAGTACGTGGTGGACACCATGCTGGAAGAGAACGTCCACGATATTCTCTGCTCGGCGCTGGTGGATGACTGCATCGAACGCGCGAAAAGCATCAAGCAGGGCGGCGCGAAGTATGACTGGGTTTCCGGCCTACAGGTGGGGATCGCCAACCTTGGCAACAGCCTGGCGGCGGTGAAGAAGCTGGTGTTTGACCAGGGCGTAATCGGTCAGCAGCAGCTGGCGGCGGCGCTGGCGGATGATTTCGACGGGCTGACCCATGAGCAGCTGCGCCAGCGCCTGATCAACGGCGCGCCGAAGTACGGCAACGACGACGACAGCGTGGACATGCTGCTGACCCGTGCTTACGAAACCTACATTGAAGAGCTGAAGCAGTACCACAACCCGCGCTACGGCCGCGGCCCGATTGGCGGCAACTACTATGCGGGCACGTCGTCTATCTCCGCGAACGTGCCGTTTGGCGCGGCAACAATGGCCACGCCGGACGGCCGTAAAGCCCACACCCCGCTGGCGGAAGGGGCAAGCCCGGCCTCCGGTACGGACCACCTCGGCCCGACGGCGGTTATCGGCTCCGTGGGTAAACTGCCTACGGAAGCGATTCTCGGCGGCGTGCTGCTTAACCAGAAGCTGAACCCCTCGACGCTGGAAAACGACAGCGACCGTCAGAAGCTGATGGTACTGCTGCGCACCTTCTTCGAGGTACACAAAGGCTGGCATATTCAGTACAACATCGTCTCACGCGAAACGTTGCTGGAAGCGAAGAAACACCCTGACCAGTACCGCGACCTGGTGGTGCGCGTAGCGGGATATTCGGCGTTCTTCACCGCCCTGTCGCCGGATGCGCAGGACGATATTATTGCCCGTACTGAGCATACGCTGTAAATATTTGCTGGGTGGCGGCTACGCCTTACCCGGCCTACAAGTCTAAAAACGGCAACCTCGGTTGCCGTTTTGCTTTTACTTTCGAATGAAATTAAATTTGTGCTCCCCGTCACCTTGTTATTAGAATGTTTCAAAACGCAGTGACCCAGGAGCACAGTATGACCGTTAAAGTTATCGTCACCGATATGGACGGAACTTTCCTTGATGATGCCAAGCAGTACGATCGTGACCGCTTCCAGGCACAGTTTGAACAGCTTAACGCCCGCAATATTGAATTCGTTGTCGCCAGCGGCAACCAGTATTACCAGCTCATCTCCTTCTTCCCCGAGCTGAAAGAGCAGATCTCCTTCGTGGCGGAAAACGGCGCGCTGGTCTTCGATCACGGTGAGCAAATTTTCCACGGCGAACTGACGCGCCATGAGTCGCAGATCGTTATTGGCGAACTGCTGAAGGATAAAGGGCTGAACTTTGTGGCCTGCGGGCTGGAAAGCGCCTACGTTAGCGACAAAGCCCCGGACGCCTTCGTGGCGCTCATGTCAAAGCACTATCATCGCTTAAAGCGCATCAGCGATTACCGTGAAATCGACGACGTGCTGTTTAAGTTCTCCCTGAACCTGCCGGACAGCGATATCCCGAACCTGGTCGATAAACTGCATGTCTCCCTGGACGGCATCATGAAGCCCGTCACCAGCGGCTTCGGTTTTGTCGATTTGATTATCCCCGGCCTGCACAAAGCTAACGGCATCAGCCGCCTGCTGAAACGCTGGAAAATCTCCCCACAGGAGTGCGTGGCTATTGGCGACAGCGGCAACGATGCGGAAATGCTGAAGCTGGTGAAATACGCTTTTGCGATGGGCAACGCGGCACAGAGCATTAAAGACATTAGCCGCTACAGTACCGACGATAACAACCATCAGGGCGCGCTGAACGTGATTCAGGCCGTGCTCGACAACCACTCTCCTTTCGACGTCTGATCCTTTCCTCGCCGGAGCCTCGCTCCGGCTCCTCATTCTTTTCCCGTCCTGTGGCTTGCGTCAAGTTTTTAAACTTGCATTAACTTATTTTTAACTTAAAGTATCACTTGTAGACACTTTTACTTTCGAATGAAAGATGCGAGGCAGTTATGACCTTTACCAGTGAAACCTTGCCGGCGGACCACAAAGCGGCAATTCGTCAGATGAAACGCGAGCTACGGGCCCAGATTGGCGACGTTCAGGCGGTGTTCGACAGGCTCAGCGACAGCATTGCCACCCGCGTGGCGGAAATCAACGCGCTGAAGAATAAAGGCGAAACCGTCTGGCCGGTAATTCCCTTTGCAGATGTGAAAAACGGCACGATTACCGACGCCCAGCGCGAAGCCGTTAAACGTCGCGGTTGCGCGGTGATCAAAGGCCACTTCCCGCGGGAGCAGACGCTGGCATGGGATCAGTCGATGCTCGATTACCTCGATCTGAACAAGTTTGACGAGGTGTACAAAGGGCCGGGCGACAACTTTTTCGGCACCTTAACCGCCTCCCGTCCGGAGATTTACCCGATCTACTGGTCACAGGCGCAAATGCAGGCGCGCCAGAGTGAAGAGATGGCGCAGGTACAGTCGTTCCTGAACCGTTTATGGACATTCGAGAGCAACGGCAAGCAGTGGTTCGACCCTGACGTGAGCGTGATTTACCCGGACCGCATCCGCCGTCGTCCGCCGGGAACCACCTCCAAAGGGCTGGGGGCGCATACCGACTCCGGCGCGCTGGAGCGCTGGCTGCTGCCCGCTTATCAGCAGGTCTTTGCCCGCGTGTTTGACGGCAACGTCGAGAAATACGATCCGTGGAACGCCGCACACCGTACCGAAGTGGAAGAGTACACCGTGGATAACACCACCAAATGCTCGGTGTTCCGCACCTTCCAGGGCTGGACGGCGCTGTCGGATATGATCCCGGGACAGGGGCTGCTGCACGTGGTGCCGATCCCGGAAGCGATGGCGTACATTCTGCTGCGTCCGCTGCTGGACGATGTGCCAGAGGACGAACTGTGCGGCGTGGCGCCGGGGCGCGTACTGCCGATTTCCGAGAAGTGGCACCCGCTGCTGATCGAAGCATTAACCAGCATTCCGGCGCTGGAAGCCGGTGATTCTGTCTGGTGGCACTGCGACGTGATCCACTCCGTCGCACCGGTGGACAATCAGCAGGGCTGGGGCAACGTGATGTATATTCCTGCCGCGCCGATGTGCGAGAAAAACCTCGCCTACGCGAAAAAGGTCAAGGAAGCGCTGGAAACCGGGGCGTCACCGGGCGATTTCCCGCGCGAGGATTATGAGAAAAGCTGGCAGGACCGCTTCACCGTGAACGATCTGAACATTCACGGCAAGCGCGCGCTGGGCATGGCTTAACTGTCGTACAGCCCTTCCCGCTCAACGGCGGTGCGTCGTTTTCCCTGACGTATCCGCCGTACCGATTCCCGCACGGCCAGCGTGCCGTTCAGCAGCAATGTTCCGACCGGCGCGTCCGGGCGCATCAGCCGCTGCTGGAGCATATGCACCGCTTCGGTTCCCAGCTCATCGCGCGGGACATGCACCGCCGTTAAGGGCACATCCTGAATGGCCGCCAGATTAAATCCGTCGATGCTCATCACCGAGACGTCCTGCGGCACACGCAGACCGTGATTTTGCAGCGCGCTGATGGTCCCCGCCGCCATAAAATCGCCGCCCACCAGAAACGCCGTCGGCAGATCTTTCCCTGTCTGCTGGTGAAGCCACTCGCTCACCAGCTGTTCGGTCTCTCTGGCGCTGAAGCTCGGCACCATCAGCAGATCGCGGCGGTCGTTAAACCTGAGGTTATGGGCGTGCCACGCGTCGCGGATCCCCGACAGGCGCAGCTCCATGGTGTACCGGCGCAGGCAGAGCACGTTCATCACCTCGCGGTGCCCCATCTCGAACAGGTACTCCGCCGCCCGCTCGCCAATGGCGCGATGATCCGGCGCAACGGCAGGCAGGCGCATGTGGCGGTCCCGGCAGTTAATCAGCATGCAGGGCTTACCCACATCCACCGCCAGATCGTGGATATGCGGATCGTCGATACCAAGCAGAATGGCCGCCTGGGTATCCGGCTCGTTCATCCGGGCCAGAAACAGCTGCGCGTCGCTGTCGTTCTCCTCCAGCGCGCAGTAACGCAGGCGAACCTCGTGCGAAGCCAGGCCTTTACCGACGCTCTGGATGACGCGGTAGTAAAAGATGTCGGACCGCTCGTCAAAAGCACGCTGCGGGGCAAAAACCACCAGGCTATTTAACAGCAGACGCCCCGCCGCCATGCCGTCCATTACCCCCAGTTCCCGCGCGCACGCCAGCACCTTCGCCCGTGCCTTTTCGCTGGTGTTTGCCTTCCCCGCCAGCACGCGAGAAACGGTGCTGATGGAGAGCTGGGTACGGGCGGCGATTTCGGTGATTTTAAGCCTTTTATCCATTTTGTGATCTGGCTCCAGATGTGAAATGAAAAAATTTTCACAGCATCTTTGTCAGGTAATAACTTAGCTGAACGCCATAATGCCGATAAACGAACCTCAGTTATGAGAAAGTTTGCACAAAATCCACTATTCCCTGCTCATTTTCTTTCATAAGGTGAACCTGTCACACAACTTCCATACTAGTTGTATAGCAGCTTAACACTCTAAAACAGATAACTTTCAAACGCATAACGCTGTGTGACACCTGAACCCACGTCCCCTACCGTCCGTCTTGTGGAGAAGAAAATGAGTCAGGACATCAATAACACTGTTGCGACAAGCAAAACCCGTCGCGTCATTAAGAACCTGCGCTGGTATGTGCTGGTGCTGTTTCTTCTTGGCGTGACCGTTAACTACATCACCCGTAACTCGTTAGGTATTCTCGCCCCTGAGCTGAAGGAGAGCCTTGGTATCACCACCGAGCAATACTCCTGGATCGTCGGCGCGTTTCAGATTGCCTACACCATTTTCCAGCCCCTGTGCGGCTGGCTGATCGACGTTATTGGCCTCAAGATTGGCTTTATGGTCTGCGCCGGGATCTGGGCGCTGATGTGCATCTTCCACGCGGGCGCCGGAAGCTGGTTGCATCTCGCGATCCTGCGCTTCTTTATGGGCGCTTCTGAGGCTGCCGCCACCCCAGCGAACGCCAAAACCATCGGTGAATGGTTCCCGAAATCAGAGCGTCCCGTTGCCGCCGGCTGGGCGGGCGTGGGCTTCTCCATTGGCGCCATGCTGGCCCCGCCTATCATCTACTTTGCCCACGCCTCGTTTGGCTGGCAGGGTGCGTTTATGTTTACCGGCGTGCTGGCGCTGCTGTGGGTGATCCTCTGGTGGGCGTTCTACCACAACCCGGAGCAGCACCCGAACCTGAGCCGCGACGAGCTGGCGTTTATCAAGCAGGATAACGAACCCGCGCCAGTCAAACTGCCCTTTCTGACCGCGCTGAAAACCGTCTCGAAGAACAAACGCTTCTACGGTATCGCCATTCCGGCCTTTATGGCGGAACCGGCCTGGGCAGTGCTGAGCTTCTGGGTGCCGCTGTACCTCGCTAAAGAGCACGGCATGGATTTGAAGCAGATCGCGATGTTCGCCTGGCTGCCGTTCCTGGCCGCCGACCTCGGCAGCGTGGCGAGCGGCTACCTCACCCGGCTCTACACCCGCTGGTTCGGCTGCTCCCGCGTCAACTCGGTGGTGGCCAGCTCCGTCACCGGCGCGTTCCTGATGATTTCGCTGGCCATCGTCGCCGTGACTCGCGACCCGTATATCACCATCGTGCTGATCTCCATCGGCGGCTTCGGGCACCAGATTATCTCCTGCATGCTGAGCGCGCTGGTGGTGGAGTCCTTTGATAAGGGCCAGATGGCGACCGTCAACGGCATGCGCGGCTCGGCGGCGTGGATCGCCAGCTTCCTGTTCTCCCTGTTAATCGGGGTGACCGCCGACAAAATCGGCTTCAACCCGCTCTTTATCGCCATGGGGTTCTTTGACCTGATTGGCGCTCTCTTCCTGGTGGCATTTATTGCTGAACGTCGCGCCAAGCGCGCCTGATAGTGGATGTATTGCATATGAAAACCCTGAAAAACTGGACCGTTGATAAGCAGTCTGCGAATCATCTGGAACTGCTGGTGGATAACCAGCACCGCCTGTGCCTGTACGTGCTGGAACAGAACCTGTTCCGCGTGCTGATCAAACGCAAAGGCGAGCTGGCGCTGGACCGCACCTGGAGTATCGCCCCGGAACAAGACGTGCCGTGGGAAGGTCGCCGTCGTGACGATATAAGCGGTTTCTCCTGCCCGGCCTGGACCCTGACGCAGCAGGATGACACGTTAACGGTGACAACCGAGCAGCTGCGCGTCACCGTCCACCAGCCCCTGTGGCTGGAGTGGCACTACCGTAATGATGCGGGCGAATGGCAGCCGCTGGTCCAGGATCGCCCGACCAGCGCCTACTTGCTGAACGCCCACGGCGACGGCGTGGCGCACTATCTCAGCCGCCGCAAGGACGAGCGTTTCTACGGGCTGGGCGAGAAAGCGGGTGATTTACAGCGCAACGGCAAACGCTATGAGATGCGTAACCTGGACGCGATGGGCTACAACGCCGCCAGCACCGATCCGCTTTATAAGCACATCCCGTTCACCCTCACCCGCCGCGATGACGTGAGCTACGGCCTGTTCTACGATAACCTGAGCAGCTGCTGGCTGGACCTGGGTAACGAGATCGACAACTATCACACCGCCTATCGCCGCTGGCAGGCGGAAGCGGGCGACATCGACTACTACATCTTTACCGGCAAGCGCGCGCTGGACGTCACCAAAGCCTTTGTTCGCCTGACGGGGAAAACGCTGTTCGGGCCGAAATGGAGCCTGGGCTACAGCGGCTCGACCATGCACTACACCGACGCGCCGGACGCCCAGAACCAGCTGATGAACTTCATCCGCCTGTGCGATGAGCACGCCATTCCGTGCGACTCGTTCCAGCTCTCCTCCGGCTATACCTCGATTAACGGCAAGCGCTACGTCTTCAACTGGAATTACGATAAGGTGCCGCAGCCGAAGGTGATGAGCCAGGCATTCCACGATGCGGGGCTGAAGCTTGCGGCCAACATCAAGCCGTGCCTGTTGCAGGATCATCCTCGCTACGGCGAGGTGGCGGAACGCGGTCTGTTCATTCGTGATTCAGAAACCGATGCGCCTGAACGTTCAAGCTTCTGGGATGACGAAGGCTCGCACCTCGACTTCACCAACCCGCAGACGGTGCAGTGGTGGCAGAACGGCGTGACCACGCAGTTGCTGGAGATGGGCATCGACTCCACCTGGAACGACAACAACGAGTACGAAGTGTGGGACGGGGAAGCGCGCTGCTATGGTTTCGGCAAGGAGATTGCCATCAAGCACATTCGTCCGGTGATGCCGCTGCTGATGATGCGCGCCTCGCTGGAAGCGCAGCAGCGTTTTGCGCCGGAGAAGCGTCCGTATCTGATCTCCCGCTCCGGCTGCGCCGGGATGCAGCGCTACGTTCAGACCTGGAGCGGCGACAACCGCACCAACTGGGACACCCTGCGCTATAACATCCGCATGGGGCTGGGCATGAGCCTGTCCGGGCTGTTCAACGTCGGTCACGACGTGGGCGGTTTCTCTGGTGATAAGCCGGACGCCGAGCTGTTCGTGCGCTGGGTGCAGAACGGCGTGATGCATCCGCGCTTCACCATCCATTCCTGGAATGACGATCGCACCGTGAACGAACCGTGGATGTTCCCGGGCGTGACCCCTGCGATCCGCAGCGCCATTGAACTGCGCTATCGCCTGCTGCCGTATCTCTACACCCTGCTCTGGCAGGCGCACGCCGACGACGAGCCGATGCTGCGCCCGACCTTCCTCGATCACGAGCACGACGCGCAGACGTTTGAAGAGTGCGATGACTTCCTGCTGGGTCGCGACCTGCTGGTGGCAAGCGTCGTCGAAGCCGGGCAGCGCGAGCGCCGCGTCTGGCTACCGGACAACGACACCGGCTGGTACGATTTTTACACCCACGCGTGGTATGCGGGCGGGCAATCCATCGTCCTTGATGCGCCGCTGGAAAAACTGCCGCTGCTGGTGCGCGCCGGGGCCGGTTTGCCGCTCAGCGATCGCATCCGTCACGTGAGTGCCGATAAAGACGATACCCGTGAGCTGAAGCTGTTCCCGGTGAAAGGCGTCGGCACCACCACAGGGATGCTGTTTGAGGATGACGGCGAAAGCTGGGGCTACCGGAACGGCAACGCGCTGTGGGTGGAATGGGAGATGGTGTGTGACGGATCAACCATCAACCTGAAGGTGAATGCGCGCGGTGACTATCGTCCGGCGTGGAAAGCGCTGAAGGTGTCGTTACCGGCGGGGGAAAAACGTACGCTGCGGGTGAACGGGGTTGAAGGGAGCGAGTGGGTGCTCTGAACATTGCCGGGTGACGGCTTCGCCTTACCCGGCCTACAAAGTCGCTCGTAGGCCCGGTAAGCGAAGCGCCACCGGGCTTTTTTTTAGCTCTCGATACCTTTGCTGCGCAGGTAATCTTCGTAGTTACCGGTGAAGTCCACCACGCGCTCTGGCGTAATTTCGATCACGCGGGTCGCCAGGGAGCTCACGAACTCACGGTCGTGAGAGACGAAAATCAGGGTGCCCTGATACATCTCCAGCGCCATGTTCAGCGATTCGATAGATTCCATATCCAGGTGGTTGGTTGGTTCGTCCATCACCAGGATATTCGGTTTTTCCATCATCAGCTTGCCGAACAGCATACGGCCCTTTTCACCACCGGAGAGCACTTTGGCGGGCTTTTTGATGTCGTCCTGGCTGAACAGCAGACGCCCCAGAATGCTGCGTACCGCCTGTTCGTCGTCCCCTTCCTGCTTCCACTGGCTCATCCAGTCGAAGACGGTCAGGTCGTTTTCGAACTCATATTCATGGTCCTGCGCGTAGTAACCGATCTGCGCGTTTTCAGACCATTTCACGGTACCGTTGTCCGGTTGCAGTTCGCCTACCAGGGTTTTCAGCAGGGTGGATTTACCCACGCCGTTGGCGCCCAGAATGGCAATCTTTTCGCCCACTTCCAGCAGCAGGTTGAAGTTTTTAAACAGCGGGCCTTCATCAAAGCCTTTGGTCAGCGCCTCAACTTCCAGCGCGTTACGGAACAGTTTCTTATCCTGCTCGAAGCGAATGAACGGGTTCTGACGGCTGGAGGCTTTCACCTCTTCCAGCTTGATTTTGTCAATCTGACGGGCACGCGATGTTGCCTGACGGGATTTAGAGGCGTTGGCGCTGAAGCGGCTCACGAAGGATTGCAGGTCCGCAATCTGCGCTTTCTTCTTGGCGTTGTCGGCAAGCAAACGTTCACGCGCCTGCGTTGCCGCCGTCATGTACTCATCGTAGTTGCCCGGATAAACGCGCAGCTCGCCGTAGTCCAGATCCGCCATGTGTGTACAAACCATGTTCAGGAAGTGACGGTCGTGCGAGATGATGATCATGGTGCTGTCGCGATCGTTCAGCGTCTGCTCCAGCCAGCGGATGGTGTCGATGTCCAGGTTGTTCGTCGGTTCGTCGAGCAGCAGGATGTCCGGGTTAGAGAACAGCGCCTGTGCCAGCAGCACGCGCAGCTTCCAGCCTGGGGCGACTTCGCTCATCGGGCCGTAATGCTGTTCTACCGGAATACCCACGCCCAGCAGCAGTTCGCCCGCACGCGCTTCCGCAGAGTAGCCGTCCATTTCGCCGTACTGCGTTTCCAGGTCGGCCACTTTGTAACCGTCTTCTTCGCTCATTTCGGCGAGACCGTAGATACGATCGCGCTCCTGCTTCACTTCCCACAGCTCCGCGTGCCCCATGATCACGGTGTCGAGCACGGTGAACTCTTCGAAGGCGAACTGATCCTGACGCAGCTTACCGATACGCTCGTTCGGATCGAGCGACACGTTGCCCAGCGTCGGCTCTAAATCGCCGCCGAGGATCTTCATAAAGGTGGATTTTCCGCTACCGTTGGCACCAATCAGGCCGTAACGGTTGCCGCCGCCAAATTTGACGGAAATATTTTCGAACAGCGGCTTACTGCCAAACTGCATAGTGACGTTGCTGGTAACTAACACGGAGAGATTCCTGCGAAAAGTGTGATAAACACGGCATTATGCCACAATTCCGAATTGAGATCCCGTGTTGCGGTAATCCACTAAACTTTAACAAAATCGAAAAAAATGTGATTTCGTACACATCTGAATTCCCAGTTAACGGGAATGCACATATAATGCGCTCCCATTACAGATTCAGTCTTATCAACTCATCGCCAGAATGGCTTAGATACCTCGCATAACATGAACATGAAATTAACAACGCTTTTTGCGGCGGCGTTAGCCGTAGTAGGTTTTTGTAAGACCGCGTCTGCGGTGACGTATCCCCTGCCGACAGACGGAAGCCGTCTGGTGGGTGAAAACCAGGTGGTGACGGTTCCGGAAGGTAATACCCAGCCGCTGGAATACTTCGCGGCGCAGTACCAGCTCGGCCTGTCTAACATGCTGGAAGCTAACCCGGGCGTTGACCCGTACCTGCCAAAAGCGGGCACGGTGCTTAACATTCCGCAGCAGCTGATCCTGCCGGATACCGTTCACGAAGGTATCGTGATCAACAGCGCCGAAATGCGTCTGTATTACTACCCGAAAGGCACCAACACGGTGATCGTGCTGCCTATCGGCATCGGCCAGCTGGGCAAAGATACCCCGCTGAACTGGACCACCAAAGTTGAGCGTAAGAAAGCGGGCCCAACCTGGACGCCGACCGCCAAAATGCACGCGGAATACATCGCTGCGGGCGAGCCGCTGCCCGCCGTTGTACCTGCCGGCCCGGATAACCCGATGGGTCTGTACGCGCTGTACATTGGCCGTCTGTATGCCATCCACGGCACCAACGCCAACTTCGGTATCGGCCTGCGCGTGAGCCACGGCTGCGTGCGTCTGCGTAACGACGACATTAAGTTCCTGTTTGAAAACGTGCCGGTCGGCACGCGCGTGCAGTTCATCAACGAACCGGTGAAAGCGACCTCCGAGCCGGACGGTAGCCGTTACATTGAAGTGCACAACCCGCTGTCCACCAGCGAAGATCAGATCAACAACAACGAAATCGTGCCGATTAAGCTGACCAGCGCGGTGCAGGCCGTGACCTCTCAGGCGGATGTTGAAACGACCGTCGTTGACCAGGCGATTCAGAACCGTTCCGGTATGCCGGTACGTCTGAACTGATTGCGAAACGTCAAAAAAGCGGGCCACGGTGCCCGCTTTTTTTTATCCGTTATTTACGATAACGATGCCGCCATGATCGTAGCGATAACGGCAGTGGGCGTACTCCAGCGGCGTGCCGTCCTCCAGATAGATCACCTGCTCTACCTCCAGCACCGGATCGGTTTGCTCGCAGATCAGATGCTGCATATCCAGCGCACTGGGCTTCAGCGCCCGCACCACCCGATACGACCCCATGATCTTCAGCCCCAGCGTCTCCTGAACGTACTGGAACACCGAACTTTCAAGATGGGCTTTGTTCAGGCCAGGCACCAGATTGAGCGGCATCACCGTGGCGTCCAGCGACATGGGCTCACCGTTCAGCAAGCGCAGGCGGATGAAGTCATAGATCGGCGCATCCGGGTTTATCATCAGCGACGCCTGCTCTTTCTCGTTCGGGAAGCGCAGCTCAAAATGCACTACCTTGCTCGTCACCGTGCCTAAATGCTCCCAGGTTTTGGTCGCCCCGAAGTAGTCGCTGCCGGAGAGATCCCACTGCGATAGCTGGAGAAAGTTTTTGCGAATGAAGGTGCCCTGCCCCTGACGCGTATAGACCAGCCCTTCGACGATCAGCTGGCGCATCGCCTGCTGAATGGTCATCCGGCTGGTGCTGAACTCCGCCGCCAGCGCAAACTGGTCCGGCAGCGGTTCATTGGCGGCGTACTGCTGGCTGATAATGCGTTTTTTGATTTCCCGCGCTATGGTGATGTACTTCGCCGCCATCGTCCTTCCTTCTGATTAGTTTTCTGTCCCGCTGTTCTTCAGCGCCACTCTCTCGGCCACCTTGAGGAAAGGCAGGTAGAAGAATACACCAAATACAATGATTGCCAACTGCACCACCACGGCGCGCCAGTCCCCCGCCGTCGCCAGCCAGGCGCTGAGGATCGGCGGCGTGGTCCACGGGATCATCACCACACAGCGCGACATCAGCCCCAGCGTGGTACAGAGCCACGCAAAATAAATGCCGATGGCGGGCAGCAGCACAAACGGGATCATCAGCGGCAGGTTAAAGACAATCGGCAGGCCGAAAATCACCGGCTCGTTGATGTTGAACAGGCCCGGCGCCAGCGACAGACGCGCCACCTGCTTCGCCGACTTTTGTCGGGAGAAGATGAAGATAGCAATCAATAGCGAGATCGTGCTGCCCGTACCGCCCACCATGCCAAACGTCGGCACAAAGATGTTGTTGATGATGTGCGGGATCGGCTGTCCGTTGGCGAAGGCCAGCATGTTTTCATTGGTGTTAATCAGCAGGAACGGCTCCAGCACCACGCTGTTGACCACTGACTGATGAATGCCGAGCGTGAACAGGAAGTTACCGAAGCTGTAGATGAAAAGGGTCCCCGGCAGGCTGGTATTGATCAGCCGCAGCGGCTGCTGAATAAAGGTCGTAATGAGGTGGATCAGATCCGTGTGCAGCACGTTCGCCAGCAGCGCCGCCAGCACCGCAAAAAGCGACAGCGTGAGAATGGTCGGGATCAGCGCGGTAAAGGATTTGCTCACCGCCGGAGGCACGTTTTCCCCCAGCGAAATGTGCAGCGCCTTCAGGCGCGAAATAGCGATGAAGACCTCCGTTGAGAGCAGCCCAATCAGCACCCCGGCGAAAATCCCGGTGGAGCCGATATTGGCGAACGTCAGCACCTGGGTGACGTTCACCGTGGCCTCGCTGCCGACGGGCGTAATCTGTAAGCGCATCGGCATCATGATGATAAAACTGCTGACGGCGATAACCACTGCCGAGACCGGATTGTCGAAATCTTTGTTGCGCGCCAGCGACCAGGCAATCATCGGGGCCAGCAGCAGCGCGGCGATGTTCAGCGTGCCGTTGACGATCGCCTCGCCCCACACCTTAAACTGTGTGAGCGTGTCGCCCTCAAAAATCCACGGGAACACCACGTTATTCACCAGCACCGCCAGACCGGCGAGGATGAAAATCGGCATCACCGTGGCGAAGGCATCGCGCAGGGAGCGCAGGTGCACCTGGTTTGCCAGGCGCGCCGAGAACTCAACAAATTTATCGACAAAAGACTGCATGTGCGGTGTTATTTTTGCTTCAGACATAGCGGATAGTTCCCATCAATCAGTCACAAAAACGGCCCGGCAGCGTACGGCTTACATCTCGCGTCCGTTGGTATGGATAACCTGTTTTAACCACGCGTAGCTCTTCTTCGGCACGCGCTTCAGGTCTTTCAGGTCGTGATTCTCACGGTTGACATAGACCACGCCGTAGCGCTTGCGCATGTCGCCCTGCGAGCTGAGAATGTCAATCAGTCCCCAGCCGAGGTAGCCCATGACCTCTGCGCCATCCTCGAACATCGCGTCTTTCATGGCCTCGATATGCGCCCGGTGGTAGTCGATGCGGTAGGTATCCTCAATCGGGTTGACCCCGTCCCAGGACTCAATCACCCCTATGCCGTTTTCAATCGGAAAGACCGGCATCCGCCAGTCGTTGGCATAGCGGGTGATGATGGTGCGAAAGCCCAGCGGATCGATCTGCCAGTTCCACTCGGTGGCCTTCAGGTACGGGTTATTTTTCTCGCCGTGCAGCAGGTAATTGTTCACCGGCGTGCCTTCCGGGATCGCATCGCTGTCCAGCGTTTTACTGGCGTAGTAGCTGAAGGCCATAAAGTCGTTCTTCGTGCGCGCGAACAGGGCGAGATCGTCGGCGCGATAGATATCACCAAAGCCCTCCTGCTCAACTACCGCCATCACCGCCGGGCTGTAGCCCTGGCCTGCGAAGACGCGCAGCAGGTTCTGGTTGAGGAATTCGTCGTACTGCTGGGCGCAGAAGATATCGCGCGGCTTGCAGGTGGCCGGATAAATCAGCTGGTGCGCCAGCATGCCGCCCATTAGCTGGCCCGGTTTCGTCTGGTGCAGGTATTCGGTCAGCGACATGTGCGCCACCATCGCATGGTGCTGAAGCTCATACAACTCGCGCAGAGTCTTCTCGCCCTTCATATAGCCGGAAATGCGGAACGCTTCCGGCATATGGAAAATGTTCTGCTCGTTGAAGGTCAGCCAGTACTTCACCCGGTCCCCGTAGCAGTCGATCATCTTTTTGCCGTAGCGGATAAAGGCTTCCACCACGCGGCGATCGTTGAAGCCGTTGTACTCCTGCGCCAGCGCCAGCGGCATATCGAAGTGGTAGAGGCAGACCATCGGCTCGATACCGCGGGCGAGCAGATCGTTAATAAAGCGGTCGTAAAATGCGATGCCCTCGTCGTTGAACTCGCCGTCACCCAGCGGGCAGACGCGGCTCCAGGAGATCTGGAAGCGGTAGCAGTTCATGCCCAGATCCTGCATCAGGTCGAAATCTTCCCGGTAGCGGTGGTAGGAGTCGGTCGCCACCTTCCAGTCGGAAACGTTTTCCCCGGCCTCACGAATGTCGTAGACCGACATCCCCTTCCCGCCCTCGTTCCAGGCCCCTTCCGTCTGCATACTGGACACCGAGTTGCCCCATAAAAAGTTGGCTGGCAGTGAATTGTTCATGCTCTCTCCCTATATGACTAGTCATTTAAAATTTCATGACTAGTCATATAGGCGAAGATGAAATTTCGATCAAAGGGGAGGATCGTTTTTTGTGAGGCAAGCAGAAAAATTTTATTACACTGAGCGTGCTTAATACGTAGTGGCCTGGCTAATAGAGGTTTACTGTCAGTAATAATTCAAAACTGAAATATAATAAATATTATCAATAGGTTATATGAATTAATATTTATAAATTATACATACCTTTATAAATTCCTGGTTTTCACCTTTATCCGGATTAACCATTTTTTCTGTGTGGCTCAGGCGCTAAGGTTAGACCCGTCTGGATCACGGAGAAGCCACTGTGTCGCTGAAGCGCCTGCGCCAGACTTTACGTCACTTCCTGCAGCAGGATACTGAAAGCATCGTGGCTCACCTGCCGGAGTATCGTGCGTCTTGTTTACTGAAGGCGCGACAACCGGCGGGAGGAATTCTGCGTGCAGTATGGCGAAACGGAGTATGGCTTTCTCTGCCCTCTGCTGGCAGAAGAAGGCGTTTCTTTTATGAGAAACCTGCCCGTGAAGGAAAGAGCCAGGGCCAGAACATAAAAACCG